>CANHHX010000068.1 GCA_947461125.1 Bacteroidota bacterium | reverse complement strand
CGTGTTTGTGCATTGTTTACACCAATTACGGCGTCTGCCACTGTTTCTTTTACTTCTGTTGTTAACTTTTTTAGGTTGTCTGTATCGATTTGTACGATAGCAGGCATAGCATTACTGTTCATTGTATATGTATTTAAAATTTTGAATCGTTAAATTGAACAAGTAAATTCAAATGGTTGCCTGGCGGGCTGTAATCGTAAAGTGAACCTTAAAAATCAGATGCGACGTGCGCAAGTAGATAGTAATTAGGGTTGTTGTTCAATTCTGGTGCGAAGGTACGATTTTTAATTGGCATCCTAACAACTATTCGCAAAATGATTGTTAAAATCAATTACATTAATTGTACTTTTATGGCATGAAAAGCACACCCATACTGCTATTAGCACTACTTATTGGTTGTACCAATTCACCAAAAAACTTTCCGCCTGCAACCACTTCCATTGAGGCTGGCCGTAATTATTTAGAAGCCTGTTTGCAGGGTGATTTTGAAAAAGCAGTGGCCTATGCTGCTGTTACCCAAACCATGAAGTCGCAAACGGCTAACACCGAAAAAACTTACCGGGCCCTAGATAAAGAAGGTAGATCGACTTTTAGACAGGCTTCCATTGTTATATTAGAGATTACTGACCAAGATAGTTTGCATACCCGCATGAATTTCCAATATTCGTTAGACAAAAAGCCACGCCAAATTGAAATAGAAAAAACAAATGGCAAATGGTTGGTAGTGTCCGTAAAGGATTAAAATCATCTAGCATGGAATTAAAAAACATGATTTGGGTGGGACTGGGCGGAATGCTAGGTGCTGTGGCCAGGTATTTTTTTGGACTACTTATTAAATCAGCAACATTCCCCTATGCCACCGGTGTTGTAAATATTGTAGGCGCCCTAATTATGGGCGTTGTGATGGGGCTTGCGATTAAAGGCCAAATAAGCCCCAACCTTCGCTTGTTTTTAGCGACTGGTATTTGTGGTGGATTTACCACATTTTCTGCATTTGCTTGGGAAAACCTTGAACTATTGCAACAACAGCGCTATGGTAGTTTTTTGGTGTATACCTTAGGAACTTTAGCCCTTGGCATGGCAGCAACAACCATAGGATATTTGTTGGCTAAATGAAATACGGCCCTTATCTTTGCAAAAATTATTTACATGGAAGCAAATAAATCAACTGCAAAATACTGGGCTATCTGTTTTTTCTGGTTAGCCGTAATGATTACTTTACTCGTTGTATACCGTGAATTCTTTTGGTTAGCGTTACCTGGTACCGTTACCTATTTTGCAAAAGCAATGGACTTAATGTAAAGACTTGATGTAACCCAATCTAACTATAATAAAAAGCAGCACATGTGCTGCTTTTTTTATGTCTTCTATTTAATATTTTAATGTAACCCTTCGAATGGTGCGGAGTTGATGTGTACGAAGCCCTGTTGTGCTGCTTACAATGCCTGCCTGATCGATCGGGTCGATTCTTACTACAGCAGAAGCATGAATAATTTGTTGCGGTGATAATAAAATACCTACATGGGTAATTTTCCCTTGCTCGTTATCAAAAAAAGCTAAATCGCCGGGCTTAGCTTCGGCTAAAAAACCAACGTCCTCTCCCACCTCAGCTTGCTGATAGGCATCGCGAGGCAAGCGAACATTCAATAACTTAAAAACCATTTGCACAAACCCACTACAATCAATTCCAAATACAGACCTGCCTCCCCATAAATAAGGCGTTCCTAAAAATTGTTTGGCAAGATTTTCTAGTACACCGGGCGCCCATGCTTTGTTGGCTGAATCCCAGATAGCGCCTGCATAGGTAAATTCAAAATCTGAACTTGTATAAGAAACAATGGGTGTGCCAAGCGGGAGTTGAATGGGTTGCCCATTTAAAACCGCACTGTTTATCCAATTAGGCGTATATCCGGTAGTAGTAATATTTGCACCCTCTGCAACCAATTGCATTTGCAATTTCTGGCACCAACCTTCATACCCATCTTGGTGCATTTGTATTTGATAAAAATCTTTGGTTTCACTTATGACAGTTGCCGTTTCGCCCAAAAACATTTGAGAAACCATTTCTGCCCGGTGCGACCCCTCTGCTCTTAACGGCGCAACTGGTACCACACAAATCACTTCTGCCATGCTTTAAAATTTATGGTAAGTTATGGAATTTGTAGATTGTAGTATCTCTTTAAAAAGAAGTATTTTTAAGAAGTGCAGGATTTGAAATATTCACATATAACCACCCAACATTTACTTGAACGCTACTATGAGAGTAAAGATTCATTATGGATTGGACTTGCACTAGAAAGACACACTTATTTACTACTGGGCCTTTGTATGAAATATTTAAAAGACGAAGAGGCTGCCAAAGACGCCGTGCAGCAGGTCTTTTTAAAAGCTATTCTTGAATTGGAAAAATACAAGGTTACTTATTTAAAAAGTTGGCTATACATGATTTGTAAAAATCATTGCCTCATGCTTTTAAGGCAACATAACACAATAGTGGATGTAAACAGTTTAGATCAAGTAGCTAGTTCAGAAACAGACAAAATGGAGGCCTTACAAAAAGAACAATTGGCTTCTTTACTAGAACAAATGCTTCCTC
The DNA here is from genome assembly GCA_947461125.1 of Bacteroidota bacterium. Taxonomy (GTDB): domain Bacteria; phylum Bacteroidota; class Bacteroidia; order Chitinophagales; family Chitinophagaceae; genus Sediminibacterium. The sequence continues at coordinate 9,014 of CANHHX010000068.1, read as the reverse complement.
AACTAAATGAGGCACAACAAAAATGTATTACTTTATTTTACCTCCAAAAAAATAGCTATCAAAACGTTGCATCCATCACAGGATACACGCTCCTAGAGGTAAAAAGTCATATTCAAAATGGGAAGAGGAATTTAAAGTTATTAATTGAAAAGCGCTTGCAAGATGAATGATCTTTTAGACATATTAGAAAAGGACGTTTCCGTGAATGAGCAGGTATTGGAGAAATATTTATCAGGCACTGCAACACACCGCGAACAGCATGAAATTGAAAAAATGATGCTGCAATCGGCCGATTTTGAAGCTGCTATCGAAGGGCTTACCGCATTTAAAAACAAAGCACAACTTGCCGCCTACAACCAGGCACTTAAAAAAACAGTTCGTACACTAGCTCAAAAAAACAACAAGAAAAAGAAACGTAAAATATTAGATACTGATCCTTGGACGATTGCAGCAGTGAGCATTATTTTACTGCTTTGTATTATTTGCTACTTATTTATGACGTACCTGTAAAAAATACTGTTTGAGGGCCAAGGCCTTTTTTTCGATGAGTATCCATGAGAGATACCCAAAAACAAATGCCCCAAGGGTACTCGCAATAAATAACATAAGGGTTGAGGGACGGTACCAATAAATAAGGAGTTGTTGAAGTGGAAATGCATACAGGTAAATACCGTAGGACGGGTCTCCCAACTTGTCATGTACCCAGGTAGCCAACTTAGACGTTTGCTTGCCTACATAAATCACTAAAAATGGAAGGGTAAAATAAACAACCGTATGACCCACTTTGCAATATACCGAAACGGCAAGTGTCACAAATAAAAACGCAGCAATCACATTTTTTGCAGGCATGCTATCAAAATCAAAACAACTAAATAGAGACCCCATTAAAAAATAAGGTCCTAAATCAAAAAGTGGTTCAAGTGGAATAAAAAAATGGGTTTGAACGGTCCAGTCGTAAAAGAACAAACGCACCACTAAAAACAATACTACAACAACGGATAATGCAATGATTAATTGTTTTTTTTGGGCCCTAATAAAAAAGAATAACAAAATAAAAAGGTAAAAGAAAAACTCATATTCGATGGTCCACAAAGAACCATTGATTGCTGCCGATGGAAGCCCCGAAAAAATTCCGGATATAAAAAAATGAGGTTTAAACAAAATGATATTACCTAAGAAATAAGCATACACTTCTTTGTTGGAAAAAAAGGGCGAAATATTGGTTGGATAAATAAAGTACACCGCAGCAAGTGTTACAAGTAATACAACAGCCAACGCTGGAAAAATTCGAAGCACCCTTTTTACAAGGTATTCAAAAATGGAAGTACTCACCATCATACTTTTGAAAATCAAATAACCACTAATGATAAAAAAACCTTTTACCCCAATAAATGAAAACAAAAAGGTTTGTTGGGTCATTTCAAATAAGGGATCGGTGGCGCCATCCCCATTTAAAACGTATGAATGGGAAACAATTACAAACCAAGCAAACAAAATACGTAACAAATCAAAATTGTTAGCCTGTCGTGTAGGAAGTTGAACCATTGTGCTTCTTGATTGTTTTGAGGTACAAATATATCTTTAATACCCAAAATCTAACGATATTTACAGTTCTATAAATCGTAAAACCATCCCATGTCATTAAGCAATAGTTTCGAAGAAATTATACAACGCAGACGTTCTAACCGAAAATTTGATGCCAACATCGAAGTACCTGACGATGTTATCGTAAGGAGTTTAGAAAGAAGCATCCTCTCCCCTAATAGTAGCAATATGCAATTATGGGAGTTTCAATGGATCAAAGATCCCACTTTAAAAGAATCCTTCACCGCACTTTGCCTGGATCAAAATGCGGCTAGAACAGCCAAACAATTGGTGGTTTTTGTTACGAGACAAGATCTATGGAAACAAAGAGCCGCATGGAACTACAACAAAATAAAAGAAGGCATTAGTGGCGAACCCAATACGGCACAAAAAAGAGGACTCGATTATTATGGCAAACTCATGCCACTAGCCTACCGTTCCGACATTTTTGGTATCACAACACTTATTAGAAGAGCATTATGCTTTTTTATGGGACTGCGCAAACCCTTTATGCGTTTTGGAGGCAAGGCAGATCAAAGAGTTACGGTACATAAATCTTGTGCACTAGCAGCGCAAACATTTATGTTATCGATAGCTGCCGAAGGCTTTGAATCCTGTCCAATGGAAGGCTTTGACGCCGTTCGCGTAAAACGCGCACTGGGCTTACCGTCTGGGGCAGAAATAAATATGATTATTGCGGTAGGTAAAGGAACCGAAGCAGGTGTTTGGGGTCCAAGGTTTAGGGTTCCTTACAATGAAGTTGTGGTAGTTCGTTAGAACTATTGATGTTCGTTATTCATTTTGTTCTTAATTTTATATAAAATATTTATACCATGCATAAGATTTTACTAAGTGCGTTTTTATTAATTGCCACAGTTTCTTTGGCACAAGTAGACACCACAGATAATTTTGATTACAGCAAATTTGGAGAAGCTGATGGTGTTAAACGCTATTGCACGCAAAAAGTATTAAATCAAACACCACAAAAAATTATTAGCATTGGTTATGAAAGAGCCAGTTCTTTTTTAATGCCTGGTGTTCCGCTTGGCGGCATGCTTCAAGCATTTAAAGATGTAAATGTGCAACAGGTTTCTGCAATAAAAGCGCAAGTAAATATTCCTGTTATTTCAAACAATAAAATTATTTGGCAACTAGGTGCTAATTATTGGGGAAGTAATTTTGCAATCGAAAAGCCTGAACACACTCAATTCACAAACTATCTCAACAACCACACCATGACAAGTGCTGGTTTAAATACAACCATTTTTAAGCCATTAAACGAAAAGAATTTCTTTATCATTCAGGCTAGTGCAGACTTAAATGGACTCTTTCATAATTTTAGTGCCATCAACAAAGACGCACTTACATTAAGTGGAACCGTTATTTATGGTTGGAAAAAAACGGAAAAAAATATGATTGGTACAGGTATTGCACGTACCTACCGTGCTGGACAACTTATACACGTGCCTATTTTATTTTGGAATAAAACATTCAACGACAAATGGGGCATGGAACTTTTATTACCTGCCCGTGGATTCATGCGTTACAATTTTTCTACATTCAATATGTTGCAAGCTGGGTTTGAGTTAGAGGGCAATCAGTTTTGGATGCCAAGTACAAATAGAATTGAAAATGGAGCAGTTTTTATCCAAAGAGGTGAGTTTAAACCAAAAGTAATGTGGGATAAAAAACTAAGTGGCTTTGTTTGGTTCCACGCAGAGGCTGGGATGCGTTACAATTGGCGTTTTGAAGTAATGAATGAGTACAATGGTAAAAAAGAAGCCCAACGCTACTTTGAAAGCAGGTTGGGCAATCCTTTATATTTTAATATTGGATTTAACTTTGTATCACCTTAATACTTGTCTGGTCCAAGTATCTGTTCTTCCAATGATTGAAACACCAATATAACCTCTTACTTCAAGTGAGTTGTTGTTTTGTAATTTCATGGTACAAGAATAGGTATTACCATTTTTAGGGTCATAAATATTGCCTTCGTCCCAAACGTTTTCCCCTTTGTAATTGAATCCCCAAATATTTACAAGGCCTAAAATAGCACGCGATTTTGAAGCATCCTCCGGATGATTTTTATCAACCTTCGGCTTTCCTGTTTCTGGATCGTTGGGTTCTTTTAACCAAACAATTTTGCCCTGGTATTTGTCGCCATTTTTGTAAATGCGCACCATTGCGGTTCCTTCACCCGTTTTCCAAACACCTACAATGCCATCCGGATTGTCAGACTTTACACCATTGGCAAAAGCCCCAGCAATAAGTAATAAACTCCCAACAAAAAGCAACGTTAACTTTTTGTAATTGGCTTGTAAAGCAGTCATCATGATTTGTATCTTTTTCATACGTGTAATTTGTGATTGAAAACAAATATAATTGAAAAAATAAAAAGAGCGACCTGAAAATAAACAAGTCGCTCTTAATAAATCCTTAAAAAGGATTGTGGAGTCGAGGGGAGTCGAACCCCTGTCCAAACATCGTGACCATTAGCTTTCTACATGCTTATTTCGGTATTCATTGTAGACGAAAGGCCGGGAACGAACAAACCAACCTAACGCTTAGCTGGATGATCTTAAGCAATAGTCACAGCCTTCTATTGCAGCATCTTATTTTGTTTTGAGTCGGCGGCGGCACATGGAAATAAGCGAACCTGTGCGGCGGCCCAAATGGTTACTTAATCACTGATTAAGCAGCCATGGCATACTGAGTATTGCCATTTGAAGTTTGAGTATTCAGATTGAAGTGCTAATTACACAACGCACTGCATGCTTACACCAACAATAACCTATGCTGTCAAAACCAGTACGACCCCATAGCTTGTGGTTAACAAAAAGCCAAATGCAAAGGTAACACTATTTATAGACTTATTTAAATAATCTCCAAAAGTCAAGCCCCAAAGCGTATACCATTAAGCTCAATAAAAGCACCATGCCCACCATTTGTGCGTATTCCATAAACTTATCGGATGGTTTACGTTTGGTAATCATTTCATACAGCGTAAAGAGCGCATGCCCTCCATCGAGTGCCGGAATAGGTAAAATATTCATGAAAGCTAATATGATAGAGAATATGCCTGTCAAAGTCCAAAAACGCTCCCAATCCCAAGTGCCCGGGAATGTATTACCAATACTAATAACGCTACCTAACGAATCGCTAGCGGCTACTTTACCGGTAAAAATTTGTTTGATACCAGTTACATAACGGTCCAGCGTTTCCCAGGTTTTTGTAAACCCTACTGGGATAGATTCAAAAAAGCCGTAGGTTTTTGTGTTGGTGCCAAATAATACCAGCGGACTTCTACCAAAAAATCCAAGCTTTCCTTTTTCATTTACTTTAACACGCACATCCACGGTATCAGTACCACGAAGCACGGTTAAACTCACAATAGAATCTTCGTATCCTTTTTTTAACTGATCAAACTCGTGGTAAAATAAAAATGGCTTGTTGTTAAAAGCAATCAGTTGGTCATTTTTAATGAGCGCATCTTTTGTAAAAACAGCAGTGCTTGATACAGAGTCTACAATGGCCGGGTAACGCGGCATCACAAGTGATGTTTCGTTAGCCACCTTGGCAAGTTTTGCAATAAAACCATCAGGTACTTGCAAATCAAATGCCGAATCGTTTCTAGTAACTTGTAAAACCTTGGCATCATTTAAAACCATTTCAGCTTCTAGGGTTCCAAATGCTTCAAGCGGTTTGCCATCAATGCCTACTACATTATCCCCATCTTTAATGCCAATTGATTTTGCCAATGAATCGGCAACAATTCCATTTTTTAAGTTTTTAACCGGCAAATACTCTTCACCCCATACCCAGGTAATACCAATAAAAATAACAATGGCAAGCACTACGTTTACGAGCACCCCACCTATCATAATAATCAATCGCTGCCAGGCTGGTTTAGACCTGAACTCATGCGGCTCTGGGGGCTTATTCATCTGCTCTTTATCCATGCTCTCATCAATCATGCCGGCAATTTTTACATAGCCGCCAAATGGCACCCAGCCAATACCATATTCGGTTTCACCTTTTTTCTTTTTCCAAATACTGAACCAAGGATCAAAGAATAAATAAAACTTATCTACCCTGCACTTAAATAATTTGGCAGGAATAAAATGCCCGAGCTCATGCAGGGTTACTAAAATTGAAAAAGATAAAATAAACTGTCCAGCTTTAACGCCAACACTTAACCAATCTACCGCTAATAAAGTCATATGAATATAAAATTACGTTCTGTTATAAATGTATAAGTGAGGCTGCAAAACTTCTTGCTTCCCCATCACTTTCAAAATACTGTTCGAGGGTTGGATTTTGAATAAATGGCATTTTTTGCATGGTTTGTTCCACCACTTCTGTCATATCTAAAAATCCAATTCTATTTCTTAAAAATGCATACACCGCAATTTCATTGGCTGCATTTAAAATACATGGCAAATTACCTCCTTTGTGAAGTGCCTCTATCGCCAGTGCTAAATTTCTAAATGTTTTGGTATCCGGCTCGTCAAAAGTTAACGTGTTTGGCTTTTTAAAATCGTAGCGCGGAAAATTATTTTCAAGACGCTGCGGAAAAGCAAGTGCATACTGAATGGGAAGTTTCATATCAGGAAGTCCCATTTGCGCTTTGATACTTCCGTCATCAAATTGCACCATGCTATGAATGATACTTTGCGGATGAATCACCACTTCAATTTGCGAGGGTTGTAAATTAAACAACCACTTGGCTTCAATCATTTCAAGCCCTTTATTCATAAGGGTTGCCGAGTCTACGCTAATTTTTGCACCCATGCTCCAGTTAGGATGTTGTAATGCATGATCACGCTTTACGTTCACCAAAAAATTAGGCTTTTTACCTAAAAAAGGTCCGCCACTCGCCGTTAAAATAATGCGCTCAATTTTATTACGCCCCTCTCCTACCAAGCATTGAAAAATAGCGGAGTGCTCAGAGTCTACGGGAATAATGGGCACTCTTTTTTCCATCGCCATTTGCATCACAATATCACCTGCTACCACTAGGGTTTCTTTATTCGCAAGTGCAATGGGTTTGCCACATGAAATGGCTTTTAAAGTTGGTTTTAATCCTGCATACCCAACAATGGCTGCAAGCATCATATCGTAGCAATCGAGTGCTGCAACTTCAACCAGTGCCTTCTCGCCTGCAAAAACTTTAATGTTTGTTTTTGCGAGCGCTTCTTTTACATTGAGGTATTTTTTTTCGTCTCCAATAACCACCACGTTGGGGTTAAATTGTAACGCCTGTTCAATTAGTAAAGCATCATTGTTTTGCGCCGTTAATACTTCGGCACTAAACAGTGTTGGATTGGCTGCAATCACTTCAAGTGCCTGCGTTCCTATCGAACCAGTAGAGCCGAATATGGCGATCCTTTTTTGACTACTCATGTTGATATGGGTATTTACTACCCTCTTTTTTTACTGCCACAAGATAAGATAAAATTAAACTACAATTAGGGGGCATGGTAGTTTGAAAGTGCATCTGCCAGGACCCGGTCATTATTGAGCCTTGGCACTTTATTTTGACCCCCTAATTTGCCAATTGAACGCATGTACTGCACAAAAGCATCTTTTTGAAGGGGTCTTATTTTTAAAGGCTCTAAAATGGCGCCTTTAATAAGGTCGTCGTAATATACATTTTGTTGACGCATAGCGGCGTCTAGCTGGGCAGCAAAATCTGCCAAATTAGAAGGCGCCTTTTCAAATGCAATAAACCATTCATGATAACTTTTTCCAGCATCCTCTACTCCAGCTACAAACGGTGCCACCGTAAATTCAGTAACACTTGTATTTGTTTGTGCAGTTACTTGTAAAAGTGCAGCTTCTACTTCTTCGCCAATCACATGTTCTCCAAATGCAGAAATAAAATGTTTGATACGACCAGATACAATAATTTTATACGGATCCAGACTCACAAATTTTACGGTATCACCAATGTTATAACCCCAGAGTCCCGCATTGCTATTGATGATGAGTGCATAATTTTTACCGAGCTCAACCTCCGCCAAACAAAGACGTGTAGGGTTTTCAGCAAAAATTTCTTCGGCTGGAATAAATTCAAAAAAGATACCGCTGTTGGTATTTAATAATAGGCCCGGTTCTGTTTGAGCATTTTGAAAAGCAAAAAATCCTTCACTCGCTGGAAAGAGTTCGACGGTGTCAATTTTCCTGCCAATACTTTCAAATAATTTTGCTTTGTAGGGTTCAAAGTTTACACCCCCTTGTACCATCACATTAAAATTAGGAAACAGCTCCCCTACTTTTTTATTGGTGGTTGCTTCTAGTTTATCAAAATACATTTGTACCCAAGGTGGAATGCCACTAATAAGCGTCATATCTTGATGCACCGTTTCTGATACAATCGCGTCTAATTTTTGCTCCCAATCTTCGATACAATTGGTTTCGTAACTAGGTAGCTGATTGGAACGTAAATAGGCAGGCACGTGGTGGTTTACAATGCCACTTAAACGTCCTGTTGCAATGCCGCCTACGCGCGCTAATTCGGGGGAGCCACTTAAAAAAATAAGTTTACCAGATGCAAAACCGGTATTACCCGTTTCGGCCATATAACATAGCAGGGCGTTACGGGCGGTATTAATATGATTATCAATAGAGTCTTTGGTGATGGGAATGTATTTCACGCCACTAGTAGTGCCGCTTGTTTTGGCAAAATAAATAGGGAGGCCTTTCCATAAAATATTTTGCTTCCCTTCTTTAATCAAGTTTATATAGGGTACAAACTGCTCATAATCTCTAATGGGAACCGCTTTTTTAAAGCCTTCGTAGTCCTCTACCGCATCTAGCCCATGGTCTTTACCAAACTGGGTGTTTTTAACAACTTTTAATAAAGCCTTAAAAATGGATGTTTGGTCCCCAACGGCCTGCTTTGCCTCTTTTTTAACCTTATTGGCTATATAATGAGCAAAGGGCTTGGCAAGTAATGATTTTAGATTCATGAAGGACCTATGGGTATTAGACTCGGCAAAAATAGAGAATTGTAGGCTTCATATTTATTTGGAATTGTTAAGATATTAACACATTGATAATCAATGATTTAGTATTTTTTCATAAGAAGAAGGATAATTTTATATGATTTTCGCTTCAAAACCCTACCTTTGCCGTCCTAATTTTGGATAGCTATGTTAGCAGTTGTAAAAATCGCAGGTCAACAATTTAAAGTTCAAGCAGGACAGAGCTTGTACGTACCTCACCTGCAAGGTAAAACCGGAGACAAAGTTGAGTTCTCTGATGTATTAATGGTTGATAATGACGGGAAAATTGCCCTTGGCAGTGCCGTTAAAGCAGTCGTTAAAGCAGAAATTCTCAGCGACCTAGTACAAGGTGAAAAAGTGATCGCCTTTAAAATGAAAAGAAGAAAGGGCTTCCGCAAGAAGCACGGTCACAGAACGCATTAT
>CANHHX010000067.1 GCA_947461125.1 Bacteroidota bacterium | reverse complement strand
CACATTTCTGTGAGGCTTTGTGACCGCGTTAGGATTCAAACCTAAAACCTTCTGATCCGTAGTCAGATGCTCTATTCAGTTGAGCTACGCAGCCATTACCCTAAGGGGTTGCAAATATAATCTCTAAAAGATTAACGGCAAAAAAGGAATGCTTTTTTATTCAAAATTATAGGCCATAAAGGCTTGCAGCAATTGATTCTGCTAGTTTTTTAGGTAATAACCATACTAAAAAGGCCCCCAGTTGATTAACAAAGCCGGTAATTACTTCGGGTTTTTTGTTAAATAACGCAGTTACGGCTATGGATGCCACTTCCTCTGGTGACATATTCACCTTCTCGGCGGTTTTAAGCGCTTTTACGCCCACATCGGCTCTGTTGGCAAAGTTGGTATCGGTAGAGCCTGGGCTTACCGCTGTAACGGATACGCCTGTGTTTTTGAGTTCGTGTCTCAGGCCCCTGCTAAAACTTAACACAAAAGATTTAGACGCAGCATACGCCGTAAGGCCTGGTACTGCTTGGTAAGCAGCAGAACTCGCAACATTTAAAATATATGCAGGTGCATTTTTTGTAAGCATTGGAAGTAATGCAGCTGTTAAGGTAACAGGCACTTCCATATTAACGCGCATCATTTCGAGGTGGTCGTTGGCACTGTATTTTGTAAAAGGACCACTTAATCCATAGCCTGCATTGTTAACAAGAATGCCCACATTATAATTGTTAGACGTAATCCAGTCCATTAAAACTTTTGTGGCATCCAGTTTACCTAAATCTAGTGCTAAATAATGTGCGGCAACACCATAAGTGTTTGAAAGGGTAGTTGCGTGTTCCTCCAACGACTTTTCATCCCTTGCTACTAAAAGAACTGGGTAGTTTCTTTTAGCAAGTTCAGTGGCAATACATTTGCCAATGCCTTTGCCTCCGCCAGTAATTAATGCAAATGGCATCATAATCAGTCATTATTAATGGTGAACCTTACCCGTAAATCTATGGTAGAAAGGGGTTTTGCTGTTTTCGTCTTTTGGCTTGTATTTACCCGTAACAATAGGAACATACATGACACGGCGTCTACTTGCTTCTCCAAAATTAGGGGATTGCTTTACACGGTGCCACAAGCGTCCATCATGTACCGATAAATCGCCGGCGTTGATATTAAATCCAACTTCACGCGGATCGTCGTTGTTGTCTAAAAAGTACTTTTTACCAAAGAGTAATTTAAACATGCTTTGTGTATGCGTACCAGGTATCACCCTAAGTCCACCATTGTTAAAAGCGCAAGTGTCTAAATGAATACCAACGTTAAGCATTGGCATAATTTTTTGACCCATAAACAAGTCGCGAGGGCTATCGGTGTGCCAACCCATTTGGGTAAAAGTACTATTTGGGGTATTGATGTAATTGTTGATAACAAGGCCATCTTTTTCATTTTCTGCAATACGACCTTCGTAAGGATGTAAAAAAGCAGTTAATGCTTGTAGGCGCTGGTCTGCTAGCAATTGTTTTAAGGGACCGCTATGCAGTGAGCTGAAACAAAATCTTTGAATGGTGGTGTTGCCTTTATCGTCTTTACCAAACTTTAAAGGAATACCATTTACTTTTTCTTTTTTTTCTGCAAGCCACTGCGATTCTAATCTTTGTTGTTCAGATATATATGTTGCTACCTGTTCTTTCGGTAAAAAATTTCTAAAAACAATCACACCGTGTTCCTTAAAAAAGGCCAATTGCTCAACTGTAACAGCATCACCCAATTCAAAACTGCTGTCCCATATTTTCATACTTAATTCACTCATTTAAATAATGGATATGTCTTAATTGTTAAGTAATGATTAATAAATTGTTACCAGTCAAAAGACATGGAACTTCCAAAGTTAATCAATACATTAAAAAAAAGCTAGTTTTTTGGCCCCTAAATAGATGAAAAACGTAAAAAGAAAGGCTGCAATTACATCTATACTATAATGAATGTGTTGAACCATTACTAATATTCCCACTAGAAAAGAAGCTGTTAAAGCAATGATTTTGTCCCATTTATGCTGTAAACACAGAAAAAATAGGAACATATTTCCGGTATGGCCCGAATAAAACAGGTCTTTGGTAATAAAAATGCCATTTCCGCCATAGGCAATGTTGGCGATGGGGTCTTTTAATACTATGAGACCCGGTGGAGGATTTAAGGGGAGCAGGCTAATGGTTAGCATTCGGAGCACACACATTAAAATAAAGCCATATGCAACTAATAAAAATAACCTAGGATTTTGATAGATCCTATAAAAAACCAAGAGAACCACGCTCCAAATAATTGTAAAAGTAGGGATTGAAACATCCATTGCTGGAATAGCGTCAAGCACATAATCTTGAAGCACCATACCATCTCTTTTTTCGATGAAAGCAAAAAAGGTGGGCAGCATGATTAAAATTATGGCTACCAATAAAAGGGCAATAATGGTTTTATTTCTAAAACGTGGTTCTTGCCATGCGTCCGACCATGATATGGTTTCAGTTAATAATGCCATCTCACAAATGCTTCAATGGCTGCATATTTAGTTTGACCTAACGCAGCATACAATTGTGCGGTATTGGCATTTCTGGTTTCTGCTCTTTGCCAAAATTCACGCATATCAGACCCCTGAAACGGAACACTGTCTTTTTGTGATTGATGTATGAAAATACCAAAACGCTTTTTAATCACCTGATCTGGACTCATAGGAATCGCCATTTCAATATCTGCAATATCCCATTCTTGCCATGCACCTTTGTAAAGCCAAACCCAACAGTCTTTAACCCAAGCATCGCCAGCAGCTTTTAAACGGCGCATGCTTTCAAATACAACATCTAAGCATACTTTGTGTGTACCGTGTGGATCGGCTAAATCTCCGGCACAATAAATTTGATGCGGTTGAATTTTTCTTAAAAGTTCCATGGTTTGAAATACATCGTCTTCACCCATTGGATTCTTTTCTATTTTACCTGTTTCATAAAAAGGTAAATTTTGGAAATGATATTGATGTTCTTTTAAGCCCACATATCTACACGTTGCTTTTGCTTCACATTGTCTAATTAGCCCTTTGATGGCTCTAATTTCTGGAGAATCTAACCCACCTTTTTGTTTGGTAGCAATATAATTACGTGCTGCTTGTAAAATTTCTTGACTCTTTTTATTATCAATGCCAAATAGGTCTTCGAAGCCTACTGCAAAATCTAAAAAGCGTGTTACAAACTCATCAGATACGGCAATATTGCCACTGGTTTGATAGGCCACATGCACTTCGTTGCCCTGATCATGTAAACGCATAAAGGTACCACCCATGCTAATAATATCATCGTCGGGATGTGGTGAAAATATCAAACATTTTTTAGGATAGGGATTGCTTCTTTCGGGGTGTGCCGGAATAACAGCATTGGGTTTACCAGCCGGCCAACCGGTTAAGCTATCCCTCAGCATATAAAATACTTCTAAATTAATTTCGTACGCGTCACTTTTTTCTACCAGTAAATCTGCTAAACCATTTTCGTTGTAATCTTTGGCTGTAAGGCTTAATACCTCTTTGCCAAGTTTTAATGAAAGCTCAATTACAGCACGCTTCATTAATTTTTTATCCCACACACAGTTACCCGTTAACCACGGCGATTTAATACGCGTTAATGATTCTGAAACAGTAGTGTCAATAATAAAAGTACAATTAGGGTGCTCTTGTAAAATACTAGCAGGAACCTGGTCAGTTACATCGCCTTCTGCGGCTTTGGTAATAATTTCACCTTTGTTGCCAAATGCCAAAAGCAATATACGCTTCGATTGCATGATGGTTCCAATACCCATGGTTACCGCAAGGCGTGGCACTTTTGATAGGTGCGAAAATTCGTAGGCATTGGCAAGTCTTGTATTGTTGGCAAGGTTTACCAGTCTTGTTTTTGAAATGATACTTGAGCCTGGTTCGTTAAATCCAATATGTCCATTACCACCAATTCCTAAAATTTGTAAATCAATCCCACCTGCATCAACAATGGCTGCGTCATACTCGGCACAGTATTTTTTAATTTCTTCTTTGGGCCATTTACCACTTGGGATATGGATATTTTTTGAATCTATATCGATGTGGTTAAATAAATGATGGTGCATAAAGCTCCAGTAGCTTTGTGGCGCATCTTTTTCTATTGGGAAATATTCATCTAGATTAAAAGTGATCACATTTTTAAAACTCAGTCCTTCTTCTTTGTGCAGTCTTACAAGTTCTTTGTATAGCTTAATAGGAGTGGAGCCCGTTGCTAAACCGAGTACACAGTTTTTGCCTTGCGACGCTTTCTCTTTAATGAGTGCCGCTATTTCCTGTGCAACAAAAGCAGATCCTTCTATTGGAGAAGGAAAAATTTGGACGGGGACTTTTTCAAATGCGTCTATCATAACAAATAGTTATTGCAGTTTAAATTAATTATTCTCCGGGTTAAAATAAGCTTTACTGTAATTGATTTTAAAATTATCGTATCGCTTAAATTCATGTAATAATTTCTTTTCAAAACTAGGCCAGCTCTTGTTTTCTTTGGAAGTCCACAACACTTCACTTAATGCACTCATGCGTGGGAATACCATATACTCTGCTTTTGCCGTATTGTTCATGTACTCTGTCCAAACATTAGCTTGTGCGCCTAGTACATATTTATAATCTGCTGGATCCATTTCTTTTGGAAGTGGTTCGTAGCTGTATACTTTTTGAATAGTCGTATAACCGCCAATCGTAACTGAATCTTCTTTTTTGTTTTGTTGGTGGTCAAAATACATCCATCCACCAGGTGTCATAATTACGTTATGCTTTTCTTTAGCGGCTTCGATACCCCCTTTTTCTCCACGCCAGCTCATCACAGTAGCGTTAGGAGCGAGGCCTCCTTCTAAAATTTCATCCCATCCAATAATTTGACGGCCCTTGCTGTTCAAATATTTTTCAATGCGGCCTATAAAATAACTCTGTAAACCGTGCTCATCTTTTAAGCCTTTTTCTTTGATTAGTTTTTGGCAAAATTCAGATCTCTTCCATGATTCTTTTGGACACTCATCCCCACCAATATGGATATAGGTAGAAGGGAATAAGGCCATTACTTCATCTAATACGTTTTGTAAAAATGTAAAAGTATTTTCGGTAGGGGTAAACACATCATCAAATACACCCCAAGTTTCTTGAACAATTTTAGTACCTGGCTTTTTTAAAGCTTCCAGCGTTGCAGCACTGTGCATGGTAGGAATGGCTGGGGTTGATTCGTTTGGAAAACAACTAAGCTCCGGATATGCAGCAATAGCAGCACTTGCATGACCTGGCATTTCAATTTCAGGAATAATAGTTACAAACCTATCAGCAGCGTATTTTACAATTTCTTTGATTTGTGCTTGGGTATAAAAGCCACCATACCTCGTATTGTTACTTCCTTTACCAGGGTAACGGCCAATGATATTAGCGTTACGGTAGCCGCCTACACTCGTTAATTTTGGATATTTTTTAATTTCAATTCTCCAACCCTGGTCTTCGGTTAAATGCCAATGAAACGTATTTAATTTGTACATGGCAATAAAGTCGATGTATTTTTTTACAAAGTCCATTCCAAAAAAGTGACGGCCTTCGTCTAAATGCATCCCTCTATACACAAATCTGGGTTGATCTTGAATGCTTACAGCAGGAATTGATAAAGTGCTAGATTTTTGAATCGGGAGTAATTGAATGAGCGATTGTACGCCATAAAAAACACCTTCTTCATTGGCCCCTTTAATAACAACGCCATTGCTAGTTGATGTTAGTGTATACGTTCCTTTTGGTGCAGTGGTGTTGGTATTTACTAAGCTAATTGCATTTTTAGCACCAGTTCCCACACTAACTTTTAATTGAAAGCCATAAAACTGCTGCAAATATTTATTAAAAAAGTTAGCCGCTTTTTGCTGCCCCACACTTTTAATTTGTAGCGTTGTTTTTGCTGAAATATTAAATGTGCCTTCATTAACTTTTAAGCTAGTAGGCTGCGGAATGATACTCACTTCTTGTGCGTTTGCAAACATGCAAACTAGAAGGATGATGGCTGTAAATACTTTTTTCATAGGGTATGCAATTATGGTAAAAAATGTTTTCATTATTTGACCGTGGTGAGCTTAATTACGTTGGTTGGTAAGTGTTCTGCAATTGGGGTGCTGCCGGTGTTAACCACCACATCGCCTTCTTTCACAAAACCACGCTCTTTTAAGATATTAATTTGATCGGTAACAATATCGTCTAAACTTTCTTCTTCGGCGTAGTAAAAAGCACGAACGCCCCAGCTTAAACTTAGTTGATTTACCAGTGATCTTTCTTTGGTAAAAATAAATAGTGGAGAAGAAGGTCTAAAGCTACTAAGCACAAAACCAGTGTAGCCGCTTTGTGTCATGCCCACAAGTGCATGTGCATTTACATCTTCTGATATTTTACAAGCATTATAACAAACTGCATCACTGTAAAATGATGGAGATTGTGGTTGAGGTTTTAAATCTTCGGAGCGGTTGTAACGGTATTCTGTTTTTTCAACTTCTTTGATAATCTTGCACATGGTTTCTACTACAAGCGCTGGGTGATTACCCGCAGCGGTTTCACCAGAAAGCATTACGGCATCGGCACCTTCTAGTACAGCATTGGCAACGTCTGTAATTTCACTTCTGTTAGGCTTAACACGGTCAATCATGCTCTCCATCATTTGAGTGGCAACAATAACCGGCTTACCTCTATGAATACATTTTCTAATGAGTTCTTTTTGAATTAATGGGATACGCTCAACAGGAAGTTCAACACCCAAATCTCCACGTGCCACCATAATACCATCAGAGGCTAAAATAATTTCTCTGATATTGGTGAGCGCTTCCGGCATTTCAATTTTTGCAATGATTTTAGACTTGCTCTTGTTTTTATCCAAAATACCTCTAAGCATTTCAATGTCGGCAACTCTTTTAACAAAGCTAAGTGCCACCCAGTCTAACTCTTCTTTGATCATGAAATCAAGATCAATGATATCTTTTTCTGTTAAAGCAGGTAAAGAAATTTTGGTGTCTGGAAGGTTCAATCCTTTTTTAGAAGAGATGATACCACCAAGGGTTACCGTTACTTTAACATCGCCATTTGCTTCTACCGATAGTACTTTCACTTCAATTTTACCATCATCAATCATGATGGTATTGCCTACTACCACATCACCAGCAAGATTAGGGTAGGAGACATAAATTTTTTCGTGAGTGCCAATACATTTTTCGTTGGTAAGGGTAAGTACATCACCCACTTTTGCATCAAGTGCATTGTCTTTAATTTCGCCCACTCTTAATTTAGGTCCTTGTAGGTCTCCTAATATTGCAATATTGTAAGGTTCGGTTTTATTGATGGTACGAATATGGTCGATGATGGTTTTTTTGTCTTCATGACTACCATGTGAAAAGTTTAAACGAAAAACGTTTACACCTGCTTTTACAAGTGCCAATAACTGATCATATTTATCACAAGCAGGACCTACGGTTGCAACAATTTTTGTGCGGTGATCCATGTGTGCAAGACCTGCTTGCTTGTCCATGTTTCGGTGTAGGTATTTCTCTAAATTTTTTGACATAATCTTTTCTTACTTAATTGCTTTTATTGCTTATTGGGGGTTTATGATACAAGATTAACTAGCTAGTATTTTTACAATCTTAAACCAGTCTTGCGATATTTTTTGTTTTGCTTTAACGGCGTTGTCAAGTGGGGTATAATGTACCTTGTTGTTTACAATGCCTACCATTACATTGTTGCGACCTTCTATTAAACATTCCACTGCATGAAAGCCCATACGACTTGCTATCAATCGGTCTAAGCAACTTGGTGCGCCCCCTCTTTGAATATGTCCTAAAATACAAATTCTAATATCGGCGTTGGGTAAACGCGTTTTCATGATGGCTCCAATTTCATTGGCGCCACCAAGTTCATCCCCTTCTGCCACCACCACTAAATTCACTAGTTTTTTGCGCTTTTCTTTTTCAGTTAAAGACGCAATCAATTCTTCAATATCCGTTTTGGTTTCAGGAATTAAAATGTTTTCGGCACCAGTAGCAATACCACTATGCAGTGCAATGTATCCAGCGTCTCTACCCATTACTTCTACTACGAAAAGGCGGTCGTGGGCATCGGCCGTATCTCTAATTTTATCAATGGCTTCAACGGCGGTATTTACAGCGGTATCAAATCCAATGGTAAAATCGGAACCTGCAATATCTTTATCGATGGTGCCCGGTAATCCAATACAAGGGATATCAAATTCGTTGCTAAATTTTTGGGCACCTTTAAAACTACCGTCTCCACCAATAATTACAAGTCCATTAATGCCAAACTTTTTAAGATTGTCGTAGGCTTTTTGTCGGCCTTCTGGTTCAAAAAATGCAGCACTACGGGCTGTTTTTAAAATAGTTCCACCCCGTTGAATAATATTGGCTACCGATTTTGAATCCATCTTAAAAATATCACCTTCCACCATTCCATTGTAGCCTCTAACAATACCGTAAACTTCTATGCCATAATAAATAGCGGTTCTTACAACGGCTCTAATGGCTGCATTCATACCAGGGGCATCTCCTCCAGAAGTTAATACGCCAATTTTTGTTACTTTTTTAGTAGACATTTTCTCTGCTTTATTGTTGGCCTTAACTTACTGGGCCTCAGTTGTAAATGGGTGTCTAACGAAGACGAGATACGAAAATAAGCATTTGAAACCGTTTTTACAATTTGATAAACAGTGCATTAAAAATGTGTAAACTTGTACTATGAAAGTACTCGTAACAGGCGCCAATGGGTTTACTGGTCAACATTTGGTTAAGACCCTTGTTGGTAAAGGGTTTGAGGTTATTGCGACGAGTAGAAATGAGTCTAAATTGCCATCATATAGTAATTTAAACTACTATAATATTGACCTAACAGACGTTAGGAATGTTGAAAATTTGTTTGATTCAACGAGGCCTGATGCAGTTATTCACACTGCTGCCATGAGTAAACCAGACGAATGTGCCGCTAATCCTGAACTTTGCACAGCTAATAATATTCAGGCCACCCAGTATTTACTCAGTGCTGCTACCAAAGCAGGTACCAACCATTTTGTATACCTCAGTACCGATTTTATTTTTGGAGAGGGCGGCCCACACGACGAGGAGGATGTACCTGCGCCACTTAATTTTTATGGTGCTTCTAAGTTGGAGGCCGAAGCACTCGTTAATGCTGCTTCTTTAAATACCACTATTGTACGTCCCGTTTTTATGTACGGCCCAGTTTGGGAAAACCTACGGCCTAGTTTTATACAATGGGTAGCTGGAAAGTTGCAAAATGGAGAACCCATAAAAGTAGTTACCGATCAGGCCCGCACACCCACGTATATTGGCGATTTGTGCTGGGGTATCCGAAAAATAATAAACGAACAGGTCCCTGGTACTTTTCATTTGGCAGGAAAAGATATTGTATCGCCCTACGATATGGCGGTGGCAGTGGCCAAGCATTTGAACCTACCATTAGATTTAATTGAACCCGTAACAGCAAGTACCTTTCCTGAACCGGTTAAAAGGGCCCAGCGCTCTGGTCTAAAAATTGATAAAGCGGTTAGCATACTTGGCTATGCACCACACTCATTTGCAGAGGCGCTTCAAAAATGTTTTGAATGAAAAAGATAAATTACACCGTTCTTTTTTGGGCTGTAACCATAGCTCATTTGTTTTGCATTTATATGGACTGGCCGCAGCAGCGCATCTATACTAAATTTTTATTAGTGCCCATTTTAATGTGGTTTTTGTATACATCCGCATCGAGTGAGCAGCCATTAAAAGGTATGTGGCGCGCGTATTTGGGCTTATTTTTTTCGTGGGTAGGTGATGTGTTGTTAAT
The DNA here is from genome assembly GCA_947461125.1 of Bacteroidota bacterium. GTDB lineage: Bacteria > Bacteroidota > Bacteroidia > Chitinophagales > Chitinophagaceae > Sediminibacterium. Next base: position 1,783 of record CANHHX010000067.1, on the reverse strand, counting down.
AGGCGAGGGAGCTAACTTTTTTTTATCAGGGATGATTGCATTTGTAACGGCACACGTCTATTATAGTTTATTTTTTATTCAAACAGTGCCCGTAAAAAAAGAAACGGTAAGTGTGTTTTATAAAACGCTTATTGGACTAAGTATTATTTCTGGATTGATATTTATACTACTTCGTAACGCACTAGGCGCTTATCAGGTGCCTATATTATTATACATGTTATTTATTTCATTAATGGCGTCACTCGCCGTTCATACAACAACAAATATCCAGTATAAAAAATTTGCGCTCCAAACATTTGTGCCTGGTGCATTATTATTTGTAATTAGTGATGCAATTCTTGCTACCAATAAATTTTATGCGCATTTACCAGTGTTAGATTTGGCCGTAATGCTTACCTATGCTGGCGCCCAGTACTTTTTAACCAAAGGATTTATCAGCATAAAAAAAGTCTCGCACCCATAACAGATGCGAGACTTTTTATGTTGAAAGGTTATTGTATTAGTAACCCATTCCACCCATATCAGGTGCGCCATGCGAATGGCCAGCAGCTGCTTCAGGTTTTGGTTTGTCTGCAATTACACACTCTGTTGTTAATAACATAGCAGCGATAGATGCAGCGTTTTCTAATGCAACACGTGTTACTTTAGTTGGATCAATTACACCCGCCTTAAATAGGTTTTCGTAAACCTCTGTGCGTGCATTGAAACCAAAGTCACCCTTGCCTTCTTTAATTTTTTGAACTACAATAGAACCTTCAATACCGCTATTGATAACGATTTGACGTAGTGGCTCTTCGATCGCTCTTTTAACGATTTGGATACCTGTTGCTTCATCTTCGTTAGCGCCTTTTAGTTTTTCTAAACTTTCAACTGCACGGATATAAGCAACACCACCACCAGGTACGATACCTTCTTCAACAGCTGCACGTGTAGCGTGAAGTGCATCGTCTACGCGGTCTTTCTTTTCTTTCATTTCAACTTCGGTAGCAGCACCTACATATAATACCGCAACACCACCACTTAACTTCGCTAAACGCTCTTGTAATTTTTCGCGATCGTAATCAGAAGTTGTGTTTTCGATTTGTGCTTTAATTTGGTTTACACGAGCAGTGATATCTGCTTTTTTACCTTTACCACCAACAATAACAGTATTGTCTTTGTCGATTGTAACAGAAGAAGCTTGACCTAAATAAGTAAGGTCTGCGTTTTCTAATTTAAAGCCTTGCTCTTCACTGATAACAGTACCAGCAGTTAAGATCGCAATGTCGGTTAACATTTCTTTACGACGGTCACCAAAACCTGGTGCTTTAACAGCAGCCACTTTAATGGTACCACGTAATTTATTTACTACAAGTGTTGCAAGTGCTTCACCTTCTAAATCTTCGGCAATGATAACAAGAGGACGACCGCTTTGAGCTACTTTCTCCAAAATATGAAGAATGTCTTTCATTGCAGAAATCTTTTTGTCATAAATTAAGAGGTATGGATTTTGAATTTCTGCTTCCATTTTTTCGCTGTTTGTAACGAAGTATGGAGAGATATATCCACGATCAAATTGCATACCTTCTACAACGTCAACTGTTGTATCAGTACCTTTTGCTTCTTCCACCGTAATAACCCCTTCTTTACCTACTTTCGACATTGCAGTTGCAATTAACTTTCCAATTTCACTATCACTATTTGCAGAGATGGTAGCAACTTGTTCAATTTTTTTAGAATCGTTACCAACTGCTTGCGATTGTGCACGTAAGTTTTCAATCACTTTTGCAACAGCTTTATCAAT
>CANHHX010000066.1 GCA_947461125.1 Bacteroidota bacterium | reverse complement strand
TTCCTTTTTTGCCGTTAATCTTTTAGAGATTATATTTGCAACCCCTTAGGGTAATGGCTGCGTAGCTCAACTGAATAGAGCATCTGACTACGGATCAGAAGGTTTTAGGTTTGAATCCTAACGCGGTCACAAAGCCTCACAGAAATGTGGGGCTTTTTTTATGCGGATATTCAATGGCGCCTGCACGAAGTGCAGGCCATGGATAATGAGCGCGGCGTTGCCAAAGGCATAAGTAAGCGCGTATTGGCCATGAGCCGGACGCGATAGCGTCAGGCCCATAATATCAATACTCCAATAAAAATGCATGAACAATATTGTGAGGCTTTGGGTAAGCCCACTTCGACAGGAACGAGCGAACGAAGTGAGCGAGCATCCTTTCGCAAAACGAACGAAAGCTTTAAAGCTAGAATCACATTACAAGATAGAGGCAAAATCAAGCTCTATTAAATCAAATTGTACATTGTCCTGAAGATTAATGAACTTATTATAAATTAGATTTATTCAAGGAAAATGAAGCATAACATATCATGTGGCTCTCTCCAGTTAATGAGTATGTTTTTGGTGAAACTTACCCTGAAAAAATCTGGCTTATTGTAATTGATTAATTTATCAAAAAATATAAAAATAAGTAGTTTCCATCTACCTAAAAAAGCGAATATTTTGAGCTTATTGTAATTAACGTTTTTACCCCAATTGATTATTAGATTCCAGATTGTCGAATTCTTTTACCTTTAGGTAATTAATTTGCACTAAGCTAGCACTATTATATAAAATTATTTTAAAAATATATATACAAATTAAAAAAATAAATTATAAATTTAATATGACAAAAACTAAAAAGATAAAATCTAATAATCAATCAAATAACAATATTTAAGAAATGAATCAAAACGGGGTTAATATTAATATAATCTATAAAATAATTGCAAGTGTTATTACTTCATTAGTTCTTCTATCATCTATATATTTTATTTATCAACATTTTAGTCTTTCAGAAGAGGATGCAAAAAATGCTTCAGATAGATTTTTCAATATGCTTATAATGAAAAATCGAAGCTCTAAAGAATTTGAAGATATATATCCGAATTTTAATGAAATTGGGAGCAGGGTTGTTCCGGCAAAGAAATGCGAAATAACAAATTTATCTAAGAATTCAGATGGAGAATATGAAGTATACTCATATATTGAAATTAGCAATAACAATAGTATTCCAATATATTTATTAATTGGAAAATCAAACGGTAAATTAATAATTAAATCATCAAAAGGTATAAACTATGCATATTATAATAGAGTGCTAGAATATGGGAAAAAGAAAGGATGTTTAACCGGGAATGAAAATGACGTCGAAATGGGTAAAATAATAAAAGATAAAAACCTCCTATCATATTTAGAATTGGAAACGAAATTTAAAATGGATGACATTTATTCAAATCTAAAAATTAGCAATGATATCAAATCTGAATTTGGAATGATCACTGGAAATGTATCTATTAAAAACTTCAATCCATTTGATTTAGACTATGGAGATATTGAATGTACAATTGAGTTTTATAGCAGAAATGGCAATATAGTAAGCACTGACAAGATTTATCTATTTGATGGCATTCGTGCAAATGGATCTACAAGTAGTAGTGTATTTTCAAATACTGGAAATGCTTCAAGTTTTAAAATTATTCCGGTAGTTAAAAACACTGATGCTTTAAAAAATAAAATTAGAGATAGAATTATTTCAGAAACAGATTTTAGTTGTAAATAATTGAGATAAATATGAAAATCAAAACAATAATCATTGCCGGTATATTACTACTAATTATTAACAAAGGAATAAGCCAACATTTAACATATAACGAACTGTTAATTTTACAAAATAGCAGTGTTGAAAAATGTGAAGAAATATTAAATAAAAAAGGTTTTGTATTAAGTGATACTAAGTATGATGAAGATTCGAAAGAAACTTCAATAAATTGGAAATACAAAAATGTCAATAATGAGTATTTCACTAAAACATGTTCTAATCTATTCTCAAATAATTGTACAGAAATTTTTTACATGACTAATAATGAGCTTTCAATAAGCACAATTAAAAATAATATGAAAGCAGGATTCAATAAATTTGTTTATACAGATACAAATAGCAAAGGGGTATTGAGCCATCATTATTTAATTAATGCTTTTAAATCATTAGAAATAACTTATCCAAGAGAAGTAGTCTTTTATACATTTCCAACTTCGATATCAGAGAAAAAGTTATTCGCTATCAAAATACATAAAATAGATATAAAAATAGTCGAAGAATAAATTTAGTAAATATAAAATCAGCTTATGAGCAAAACATCTAAAATATTAGCAACAATTGGCGTAATATTTCTATTCATGATTCTTTCAGGTGCGTTACAAGCAGGTTCAGGTCCTGGGGGAAGAAACACGGGTATATTTGGATTAATACTATTATTTGGTGTAATTGCAGGCGTAAGAGCTATTTGGAAATCTTCAGATGATGACAACAATGCAGATAATACCTCGTTAAAAAAAGATTAAAATGTTTCTAGATTATTATAAAGTACTTGAAATTGAATTTGGAGCTGCTATTGAAGAAATAAAAATTGCATATAAAAAACAAGCAGTTAAGTGGCATCCAGATAAGAACCCTGGTCAAGACACATTGCATCAAATGCAATTGATAAACGAAGCTTATCTAATATTAAAAGATCCAGAAGCAAAAAGGCACTACGACATAGAGTACTTGAAATTTAAGGAGTATCAAAGGAAATCTAATAGTAATAATCAAGAAGCAAAATTCAAAGAAGAATATGTATTTAGTGACGACTTACTAAAAAAATGGATGAATAACGCTCGTCAACAAGCTGAGAATCTTGCTAAACAAACTGCAATTAATTTTAAAAAAGGAGCAAAAGCAGCTGGGAAGGAAATGTTTGATAGAACTATTGGATTTTTGATCGTTGGATCAATTATATCAATTTTTGTTTTAGCTATAAAATCATGTAATTAATATTTATTATGAAAGTTATTATAACCATTGCAACTATTTTAATTTCGACTTCTTTAATAATAGCACAAGAAAGAATCCAAACGTTTCAAAGCGCTGGCTTTAAAGTAAAATGCGACTGTGAATTGAAAGTAAACACATTATATATTCAAATGGCAAAACAAAATGGCATAAATAATATTATTGCTGCTTACATATGTGGTGAAAATGAAAATAGCCCAGAAATCGGCGTTGCAAATAACATTAACATAACTGACGAGAGTGCTAGTTACAATAAAATTAGTCCTTCAAATTATGGATATTTCGAAAAGAGAACCTTAGAAGTATATGCGAGTAATTTACAAAAGGCAGGCTTTAACTATCAATACACAACTTATAAGGGTACCTCTGCATTAGAATATTCATTTGATCAAATGGAGTTGCCTACAAAGGCATTATTTTTCATAAAAAACAAAAAGACATACTTAATACAAGTAGGGACTAGAACAAATTTATTATCAAAATATAACACACTTAAAAATAGCTTTGAATTGTTTTAAAATTAATAATCTTTCGAAAATAATGAGGTATATTTTTTTATTTATCATATTAATGTCATCATTAAATCTTTATTCCCAAACTAAAGTGGAGACTGAAAATTGGATAAAATCAAAATTTGAAAAATGGAAAGAGGATTTTAAGGAGCCAAATATTTTTAATGACCGTTTCAAGCAACTTTATATTGAAACGCCAATATCAATTCAATTTATTGGATGCGAAATGATTTTTAAAACAAGTAGAAGATATGAACTTTCATCAAGTGTAAGTAAGATAACATACAAAATCAACATAGGCGATATCGAAGAATTAAATTGGGTAGATGGCTTTAACTTGTATATATCAAGTCGTAAAACAAATATAAAATCAACATTCGATAATTCTGATGTTAGATTTACTAAGGGAGTAGCATTAAGCATAAATATTTATGCGGAAGAAAATTTAAAAGAAAGGCTTACAAAAGCAATAAATCATTTGAAAAGTTTTTGCACCCAATCTAAAGATGAAAAAGAAGTTTTTTAAACAACTATAGAATATTAAAAATCTAAAGAAACCATTTATATTAATCGAAACTATTTTCAAGATTTTATATAGGACCATTCCTTAACACAAAACGTTTAATTTAAGGCGATTCTATATGCTAAGCAAAAAATAGTCCGAAGATATATTACGACCCTAAAACAATGAAAATATATTTTAAATTACATGACCTGATATAATTTAAAAATTATTTTCGCACTAATAAATAAAAAAAAATAAAACAAAAATAGCCTGCTCTAAAACGCAATAAAACAAAAGCTAACGCATCCTATTCATCTATTTACTTACATTCACGCAAATAACATCCTCAACAAGCAAACATGAAAAACGAGAAAGACCTTATTGCAAGAAGTGGCAACACTTGTGAAGTGTTGTAAATCTACAACCAACTTAACTGTTTACGAAGTACCTACTAACAAGGAAGAAGGCTTTCTCATTTGTGCAAAATGTGCAGCTCAACTCAATAAAAAAGAAGAACTTGATAGTACGCACTGGGCTTGTTTAAACGAAGCGATGTGGGGTGAAATTCCAGCGGTACAAGTAGTAAGCTGGCCCTTATTAAATAGACTAAAAGACCAAAGCTGGGCTGCAGATGCATTAGACATGATGTATTTTGATGACGATACCATGGCATGGCAAAATCTACGGGCGATAATGAAAATGATGGCAGTGTAGATTTGCACAAAGACAGTAATGGCATGGTATTACAAGATGGCGATACGGTGGTTCTTACAAAATCATTAGATGTAAAAGGATCTACTCTCAATGCTAAATTAGGTACGGTTGTAAAAAATATTAGACTGGTAGCAGATAACACTGAACAAATTGAAGGAAAAATAGAAGGACAAACGATTGTGATCCTTACAAAATACTTAAGAAAGACCTAATTAAAAATACAACCAACTACCACTCAATTTTCCATTACTCAGCGAAAATGCTGGTGCAGGCAGTTTAACAAAATTCAAAAAAGTAAGTACCCCCCTCACCCATTTTTTATTTGTTTTTATGCGTTCAAAATCTACATCTATCGATAAATAATATTGACGACTTCTTTGCAAGTCGGGACGTGAATATGTATAACTACCAGCTTGATTATTAACCGTCCATTTATTTTCGTAACCCCCAAAAGCGTTATCAATTCCATACCCAGCCGCAATGTTTAACCACTTAGGCACTTTCGTTTCAGGCCAAATACTTTTTATATTGGCACTTAACCAAATAGTTTGGGCATTGTAATCTTTTAAAAACCGTTCAGGTATCGATTTTCCAAAAAAGTTATTAGCACGTGCTTGGAGCATAGGGTCGGCGTAATTCGTGTAATGTGCACTATATTTTAAACGAAATTTTTGTTCCTTCCATTTGAGTTGTTGTGCACTCCATAATAAAACGCCCGCTGTGTTTGCGGATACATCAAACCAACTCCATCCCCAATTTTTGGAAAAACCATCCATTGTTTCGATGATGGTTAAATAAGATAAGCTTGTTAATCCCGATAACACCACTGCTTTTTTTTCTGGCAAACCTGTCCACGCCCATCCCTTATGACTTATGCGCGCAAGGTTATAGCTAGAATAAACGTGTCCTACTTTATCCATTTGAAGCCACTCTTTTCCGTCGTTGTAAAATTGAAAACGACTTCTTGGATAATTGGCGTACCAAGCTTTGTTAAGCGATATAAAGGATGCGCCATAAGTGCCTCCAAAAATAGATGCTACTAGTTTCACTCTTTTTGCCTTTGTTACCGAATCGATAGCTGTTGGCTCCTGCGCAGAAGCAACAGAAAACAACATGAAACAAACCAGAATTAGCAATAAATGACGCATACTATATTTTAAAAGCCTAAATTTAGTGCGAAATTAATTACCCGCATGAAAATTGAGCTTTGGTCTGTTGGCAAACCCCACGAATCGTATGCAAAAATGGGCATCGAAGACTTTTCAAAGCGCATCAATAATTATTTTCCTGCCAGCTGGCAGATAATTAGCCCACCCAAAAATGCGGGTAGCTTATCAGAAACTGCCTTGAAAAAAGCAGAAGCCACAAGCATACTTCAACAATTAGACGCCTCCGATTATTTGGTTTTACTTGACGAAAGAGGACAAACTTTTACGTCGCCTAAGCTTGCCAGTTTTATGCAACAAAGAGCCAACGAGAGCACGCGCAAAATTGTTTTTTTAATAGGTGGTGCATTTGGCGTTGATGAAACTGTTTTTACAAGGGCTAACTTTTGTTGGAGCTTATCTCCGCTTGTATTTCCGCACATGCTGGTAAGGCTAATTTTAGCGGAGCAGGTTTACCGCGCTTGTACCATTTTAAGAAACGAAAAATACCACCACAACTAATTTATGTATACCATAACACTCACCCTATTAGTAATCACAATTGCGCTTTCTTTATTTGGTTTTGCCAATCAAAAAGTAATCAACGATTTTATTTTTTATCCGCCCGCAATCAATAAAGACAATGAGTGGTGGCGTTTTATAACCAATGGTTTTATACACGCCGATCTAGCACATTTGGCATTCAACATGTTTTCATTTTACATGTTTGGTGATTTTGTAGAAAAATATTTTATTGTACTCTTTAATGAAAAAGGCAAGGCACTTTATTTAGCCATGTACTTAACAGCACTTATCGTTTGCCTCATACCAACTTATATCATGCAGCGTAACAATAAGCATTACAGAAGTCTTGGCGCCTCCGGCGCCGTATCGGCGGTGGTTTTTGCGGGCGTGTTTTTAGACCCTACTATTAAAATTGGACTTTTTATTATTCCGCCTATCATACCCGGTTTTATTTTTGGCCCGTTGTATTTACTCATGACCATTTATATGTCTAAAAGAGGGGGCGACAATATCAACCACTCGGCGCACTTTTGGGGCTCTGTTTGGGGTATCGGATTTTTAATTATCGCATGCAAACTATTCCCTGGATTTGATCCTATTCAAAATTTTATCAGTCAGGTATCTGCTTATTTGCATTTATAAAACAGCAGGTGAAATTGTAAGTTTAACAGCAGCCGTAGAAGCTGGTGTAATTTTAAAGCGGTTGTCTATGCGGTAGCCAATAACCCAAACAATACGGTTATCTGATACCAGTACCCACACTTTTTCTTTGGCTGTTTTAGAAAGCTTTAGGTCGATAAAAAATTTGCTGAGCTTCTTTTTCTTTTGCATGCCAAGTGGGTAAAAATAATCCCCCGTTGCAGCAGGGCGTAAAATAAGTGGGAATTGAAGTGCAGCAGCATCCAGCATGCAGGTATTGTAATCAGAAGTTTCGGGCAACTGAACCATAGAAGATTGCAACCCTAATACCCCACCCGGAAAATCTACAGACGTATCATTTTGTTCCACCACTAACACACTGGTGTTAGAAGCAGTAGCAAGTGGGGCCAAAATCATCCAGTTTCTATTTTTAATTAAGCGGTGTGTGTTAGAAAGTAAAACAGCACCATTATGCGCGCTTAACATTTTAATGGCCTCTGGAACTTGCGCTGCCGTATATCCATATGGATACAACATTTCAAAAGTAATGGTGTCTAAGGGCTTTGCTTTTTGCCACATGAGTACTGGAATATGAATTTCATTGCCTTGTATAAATTGCAGTTTACTTACAATTTTTTGCATCGCTGATTTATACACATCCGACACCTCGCGCAAATGCTTAATGGTATGTAAAATATTATGCTCTGCCTGCGGGTATACTTCCTGCACAGATGGTAATACCTGATTCCTAAAAAAGTTACGGGTGTATTTATCACTTGCATTTGAACTGTCTTGTACAAATGCAATGCCTGCCTCAGTTGCGTAATCGATTATTTCTTGCTTGTGAAAAACAAGTAATGGGCGCAGTAACCGCTCTTTTACTTTATAGGGCTCTATGCCCGTTAAACCAGCAATACCCGTACCTCTGCACAAATGCATGAATACCGTTTCAATATTATCGTTGGCGTGATGCGCCGTAATTACAAGGGTATTAAATGTACCAAACCATGCATAACGCAAATCTCTGGCTGCTTCTTGAATCGATATTTTATGTGTAACAGCGTACTGCGCTGTGTCAAAATGCTTGCAAGAAAAAGGAACATCGATTGTAACAGCTAGGTTCTTTACAAAGTCCTCATCCCTATCACTCTCCGCTCCTCTTAATTTAAAATTACAATGCGCAATTTCAAAATTGATACCAGCACCTTTTAATAAATGCGCAAGTACCACACTATCTGCACCACCGCTAACTGCAAGCACAAAGTGGCCATCCTTACTAAAATGAGGAAAGGTTTGAGCCCAATGTTTATTAAACCTAGCTTGCAAGTGCATATGCTATGCTCCTTTTTTTACTTCTTTTGCCCAAGTATCTTTTAATCCTACCGTTCTGTTAAATACCAGTTTTGTTGGGGTACTTTCTTTGTCGGCACAAAAATATCCTTTGCGTAAAAATTGAAAACCTACTCCCATACTATCTTTTAATAGTGCAGGCTCAGCGTATGCATGCGGCACTACCGTTAAAGATTCTTTATTGATGTAATCTTTAAAATCACCTTCGGCGTTCGCTACATCTTCTACATTAAATAAACGGTCGTATAAACGCACTTCGGCAGCAATCGCGTGCAATGCACTTACCCAGTGTAGTGTTCCTTTTACGTTGATACCAGATGTATCTGATCCACTCTTACTTTCAGGAATATATGAGCAGTGAAGTTCTGTTACATTGCCATTAGCATCTTTTACAAAATCATCACACTTAATAATGTATGCACTTTTTAGACGCACCATTTGACCTGGGGCGAGTCTAAAATATTTTTTAGACGGCTCTTCCATAAAGTCGTCACGCTCTACAAAAATTTCTTTGCTAAACGGCACTTCGCGCACACCGCCATTTGGATCTTCCGGATTATTTTCTGAATGGAGTATTTCACCCTCGCCGGTATAGTTGGTGATAATCACTTTTAAGGGATCAAATACCACCATGCGGCGCACGGCGGTTTTATTTAAATCTTCACGCACACAAAATTCAAGTAAACTAATATCAATGAGATTATCCCGTTTTGCAATACCAATACGGTCGCAAAACTCCCTGATAGCCGCTGCTGGATAGCCTCTTCTGCGCATACCAGAAATGGTAGACATACGCGGATCATCCCAACCCGTTACATGATTTTCTTGTACCAGTTGTAATAATTTGCGCTTACTCATAACCGTGTAAGTCATGTTTAATCGTGCAAACTCGTACTGCTTAGAAGGAAAAATAGATAACTTTTCTATAAACCAGTTGTAGAGTTCTCTGTGTGGAATAAATTCGAGTGTACACACCGAGTGCGTGATATTTTCGATGGCATCACTTTGTCCATGCGCAAAATCGTACATCGGATAAATGCACCATTTGTTGCCAGTGCGGTGATGGTGCGCATGTTTAATGCGGTAAATGATGGGGTCACGCATATGCATGTTATTACTAGCTAAATCAATTTTAGCACGTAATACTTTTTCGCCATCGGCGTATTTACCAAGGCGCATATCTTCAAAAAATTCCAAATTTTCGGCAATAGTTCTGCTCCTATAAGCATTTGCAGTTCCCGCCTGTGTTGGCGTTCCTTTTTGCGCTGCAATTTCATCGGAACTGCTATCGTCTACATAGGCAAGGCCCATTTCAATTAAGCGAACCGCAAAACCATGTATTTGATCAAAATAGTTAGAAGCATATAATTCTTCGGCCCAATTAAAGCCAAGCCATTTTACATCGTTTTTAATACTCTCAACATACTCTGTTTCTTCGGTAACCGGATTGGTATCATCAAAACGCAAATTGGTTTTCCCCCCATATTTTTGAGCCAAACCAAAATTCAAACAAATACTTTTAGCGTGTCCAATATGTAAATAGCCATTTGGCTCCGGCGGAAAACGCGTAACAATAGACTGGTATTTGCCAGCTGCTAAATCTGCCTCTACAATTTCTTCAATAAAATTTAAGCTCTGTTCTTCAGACATGTATCAGTTTTTACGATGCAAAGTTACGCTAAAATCCACGCTATAAGGCGTATGATGCTATAATTTGAGTTGCAGTAATCATATCGGGGTGCATGAACCTGTCTTCGGCTACAAAAGATACTTTTTCACGCAGTGCAGCCACCAACTTTTCGATGGGTTCGGAGCTTTTAGTAGGCCTTCTAAATTCAAGTGCTTGTGCAGCGCTTAATAGTTCTATAGCGAGTACTTTTTCTACATTATTGATAACGCGAAGGCATTTGGTAGCGGCGTTGGCACCCATGCTCACATGGTCTTCTTGGTTATTAGACGACGAAATACTATCCACAGATGCAGGCGTACAAAGTTGTTTGTTTTCACTCACAATACCGGCTGCTGTGTACTGCGGAATCATAAATCCAGAATGGAGCCCTGGATCTTTTACTAAAAATAATGGCAGGTCGCGTTGACCACTTAATAACTGATAGGTTCTTCGCTCCGAAATATTAGCTAACTCACTCATCGCAATGGCTAAATAATCAAGTGACATCGCAAGCGGCTGTCCATGAAAATTGCCTCCACTCACAATTAAATCTTCATCGGGGAAAACATTTGGATTATCCGTAACCGAATTTATTTCACGCATAAAAATATCGAGCACATGATTAAATACCCCAATAGTGGCACCATGAACCTGTGGAATACATCTAAACGAATATGGATCCTGTACTTGTTTATTGGTTGAAGCGGCAATACTACTACCCGCTAAATATTCACGCATTTTTTTTGCAGTAAGCACCTGCCCTTCATGTGCACGAATGCTATGTATTTGAGGGCTTAGCGGCTCGGTGGTACAATTAAAAGCGTCAAAAGAAAGTGCAGCAACGAGGTGTGCCATCTCAATTAAATGCTCGGCTTTTTGTAAACAGTACATACCATAGGCACTCATAAATTGAGTACCATTAATGAGTGCCAATCCTTCTTTGCTTTGTAGTTTAATAGGATTCCAATTGTAGCGCTCCATGATGGAAGCCGTTTGGTGTTTTACACCATCAATCGTTACTTCACCGAGTCCTAAAAGCGGTAAACTTAAATGACTGAGTGGCGACAAATCACCAGAAGCACCCAGTGACCCTTGTGTGAAAATCACAGGAAGCACTCTATTGTTATACATTTCTAACAAGCGTTTAACCGTATCAATTTGCACCCCACTATATCCATAACTCAATGACTTAATTTTGAGCATGAGCATGAGTTTCACAATGGGCTCCGGCACCTGCTCCCCTAATCCACAAGCATGAGAAACAATTAAATTGTATTGGAGTTGTTCTATTTGAGAATCATCGATGGTAATGTTTTGTAAAAACCCAAAGCCCGTATTAATACCGTAATAATTTTTATCTTTTTGGGCCATTTTTTGATCCAAATATTTTCGGCAAGCAGTTATTTGATCATGTGCATCAAATGTGATGGATACATCCTGATCATGCGCTAATAAATTTTTTACCTGGCTAAAATGGAGCCATTTTTGGTCTAATGGCAAATAATTATAACTCACAAGCATTCGTTTGATGCAAAGTAAAGACTTTTAAAAAAAAGGGCGTAACTAATTAAGCTCCTATTTAATGCCATGAATTCTTTTGAAATTATGGCCATTTTT
>CANHHX010000065.1 GCA_947461125.1 Bacteroidota bacterium | reverse complement strand
ATGGAGCTCAAAATTGATACCAAAGAAAAATACCAGCTTTTAACCCCCGCTGGAACCTCAATTACTGCCATTATAGCAGCAGAAATCGAGACTATTTGCAATAAATGTCTAGAATCGCCATTAAAAAACATGGTGCTCAACCTAGAAAATGTCATAGATATAGACCCGCATGCATGTGAAATCTTAACAGATTTGCAACAGGCTTTTTATGATAAAAGCGCCTCATTTGTCATGTGCTGCCTCTCCCCAAAACTTGAAACCGCATTTGACGAACTTGGCTATTTAGAAGTACTGAACCTAACCCCTACCTTAAGCGAAGCTTCTGACATTGTAATGATGGAAGAAATTGAACGTGAACTACTAGATAGCGATGACTTTGAATTTGACAAGGAGGCTGAATAAAAAAGTGTTTATTGAACAAATTCTTCTGTATACACCATCCTTCCTTTTTGATCAAGTCCTTGTACAACTAATTTATACTTCTGTGAAAGATCGCTATTAAAAAAGCGGACTTTAATTTCTCCTTTATTATCAAATTTGGCCTTTGGATTCCAATAAAGTGTAGTTCTTTTATCAATTGCGTCTTTGTTATAGTCCGGCGTTTTTTTATAATCAACATTATAAAATTCACGTACCATACTATATCCCTTTTTTTCAAAAAAATTGAATTGCTTCTGGTTTACCGCAACAGTTCTACCCTTCTTGGTATAAATTCCAATGGCGCCAGCATTGGCACCAAATGGGAATCCAGTAACACCTTTATAAATTTTCGCGAGTGCTACTTCATCAGGATTAATAGCATCTATAACACCTATTGGAACCGGTAATTCATTTAAGAAAAAAACAATGCCATCATCTGCTCCTGCATTCATACTACCATCTTCATTCATTGAACCTAGCACCATCCCAGAAAATCGCCCAAAGGTTACCGTTGTAACGCCACCCGGTTCAAATGGATTCACATTTAAACCTACAACTTCCCGCTGCAAAAATTGCCAGATATTTACAAAACCACGATCCTGAGGAACTTCTAAAGTCTGGTCACTGATTTCAAAAAATGTTGACACATATTCTCTTTGCAAAGAATCCATTCGACTCAATTTTTTTGACGTGACAGTGACATTACCTAAAAAGCGCGCTTTGCTGGTAAAAGTATCTGATACTGCGAGTCGATCATATAAAAGCTTCGCTAATGCTGAGTTTCTGTTTGCTAATGTTAATGTATCCAAATCCAATTTCCATTTTAATACGGCTTTATCGAGCGTATCAAATAAAGATGGATAAAACGTTACATCTACCACTAAGTTTTCTTTTTTATGATTGGTTGCTTGATAAGAAACGATGGCCTTATCATTAATATTTAATGAATCAACTATGAACTCTCCTTTATCCGTTAAGAAAGCATCGATCAGGTAGGTTGTAGAATCCTCCCCTTTAATGACGAATGAAACTTTTCCATCTTTGATTATTTCTTTTCGGTCTGCTTTTGTCACCAACCCTTTTATTTGTAAATTAGATTCAATAGGATATCGTAAAACGGGGGTCTCGTTTTCTAAAATTTGCTTCCAGGTAAATTTCCTCCATCCATGCACCATCATTAAAAGATCTAGTTTTTCTAGTGTTTCAATCGACTTGTTTTGAAAATAAAACCCAGGATCAAAAACATAGCCTTTGATATCTGAGGTTAGTAATAGATGACTCGCAATGGTATTTTCTAGCCCTTTTTTTTCATCAATAGCAGCATCTTTTACGAGTACACTAATAGAGGAAGGAAGTAAACTATCCGCTTTTAATTTCCAAATATTCTCACTCCTTCTAGCAGTTTGTATTTTTTCGAAACTTAATTGAGGACGCTTAATTTCATAATGCTCAACAAAAGCCAACCGCTCTGCCAATGGAGTCCCTGAGGTATCGAGGATCGTAATTTGCATAATTCCTGGTGGCAGGTTTTTCTTTGAGATTGGAGCCGTAGTTAACCCTTCCTCAAAATCCAAGTAAGTAGAATAAACAAGCTGTCCACTCATATGCGCCATCACTAAAACCTTTGAATACTTTTCAGCAAATTTTTCAGCGCGCTGAACAGAAACAAACATCCTATTGGGATTGGTGTTTTGAACAGTAAGCTGAATTCCCTCAGTCTGAACAGGTGGTAGAGGGAATGTAAAAATAGCTCCTGCGGAAGTTTGTATTTCCGCAAAATAATTTTCATGTTTAGGCGTCATTGTAAACGACCCCATCCCTTGATGCAATACATTAGCAGTTAAAATTTTGGATTGATTTGGATCCTTAATAGTAATTGAAGTATGCACAGGTAAGCCCATTTCATCAAGAATTACAAAAGCCATTTTGTTTTCTACTCCTTCAATCCATTGTCCGCCCTCAGGAAAAAAATTAACTTGTAATCTTTTGGCTATTGTGGGCTTCACTCTTGTTATTTCATTTTCTCCGTACACAAAAAAAGGTTCTTGAAAAATAAAATCAGGTTGATTGAGCATCCAAGAAGTATAAGCCCGTAACGTGTAGTTACCAGATTTCCATTTTCTGGAAATATCAATATGCCCATGCCAAGAACCCAAACTATCCATTCGATACATGTTTTTCTCTACCACATTGCCATTTTCATTAACAATATCTACATACACAATTTGACTAAGCATACTAGGCTTTTGTAAAAAAGTACACCAACCCTTAAACCACATTTGTTCTCCAACTACGAATTGATGTCTATCTACTTGCACGAATACCTTTTCTTGCGGGTATGATTTGTACCAAGATTGAAGATGGGCAATTAATTTATTCTGTACAGGATCAGGTTGAAACATGAACCATGCACTAGTAATAAATAAAAAAAATGTTAGAGGCGTTAAAACAAAAGTTTTCATGTACAGTTGAATCTAAAAAAAAAGCTGGCAAAAAATTTGCCAGCTTTCGAGTAATATGCTTATTAATTAGCAGGTCGAAGCACCCCTGCAATAGAATGAACAACTCCGTTTGTTCCAAGGGCATCTCTCAAATTGCCCCCAAACTCAATAGGGCTGGTATTACTAGGGCCCGCTAAACGAGCACCGTTATTGGTTACACGAATGGTTCTACTCGGACCTTGCATTGTAGACGGGGTTAATCCATCTTGAAAATCGTTATTAAACAATCTAGCACCGCTAAACATATGAAAACGCGAAAATCTAGTGGCATCAGCTACCGATAAACCATTAATTCCAGTTAAGGTATTAAATGGAGCGCCAGCTGCTATCATTGCAGCGTCGGTAGGGGCTAAAACCGTGAAGGTTCCACCAGTTAATTGCGCCCACTGACTTGATCTGTTTAACAATGCAATAAATAAAGTGTGTTGTCCTGTTCTTTCCAAAAGGTTTTGAACATTACCTCTTAATGCAGGAGGTGTATTAACTCTATCGATTATATGCACGATACCATTGCTTAAAAAATTGTTACTGCTCACGATTCTAGCACCATTAACAAAAAAATCACTCCCTTTTTGTCCCATAAACGCCAAAGCGCCATCTAGTTGAGTTGCACGAGAAACAGAGAAACGAGAAATCATTTCATTTGTTTGAACGTTCCTTGAAGGGTTATCATTTGAACGTAAAATATGGTACATTAATAGGTAGCTTACAGCTCCTGGAGACATTTTGTTCAACGAATCTGCTGTAATACCAGCAGCAGTAAATGCATCATTGGTGGGAGCAAGCCAAGAAAATGGTCCTGGACCTTTCTTGTATTCATCCAAATTTGCTTTTGACAAAGCGGCATTGAATGTGCTTAAATTAGACTGCTTGCTAATATAAGTATCTAAATCTGGCAGCACAACCGGTTCTTCTTTCTTACAAGACGCCAACAGTAAAACTGCTGTAGAAACAAATAAAATATTTTTGATCAATTTCATGGGATTCAGGTTTACTGGTTAACAATTTGAAAACTGATACCAGGAGTAAATGTGGTTTGCCAAATTCCTCCTGAAATTACCGTAGTGGCTCTACGATTTGAAGCGTTTCCTACCAACGGTGTAAATGGAGCACCAACGATTGCTCCATTAGAGGTTTGAACAAGTCTATACCTTAAAAAAGCATTGGTTGGATTTGTAGGAACGGTGATAAAATTTGTAGCAGCAGCAAATGCAATGTTTCTGAACAAAGTATCCCTTGAAACTACTGTTGCCGACGATGAATCGATACGCACAAGACTCAATCCTGGTGATTTACCAGTTGCATTGATGAACCTCAAACGAGTGAAACCACTATCAGATAGTTTATCAAAATCATCAGGCACAGAAAAGAGTCGACGGGTTGAGCCAGAATCGGCTAATATGGTGGTGTAAAATTTACCCGCATCGACAGTCAAATTACCGGTAAATAAAACAACTGAGTCGTTTGAAGTGCCAGTGTTTGCAAGCGATAATCTGAGTGCGCCATTTGGAGCAACAGCAGCGTATTCTGCTATATTACTGTTAACTGGAAATAGACCAACAGTTCCTGAGGTATTTGTACCATTGATTTTATTATTGTTTACTTTAATCATCACAGCAGGAAGCCCTGGTGAAAGAAAAGCAAAACGAACGAAAGCTTGGGAAGTAGGTAAATCATATTCTGTGGCCCTGAGCTCAGATTTCTCACAAGAACTCATTCCAACTAAAAACATACCTGCGATGGTAATAACCAATAAAAATTTATTCATAAAATTCATCTTTTGGGGATTAAGGTTGACTAAACCACATTTCTAGGGTGTGGTAATTTGTGTTTAATGCTCCAATTTTTCGAAGTGCCTCTCTATTCCAATCAAACTCTGAGAAGTTTGTTGGCCAAAGACGATAGGCTAAATTAGGACCTCCGTTAAAGGCAGAAAAAAGGGTGATAGGCTGTAAACCATTAAATACCGGCAAAGATGTTTCAGGGTCAGTATCGAAGTAATGATACCTACGCATATCACACCACTGCTCTAAAAAATTCCATCCCCAATTGCCAATAAATTTTTGTTGCATTACATCTGTCAATGTAAGTGCAGCAGCAGCTTGCTTTACAGCAGGAGAAGCTAAGTAGGAAGTACGTTCAGTAGCACTAATTGGATTATAATTATTGGTTCCTGAATTCATAGCATTTACGAAATCAAAATGTGCTGAAATACCGTTTCTGTATGCAGTAAATGCAGTTCCCTTATCTCTTTTGATTAATGCTGCCTCCGCTTTAATAAACTGTAGTTCGTGGTAGGTCATTACAGGAAGCGGCGCATTGTTTCTAAAAAGGTATTTTCCAACAGTTCTATCAGCAAAATTTGCAATAGCAGGGTTAGCAATGGCGCTATCTCCCCATACTGTTGCTGGACCTCTTCTAAATGTCAACGATCCAGCATTACCCAAAACGTATCCTACCGAAGGAAGTAAGAATCTATATCCACCATTTAAAGATGTCATGGTTGGAGAAATAAATGAGGTATCAGGACTAACAGATAACATACCTCTGATTCTTGGGTCGCGGCTTGCACCATCTGAGTTACCCCTTAAAATGGTACCATCCATTAACTGAACAATAAACCTAGACTGACGACGAACAGAAAAATTATCGCGTGCTGGACCCATTGGGTTGGTATCATCATTTCTTGTAGCAGAATGTGGAACGAAAGCATTATCAGCATTGCTGGACATACTTAAATCAACATAACGAATAACCGAATCCGCCTTGTAATTTGCTTTGTTGGTTAATCGATGAAAATTACGCGCCATGAGTCCGTAAACAAACTTGATCCAACGATCACGGTTTCCTTGATACATAATGTCACCACGCACTAATTGTGCTTGGTTAACTTTACCATCTGTTCTTGAAAGATACACAAGTGCTTGACGGCATATAGAATCTATTCCCTTGTACACCGTTTCTTGATCATCGTAATCAAAAAACACACGATTGGGTTCCCAAGCTTGTTTAAATACAATGTCACTATGCGTATCCGTTAAATATTGAAAGCCCCATGCACGAAGTGCAAACGCTACACCTACATAATCCCACTGCTCATTTTGAATGCCTTGTTGGATTATCAAATTGATGGAAGGACCTTGTAACTGATAGATATCTCTCCATCCCTGATTACCAGCACCAGAACCTCCTTGGTTGGCATTGTGTATGTCGTAGACTTCAGAATTTGCTACATTAGACCAGAACTGGGTGTAGGCACCCGTGGCACGTGCATCAAAAATGAGGGTTCTTGACATCGTAGCCTGAGCAGGTGCTAACAAAGCAGGCAATGAAGGCACGCTAGGTGAAGCAGGATCTGAGTTGATGTCTAAGTATTTTTTACACCCAAACAAACTAGATAAAACTACTGTTAGACTAATAATATATAATATTTTTTTCATATTCTTAAATTTTTTCGTTAGAATTGAGCACGTATCCCAAAATTAATTCCCATAGGGGTAGCTAGGTTTCCAAAGTCCATACCTACGCCACCAATACCACCTCTTGACGCCGCATTGTTTGCATTTGCAGCAGGATCAGCACCACGGTAATTGGTAAGAATAAATAAGTCTGTACCGGTAAAGAAAACCGATGCACTCTTAATTACATTTTGACGCTTAATCAAAGTAGAAGGTAGTTTATAGGAAATTGTAATATCGCGCATTCTAATCCAATTGATATCTCTTTCAATAAAATCTTCTTCCGCTACACCCAAAGAGTAAAATTCACTTCTTGCAAATGGCGTTAATACAATTGTGTTTTTAGTTGGATTGGCTGTGTTTTCCAAACCATCTTTTAGAACGCCTCTAATTACACGAGGAGTTTCTCTATCAAGGGTTCTAACACTTGCACCACGAGAATATAAGAAGAATTCTGTACCGTTAAATATGTCTCCCCCTTTTCTAATATCAAGGTTGAAAGAGATATTCCAATTGCTTAGGAAAGTGAAACTGTTTAAAAAGCCCATGTTCCAATCTGGCTGGCGATCTGCAACTTTGATGTAGTCAGATATTCTGAGGGGCAATCCAGACGATGGTGAAATTAATACATCACCATTGGTGTTACGCTCAAAACGAGTGGCAGCTAAATCAAATACGGATCCTCCTTTTGTTGCTATATTTCTGATCCCAGCAATCCAGGTATCTGAATTATAGAAGAAAGGCAAATCAGATGGCATACGTAAAATTTCATTTCTGTTACGCGCCCAGTTAACCGTTACATCCCAAGTAAACTTCTTTGTTTTAATTGGTGATCCGGTTAATTGAAGTTCAACTCCACGATTCACTACATCTCCACCGTTGATCCACTTGAGGATCGCACCTGAAGCATAACTTAAACGAGGATTTAGCAACTGATCAACAGTTTTATTATTATAGTATGTTAAATCTATTCCAACTCTACCTTTAAACAATTTAGCTTCGATACCAGTTTCAAACTGTTGGCTAAACTCAGCTTTCAATGAAGGATTACCTTGTGTTACAAAAGGTGAGAATCCACCACCTGTAAAAGTAGACTGAGCAAATCTATTAGATGTTACATATGGAGTTCTAGGATCACGACCAGTCGTTGCATAGTTTAAACGATATTTTAAATAAGTTACCTGCTTTGGCATCTTAATAATATCGCTTAAGATCAAACTCGAACCTGCCGACCAATAAAAATAATAAGGCTTAGCAGGATCCCAATTGGTAGGATCTACCAATCGGCTTGAACCATCCATACGTCCTGCCAAAGAAAAGTTTAACCAGTTTTTATAGCTTCCATTATAATTAATGAATGCACCCAATCTGTTATTATTTTCAGCGGTTGTAATACTCGCAATGGTGGTAGGATCAGCATTGTTTAAGCTCACGAAACTCTGGTCAAACAAACGCTCACCACGAGAACCATTTACTTCGTATTGACGCGAATCAAAAGTAAATGCAGAAGTGATGATGTTATTTATATTGCCAATTTTTTTACGAATGGTGGCACGATAAGCTCCATTGATTAAATTTTGACGCGCGCGGAACTGAAGAATGCTTCCACCTACTGTTCTTGCGTTGTTACTTTGCGGATGGGTAAACCAGGTTCCTAAATCTGAGTAAAAGTCAACACCCATAAGTGCTGTTAAGTTTAACCACTTATATGGATCGTAACTTATTTGAACATTACCCATCAAACGGTCGTTTCTGTCAACACTTTGGTTTCTATTGATATCCCAAAAAGGGTTGTCATCTTCTGCTAATTGCAAGAAGTTACCATTGATAGATCTACGATTACCACTTTGATCTAAGTAATCACGAGCATCATCATCTACTGGCCATGTTAACAAGCTCAACAAAAATCCTCCAGATCCCTTAGAAGCCTTTCTAGTTTTAGAAGAAATGTACGTGAAGGAATTGGTAATATTAAACTTAGGACTTAATTTGAAAGTGGTGTTTAAACGAAAGTTATAACGATCAAACCCTGTGTTTGGAACTACGCCCTGCTCTTGATTGAACACACTAGCAGTAAAACGGTAAGTACTAAGATCGCTACCTCCTTCAACCCCTAAATTGTGTTGTGATGTATTTCCTGTTCTAAAAAAATTACCTATGTTATCAAAAACAGGCGTACCAGGAGCTAATCGATTACCAAAAAATCGACGTTCCGTATTGTTGGTAATGCCTCCAAATCCCTGATCAAATTCCTTTTGTATTTCAGGTAAGCGGTTTACTCTTTCATAACGAAAAGAATTATTGTAAGTCACAGAAGCTTTTCCTTTTTTACCTTTCTTGGTAGTAATAATGATGGCACCGTTCGCACCATCTGAACCATAGAGTGCAGTGGCTTCTGGTCCTTTTAGAACAGTTACTGCGTCGATATCCTCCGGATTGATATCCATAGCTCTGTTTCCAAAGTCATTGCTTCGGTTTGCTAAGTTCAAGCCACCTGATGCAGGCAATCTATCTTGCATTTCAAAAGAACTATTATCAATAATTAAACCATCCACTACAAATAAAGGCTGGTTACTTCCATCAATAGAAGTAGGACCTCTAAGTACAATTGTGGAAGAAGCACCTGGCATACCCGTAGTTGCAGTAATTGTTGCACCAGGGATACGGCCCGCTAACGAGTTAATAAAATTTTCCCGACGTGTAGATGCGATGTCATCCCCACTTACTGACAATGCTTGGTATGTCAATTCGCGCTTACTCTTTTTAATGTCGTAAGCAGTAACCACAACATCATTCAAGTTTTTATCTGACTCAACTAAACGAACACTGATCTTTTCATCGTCACCAACGGTAACTTCTTTGGCTGAATAACCAACATAATTGAAAACAATTAAATGCCCTTTTAGTGCAGCAATGGTAAAATAACCTGCACCATTAGAAGTTGTTTTTTTACCGGTTGTTTTGTTCGTAACAGTAACACCGAGTAAAGGAGCTCCATCTTCATTGGATGCGATGGTTCCAGAAACCACTTTTACTTGCGCAAACAGGGATGTTGAAATAAGAAAAAACATAGCAAATGCCATGGTTTTTCCTAGACAAGAAAATCTACCCATAGCGCTAGATTTAGTGCGTTTGTAATTTGATGTGTTAAAAATCATAGACAATCTTTTAATAATATATTATAACAATGTGCAAGCTAAATAGTTTTGTATCTTATTTCAACAATACGGAGCAAAGTTTTCAACAAAATAAACAAATGTATTCACACCTGTTAGGGATAAAATATTGTAAGTCAGTGGTATAATTAAGCAAAACTTGATTTTGTTGTCTTTCACCTTTACATATTTAATATATTTACTATATGATATTGTAAATGACCCATAATTCACCCGGTTCTATTAACTTCGTAACCTTAATGATTTCACCAAGTACCATACAGCAAATTACCAGCCGCATCGATATTATTGATATTGTTGGGGAGTTTGTGAAACTCAAAAAACGCGGTACCAACTACCTAGGCAACTGTCCTTTTCACAACGAAAAATCCCCATCCTTTACGGTATCGCCTGTAAAGGAAATTTACAAGTGTTTTGGATGTGGTAAAAGTGGGAACTCCATTACATTTTTAATGGAGCATGAAAAGTATAGTTATGTAGAAGCATTAAGATGGCTCGCTGCTAGATACAATATTGAAATTGAAGAAACAGAAAGTTCGCCCGAACAAAAAATTCTTATTCAAACTTCTGATAGTTTATATGCCATCAATCATTTTGCACAAAAATATTTTAGTACACAACTATTAGATTCGGAAGAAGGAAAAAATATTGCACTCTCCTATTTACAAGAAAGAGGATTTAGAAAAGAGATCATCGAAAAATTTCAGATTGGTTACAATCCAGAAAATAGAACTGCACTTACTGATGCATTATTAGCCAATCAATTTAATCCTACGCTCCTTCCAAAAACAGGACTTGTTACCAATAGAAATGGTGATGAACTCGTAGACAATTATAGAGGTCGAATTATTTTTCCCATTCATGGAAGTACGGGAAAAGTAATTGGCTTTGGCGCGCGTGTTATTGGCAAATCAGATAGAGGCCCCAAATACATCAATACCCCAGAAAACGAAGTTTACAGCAAGAGTAAAATTTTATACGGCTCCTACTTTGCCAGAATGGCCATCGATAAAGCAGATGAGTGTTTACTGGTAGAAGGTTACACCGATGTGGTAAGCCTACATCAAGCTGGTATCGAAAACGTAGTGGCGAGTGGTGGTACATCCTTAACTACCGAGCAACTTCGCTTAATAAAAAAATATACCCAAAACCTAACCATCATATATGATGGTGACAGCGCGGGTGTAAAAGCAGCGCTTCGTGGGCTTGATATGGCGCTCGAAGAAGGCCTCAATGTTAGACTTGTACTCATCCCTGACAATGAGGATCCGGACAGTTACGTGAACAAAGTGGGCACCACTGCTTTTAAAGAATTTGTAGCCACTGCTAAAAAAGACTTCATTTTATTTCAGCTTGAAGTAATGCTGCAAGAAGCGGGCGGAGATGTGAGCAAAAAAAGTGCCGTGGTAAATCAGGTAGCAGAAACACTGAGCAAAATTAACAAGGCCGAAGATTTTACCAAGCAACAAGATTATATCAGAAAGTGTGCGAGCCTTCTTCGTATAGACGAATCTGGCTTAACCAATTTGGTGAATAAATTTAAGCGCGACATTTTAGTTAAGCAAGAAAAGAAAATGCCGTTTGAAGAGGCGCAACAAATTTTAGAAGGAACTGTTGAAACAGTTTTTGATGAAGGCGCTGCGCTGATTAACCAGGATGATCTTTATGAAAAAAATGTAATCCGCGTTTTATTGGATTATGGTCTCTTAAAATTTGATGACCATAAAACAATGGCCGATTTTATTTATGAAGAATTGGAGCAGTTTGATTTTGACAATGAGCAGTACTTACAACTCTATCAAATTTATAAAAGCTGGTATGACAAAGGTTTGGAGCCTACTTCAAAATCATTACTCTATCATGATGACGAAGCCATTAGAAACTTAGTGGTCAACTTAACTGTTTCGCCGCATGAGTTAAGCTTAAAGTGGGATACTATTTTAGAAGGGATGAATATTGTTAATAGAGACACTTCTATGGAAGATGTTACCATGAGTGTCAACTATTTTAAACTTCGAAAAATTAAAAAGATGTTCGATCAAAACCAACAAGACATGGAAAATGCGGGTTTTGAAGAACAGATGAGGCTCATAGAATTACACAAACACCTCAAAGACATTGAAAGAGAGATCACCAAAAAAATTGGAACGGTTATTATTAAATAATTCCATCAAATCATTCCATCAAATCATTAGATCAATTAAAAAGGGCCCATGTCATGGGCCCTTTTTAATTTTTTAGAAGTTTCTATTCGATCCAGCCCGTGTAGGCTTTACATTTTTTCTGATCGCCCACAAATCTGTGATTCCAAAAGATTTACGTGTTTGTGCATTGTTTACACCAATTACGGCGTCTGCCACTGTTTCTTTTACTTCTGTTGTTAACTTTTTTAGGTTGTCTGTATCGATTTGTACGATAGCAGGCATAGCATTACTGTTCATTGTATATGTATTTAAAATT
>CANHHX010000064.1 GCA_947461125.1 Bacteroidota bacterium | reverse complement strand
GGTGCGCATGGTTTTGTCAAAAAACAAATCTCCGTGCAGTGTCTCTGCCAAACCTTGTAACGCTATATTCATTGCTGCTTATTGGAGTCACGAATTTAGTCAAATTTGAAGCATCCATCTCGTTAATTCAATCTCATTGTATTTATCAATTAATGCTTAATAAAAATACAGAGGCAAGAATCCTTCATTTAATTAATATTTATAATGTGTTTTGCACATTCTGACAGTATTTTATCCACAAATTCCTATTTTTTACCATAAATCTGTGTATATCTACGCAGATCTGCCGAATAATTTGAGAATTTGTTAAAAAAAGCTTAACATTATAATGAATTTGCTTGCCCAAATTCATTTATTAATTCATTATTAAACAGACCAAACAAAATCTTATGAAAAGTTTGCTTTTAATTTTTTGTTCTGTGCTGTGCATGATGTCAGCGACATTCGCACAAACACGACAAGTTTCTGGTACCGTAACAGGGCCGGACAACAAAGCAGTTGCGTCAGCTACCGTTAAAATCAAGGGTAGTTCAACAGCAACTTCAACTAAGGCTGATGGTACATTTAGTTTAAATGCACCAGCAGGCAATGTAACATTAGAGATATCCTCTCTAGGCTTTGCAACCAAAGAAGTTTCAGTCTCTGGTTCACAAAGTAATGTTTCAGTTTCTCTATCTTCTGCTTCTTCTGATTTAGGGGATGTAGTAGTTACTGCACTTGGTATCAAGCGTGAGAAAAAAGCCCTAGGCTACGCTTCACAACAAGTAAGTGGCGACGAATTAAGAAAAGCTGCCAACTTTAACTTTATGGACGCCCTTAGTGGTAAAGCAGCTGGTCTTGACATTAAAATTAGTAGCTCAGGTGCCGGTGGTTCTACCAAAGCGGTACTAAGAGGTGCTAAATCACTTATCGGTACATCAGAAGCGTTATACGTTATTGATGGTATCCCAATGGTAAACAACAAAGGCGGTCAGCCTGGTTCTTACGGTGGTACCGATGGTGGTGATGGTCTTTCTTCTATCAACCCTGCCGACATTGAAACTGTAAACGTATTAAGAGGCGCTAACGCTTCTATCCTTTACGGTAGCCAAGGTGCTAACGGTGTAATCGTTATCACTACCAAAAAAGGTAAAGCTGGTAAAACTCAAGTAGATTTTAACCACAGTACTGTTATTGATCAAGTATCTGAATTACCTGATTTACAGTTTACTTATGGTGCGATTAATGGTTCAGACTACAACTGGTCTAAAACTAAATCTAACTACTACCAAAACAATTACGTAAATGAATTTTTTCAAAGAGGCGTAAACGTTACAAACTCAATTTCTGTGAGTGGTGGTAATGATAAAACAACTGCTTTCTTCTCTTATGCTAACATGAGTGTAAGAGGTATCGTACCTAACAATACCTATGCGAAGCACAATATCACATTAAACCAATCTACTAAATTGTTTAACAACAAAGTAACGGTTAGTTCAAATGTGATTTTCGCTTATGAAGAAACAAAAAATCGTCCGGGTGCTGGTTACTACAACAACCCATTAACTGGTTTATATTTATTTGCTCGTGAAAGAGATTTCAATGCTTACAAGACAAATTATCAAACATTTGATCCTGCGAGAAACTTAAATAGAATGAACTGGTATTCTACCGAAGAAAAACAAAACAACCCTTATTGGGAATTGAATCAAAACTCAAAGCTTCAAACTTCATCTCGTGTTATTGCAAACGTGAAACTTTCTTACGATATTGCTAAAAACTTAAAGTTTGAAACAAGAGCAAACATTGATTACAATGATGTAACACGTGACAACCGTTGGGCAGCAGGAGGTAACTCTGTAAGTGTGAGCCCTAATGGTACTTGGTCTTATACCAAATACAACGATCAGGCGCTATACGCCGACGGTATCTTTACGTACAACAATACTTTTGGTGACTTATCTCTAACTGCTTTAGCAGGTGCGAGCTACCAAAAAAATACATTCAACAATGGTATGAGCGTTGGTAACGGTACTATTCCTTTGATGTACCCTAACTTCTTTACGTTTGCGAATATTCCTTTCAATATCATGTTTAACCAAACAATTAACAGAACCATCAAACAAGGTGCTTTTGCGAATTTACAATTTGGTTACAAAGACATGTTATTTGTGGATGTTTCTGCACGTAACGACTGGGCTTCTACCCTTGCACTTACTGGTAACCAATCTTACCTGTATCCTGCATTTGGTTTGTCTGGTATTGTTAGCCAAATGGTTGACTTACCAGAAGTTATCTCTTTCATGAAAGTAAGAGGTTCTTATTCTCAAACAGGTAACGAGGTTCCTTTTAACGTGGTTAACCCATGGAATAGAATCAATGCTGCTGGTGGCCCTACTGGTATCGGTGGTATTGGAAGAAACACACAGGTTCCTTTCACCAACTTAAAGCCTGAAATTATTGAGGGTACAGAGTTTGGTTTAGAAATGAAAATGTTCAAAAACAAAATTGGTTTAGACTTCACTGTTTACAAAGATGTTAGTACCAATCAGTTCTTATCACTTGCTGCTCCATCAGGTTCTGGCTTTACCTCTTATTTTGTAAACGCTGGTAGAATTGAAAACCAAGGTTT
Organism: Bacteroidota bacterium; assembly: GCA_947461125.1. Taxonomy (GTDB): domain Bacteria; phylum Bacteroidota; class Bacteroidia; order Chitinophagales; family Chitinophagaceae; genus Sediminibacterium. Next base: position 9,604 of record CANHHX010000064.1, on the reverse strand, counting down.
TGAATTAACTTTAGATGCACAAGTAGTTAGCACAAGCAACTTCTCTTGGAAAACATCTGTAAACGTTTCTCGTAACACCAACAAAATTGTTGAGTTAATCGCTTCTAATCCTAACTACCAAGTTGGTGGTAATGATGAAGGGTTTGCTTCTGTAATCAGAGCAGGTGGTTCTTTTAACGATCTTTGGATCCACAAGTTTGCAAGAGACGCACAAGGCCGTATCATTTTAAACCCAACTACTGGTGCTCCTACAAGAGGTGCATTACAAGAGTTAGTAGGTAATGTTAATCCTGATTACTTATTGGGTTGGAACAACAACTTCACATACAACAATTGGTTTGCTTCTTTACTTGTACAAGGTAAATTTGGTGGTGTTGCTTTCTCTAAAACAGAAGCTTTCTTAGATTCTTATGGTGCTAGTGCAAGAACTGCTGAGTTTAGAGACAAAGGTGGTATGCCAATCAACGCTGTACAAAACGGAAACCCTGTATCAACAATTGATCCTGCTGTATTTTTCTCTGCGGTTGGTGATAGAAATGGTATCATGGAACCATACTTATTCTCTAGAACAAACGTGAGAGTAGGTCAGTTAGTATTTGGTTACAACTTGAAATCAAATAAGCCAAATTCATTAATCAAAGAAGCTAACTTCTCATTAGTGGGTCGTAACTTATTCTTCTTATTTAAAGAAGCTCCATTTGATCCTGAACAAGCCATGAGCACAGGTAATGCAATGCAGTCTAACGACGTATTTGGTTTACCTGCAACAAGATCTTATGGTGTTAACGTTAAGTTTACTTTCTAAAAATTTTTTAAATACACTTAGTATGAAACAATTATTTATTGCATCAATCATCCTAATTGCCTTTGGATCTTGTACAAAAGATTTCCAAGCAACCAATCAGGACCCCAATCAAATTTCTGATGAGATGCTTAAGCAAGACTTCAACCTGGTAGGTTCGCCTTTTGCAGGTATGTTGTACGAGCTACATGGCAATCAGGGTAGTCAAATTGAAGAAGACCTTTGTTACGACTCATGGATGGGTTATATGAATACCCCTACTCCATTTACAAGTAATGTAAACAACACTACATATTATGTACGTTGGAACAGCTACTGGAATCGTCAGTACAATAACGTAATGTCTCCTTCTAGACAAGTTATCCGTTTAGCACAAGAAAATGGTTTACCATTATTTGCTACATGGGCTAGATTAATCAGAATTCTATCTATGTCAAGAGTATCTGCTATTTATGGTCCAGTAATTTATTCTAATTACGGTTCAACAGCAGCAACAGTACTTTATGACAGAGAGTCTGATTTATACAATTCGTTTTTTGCACAGTTGGATACTATCCAAACTCAATTCAATGCAAACAAAACGTATGCTGGTTTTGCTAAATTTGACCCAAGCTACAAAGGAAGTATTCCTGCTTGGCAGAAAGTGGTAAACTCACTTCGTTTAAGACTTGCCATTCGTATTTCAAAAGTAAATCCTGCGCTTGCTAAAACACAAGGTGAAAGAGCACTAGCTGATGCTGCTGGATTAATTACTACAAACGCAGACAATTTCAATATCTCATTGTTAGGTAACATTATGCCAGTAGGTATGATTTGCTTCCAGTGGGATGATGCGCGTATGGGTGGTCCAATCGAATCATTTATGGTGGGTTTAAAAGACGGAAGAATTGCGAAGTACTTCTCTCCTGCCGATAATGCAAGTTTATATGCCGACCATCCTACTGTTCCTTACAAAGGAATTAGAAATGGTGCATTTATTGATGCTAAAATCCAGCGTGTAACTTTCTCAAAAGTATCTACCGATTTTAATAGCGTACAAACTAGAAGACACTTAACTGCTTCTGAGGTACACTTTTTAAGAGCTGAAGCTGCGTTAAGAGGTTGGACTGGTGCTGGTGATGCAAAAACCAACTACGAAACTGGTGTTAGATTATCATTTGCGGATTGGGGAGCTGGTGGTGTAGATGCTTATTTAGCAGATGCAACAAGCAAGCCTATCAACTATGTAGATCCTATTGATTCTCGTAACAACTTTGCAGCCACTTCAACAATTACTGTTGCTTGGGACGAAGCTGATTCAAGAGAGTTAAAGCTTGAAAAAATCATGACACAAAAATACCTTGCTACATTTACCAATACTTTGGAAGCTTGGGTAGACCACAGAAGAACAGGATATCCTAAAATTCCTTCTGCTGCTAAAAATGATTCAGGTCCAGAGTGGGGCACAATCCCTACTGGTCAGTTCATTAAAAGATGGCCTTTCCTTAACGGAGAAAGAACTGGTAATGCTGCTGGTGTAGCTGACGCGGTTACTAAAATGGGTGCTGGTGCAAAAGATGATATTGCAACACGCTTATGGTGGGATACTGGCGTAGCTTCTAACTTCTAGTATTCTAATTAGATGATACTAAAAAGCCCTCCGATTTATCGGGGGGCTTTTTTTATGTTTAAATAACGCTCCGGAAAATTAGTAGTAATAAACTCAACACCTTGCTCCACTAGCTTGTTAAAATCTTCATCCTTATTGACCGTCCAACTACCTAGCATCATATTTTGCTTTTTGGCGTTAGCGGCTATGGAGGGATTGCCTAAAAACTGGGCATAATTAAAATTAATGCCATTAAAATTAGCTGCTTTAATTTCGTCCAAAGACTTGTTGTTTTCTAAATACAATACAGTAGCACTAGGTCTCAATGTTTTAATGGTGTGTAGCACTTCAAAATCAAAACTGATATAAATGATACGGTCTTCGATGCCTAATTGTTGTGCGAGATCAATAGTTTCTGTCGCCGTTAGCTGGCTAGTTGTATTACTTAACAAAGCCGCCTTGATTTCACAAATCAGTAAGGTTTGGTGTTTAGAAGCAGTGCCTTTTATAAAATAATCTTGAAGCAGTGGTAAATCTTCACCATTGCTCAGCTTTTTTTGATTGAGTGCTGCATAGGTTTTTAACTCAATAGTATCCCCAAAATGCGTAGGATCGTGATTAACTACTAGCTTACCATCGAGGGTACGGCGCACGTCAAATTCACTACCAAACGATTTAATTTCAATGGCTTTTTGAAGCGCTGCGATCGAATTTTCTGGAAGGTTAAATTCTTTCCAAGCACCTCTATGTGCAATTATTTTTGTGTCCTGTGCATTTATTTGTTGTAGCATACAAAAAGAGGCAATGGTTATCCATATTTTTTTCATGTCAGTTATTTTAATTGCTGAAGCGCTTTTGCCACAGTAGAATCGGTGGTATTGAGTATTTGATAATAGCCTTCGGTTCTAAACATTTGACGCGCCATTAACACCTTAATAGTTTGAAGTAAATATGCTTTTCCAGTTGCAGATACATTATATGCATTAATACCATCCTTTGTCGCCGCGGCCATAAAAGCATTCCACTCAGGAGCTGTTGGCGTAAAGCCTTTGTCTAGCGCTGCGGGTGTTTTAAAACTATTAAAATAAGTTCGGTTGTTTTTATACAACTCGTAAACAAAATTAGATAAGGTATTAGATAAATAAAGTTCCATAATTAATGTGTCTTGCAAACCAGCAGCAAGCGGCACAATAATATCTGGTGTAATTCCTCCTCCTCCGAATAAAATATGACCTGCGGGTGTCTTGTATTTCTTTCCTTTTAAATGACTTGAATCTGGCTTATCTAATAGCCCTCTGTGAAAGCGGTCCACAAGTTCCTGTTCATATTGTTCTTTACCTACCGAATATGTTTTTTGAATATTTCTTCCAAGTGGTGTGTAATATCTAGCAATGGTTAAACGTACAGCGCTTCCATCGGTTAAGCCAAACTGCTGCTGCACAAGGCCCTTACCAAAAGAACGTCTACCAATAATGGTAGCCCTGTCCCAGTCTTGTAAAGCACCCGCAAGCACTTCACTTGCGGAGGCAGAACGCTCGTCAATAAGTACTGTTAGTTTTCCTGTTTCAAAAAGTCCTGGTCGTTTACAAACAAAATCGTAGCGCTTACTATTAGTACCCTCGGTGTATACAATTAATTTATTGTCACTCAAAAATTCATCTGCAATATCAACGGCTTCCTGCAAAAGACCGCCGCCATTTCCACGTAAATCAAGTACCAACGATTTCATGCCTGCCTTTTGTAATTTTTCGAGAGACGCCATGAAGGTTTCATAGGTTCTTTCAGAAAATTTATCAATTTTAATATAACCGGTGGTAGGCTGTATCATATAAGCAGCATCGATAGGCGAAATAGGGATGACACCTCGCGTAACATTTAATTGAAGTTGTTTGTTATCACGTAGTACCGTTAGTTTTACCGTACTACCCTCTGCCCCTCTTATTTTTGAACGTACCCAATCGGCATTTATATTTTTTCCATAAAGCGTGATGGAGTCGTTGGCTTTTAAGAGCTGATCTCCCACTTGTAACCCTGCTTTGAAGGACGGGCCATCTTTAAAAACATTCATAACGTTAACGGTATCGTTCATCATTTGAAACTCGATACCAATACCCATAAAACTACCCGCTATATCGTCGTTAAATGCTTCTACATCACTAGCCGGTATATACGCCGAATGTGGGTCTAGATGTGACAGTAAAGCATCAGCAACCAGCTTATTGATACTATCAGAAGCAACAGGATCTACATATTTATTGTTAATGAGTGAAACAAGTTCCTGTACCGAACTGCGTCCAGAAAACCCTAAAAATTTACCGCCAGCTGTATTGTCACGTAATTGGTAACCAATTGTCATACCAACAATCATGACAACCGACAATAAAATGGGTAACCAAAGACTAATTTTCTTTTTTTGATCATTCATATTTATAAAATTCTAAGTACAAACAAATATCCTACTTAAAAGCATAAAAATGACTTAAAACCTTAAATATTAGCCATATAAAGGTTGATTTATCGAAGATATTTTCGTACTTCGTAGTATCATTTCTAAATTATAAACGATGCGGGTAACCTTAATTGCAGACAGTGGTGCTACCAAATGTGAGTGGTGCTTGCTAGTGGATGGTAAGAAAAAAAAGACCATTGTTACAGATGGCCTTAGCCCTTATTTTTTAACGGCTGATCAAATTTCGGCTTTGCTTCAAAAGCACTTATTACCCAAAATCAAAAACTTTCCACCTAAAAACATATTCTTTTATGGCACTGGCCTTGCCAATCCAGCCAATGCCAAAGTTATTAATGGTGTTTTAAAAAGCTTATTTACCAAAGCCAAAATTGAAATCAATCATGATTTAACAGCTGCTGCAAGGGCTTTATGTGGTAAGCAAAAAGGGATTGCTTGTATTTTAGGAACGGGTGCCAATGCAGGCTATTACAATGGTAAAATAATTGCTAAAAATAGCCCCGGTCTTGGTTATGTTTTAGGGGATGAAGGAAGCGGTGCTTACCTGGGGAAAAAAGTGGTGCAGTATTATTTGTATCAAACATTTGACGAAGAACTTATGGCAGGTTTTAACAAACGCTTTAATACGAGTAAAGACGAAATATTAAACAACGTATACAAACAACCACTTGCCAATAGATACCTAGCAAATTACGCTATATTTTTGAGTGAAAACAGAGGTCATTACATGATTGAAAACATCATTGAAGATGGTTTAAACGATTTCTTTTTCACCCACCTTTATAAATTTAAAGAGAGCTGGAAACTACCCATCAACTTTGTAGGTAGTGTTGCCTTTGGTTTTAAAGATGTTTTAAAAGAACTCTGCAACACTTATGAATTAGAATTGGGAAAAGTTTTAAAAGCCCCAATGGAAGGTTTAGTTACCTACCACAAATAATTTTACATGGCTACATTTACAAGAATTACAGAACAGGATTCCAAGTATCGACAGTTACAAGACATGTCTGTGCTTGAAGTACTTACAAATATTAACAACGAAGATCAAACAGTGCCATTGGCTGTTGCTGCTGCTCTTAACGACATAGAAAAAGTGGTAAGCACCTCTATCGAAAAAATGTTACAGGGTGGGCGGTTATTTTATATTGGCGCAGGTACCAGTGGACGTTTAGGTATTGTTGATGCTAGTGAATGTCCGCCTACTTATGGCGTACCATACGGTCTTGTTATTGGAATTATTGCTGGCGGAAGTCACGCCATCACAAATGCAGTTGAAAACGCCGAAGACGATAACAACCAAGGCTGGCTTGACTTACAAGCACATAACGTTAATACAAATGATGTTGTAATAGGCCTTGCTGCTAGTGGTACAACACCTTATGTCATAAGTGCGCTTGAAAAATGCAACCAACATGGTATTACTACCGCAAGTATTTCTTGCAATCCGGGTGCCCCATTATCTGCGGCTGCCAAGTTTCCAATCGAAGTTGTGGTAGGTCCCGAATTTGTAACAGGAAGTACTAGAATGAAAAGTGGAACGGCGCAAAAGCTCGTGCTGAATATGATTTCAACAGCTGTTATGATTGGGCTTGGACGCGTAGAAGATAACAAAATGGTGAACATGCAACTCACCAACGAAAAACTAGTGGACAGAGGGGTTCACATGCTCATGAAGCAAATTAATACCTCCGATTATGAGGTAGCAAAGGCCCTATTACTACAACATGGCTCAGTAAAAAAAGCAACCGACGCTTATTTAGGTTCTTAATGATAGATACATGCACAACATAGAACCGTTTTTTAATTGGAGACATTTATATACTGCCGAAGAAGATTCAAAATCTCCTTTTTACGGTCGCACATACTCCGAATTTGAATTTACACAAGTAGTCTATAATTATTTTATTCATCCGCAATGGGATGACTTTGGTAGTAGAACTTTGTATTTGAAATTACTATTTATAGATTACGAAGAAAAGTATGCCATCATTGAACTTATTGGCGAGTGGAATGATGCCATCGAAAATGATATCATGGAACTCAAAAGAGAAATCATTGATCATTTATCTAAAAAAGGGATTCTTAAATTTATTTTGATTTGCGAAAACGTATTAAATTTTCATAGTAGCGATAAAGAATATTATCAGGAGTGGTATGATGATGTATCGGATGAAAACGGATGGATTGTGGCACTCAATATGCCGCAGCAAACCCAACAAGATTTTAGACAAAAAAAATTGCACTACTTTATCGAGCTCATGGAAATAGACAACTGGCGTAACTTTAAACCAGGCCATTTATTTGAAAAAATAAATGTTGAGTTATCCAACAGGCTTACTTTATAGTAAATGATATTGTGCGTTTTCACGTAAACGAACTTGATAGGTTTCACCTACTATAATACCAGGTTCAAACCCTGCAACTTCTAATTGCAGGCCATCTATTTGTAACTGCACCCTATAATGGCTACCCATAAATAATACATTAGTAACAATGCCTTGTAATCCATTCCCTATTGGCATTTCAAGTACAAGTTGTGAAGGTCTAATAAACAATTGCTGATCGGTATTTGCATTTGTAATTAACTGCCTAATACCCGGATACATTGCCACACTAATACAATTACAAGCACCTAAGAGTTTTGCTTCGTACTCGTTTTGAGGTGCATAAAAAATTGTTGCAGGCGTATCATCTCTAATAACGGCACCTTCTTTGATAAGCAACATTCGGTTGGCCCAAGGAAGTAAATCTGCGGCGTCGTGCGACACTAAAACACAAGTAGTATCAAAATGTGTTACAATATCTGCAATCACATCTTGCATAATTTGTTTATGAATTTTATCGAGGTTCGAAAATGGTTCGTCCAATAATAATAAAGAAGGCTCTGTGGTTAAGAGCTGTGCTAATACAATACGCTGTTTTTCTCCCCCAGAAATTTGATTGGTTTTACGAGCTAGTAAATGTTCGATTCTACAAATTTGATAAATGTGATTGGCCCTTGCCGCTGGAATTTTTCGGGCCATATCGAGTAGCTCTTCTACCCTATAATTGTTTCGGAGTTCAAAATGTTGCGATAAAAAAGCAATTTTTGGATGTCCTGGAATAAGTTGCTCACTGGGCATTAAGATGCGCGTACCATTAAAATGTACCGATCCGGTGGAAGGTTCTAGTAAACCCGCCATCATTTTTAAAAGCGTGGTTTTACCCGATCCTGTTTCGCCAGCAATGGCTAGCTTTTGACCTTTGGGGATTTCAAATGAGATAGTACTGGCAAAAGAACCGCCAGCATGATTTTTAGCAACACCACAAACCTCTAATAAAAACATAGAATAAAATTAAGCCATTCATCTATTAGCTACCGGTAATTCGTATATTTGGATATAAATATTTTTAAAATGGCTTTACCCGTAAATAATTCTAAAGCAGGCAAACCAGGTACAAAAAACCAGGCCAACAAAGCACAAGGATCAAAATTTATTGCAAAACCAGGTACCAAAGCGGTAACGGTAGGCAAAAAACCAATTAAAACTGGTGGTTCAAGAGGTAGTTAATAAACCCGAACTAATATATTAAATCTTCGTAGGCAGCTTGCAATTCGGAATATGCATGCTTATCCCCTGCTAGCGTGCAGGCCTCCAATCCTTTTTCATACCAGGATATGGCTTCTGTTTGCTCACCCATCTTTTCAAGTAGCTTGGCCAAATGGTAGTAAGTACCCACATAACTAGGCGTTTCGGTTACAATGGCCGTAAATAAAGCCCTCGCTTCTGCGTCTTTTCCTACTTTAATGTATTCGAGCGCAAGTGCATGCCTCAAAAAGTTATCTGAGGGCTGACTTGCCAGAAAATTTAACAATTTTTCTATCCGATCCATAAACCAAAGATAGCCGAACTTTGTAATTAAAATGATACCTATATTTGCAAATAGTTGCATAAACAACTATGTAATTCCTAGGTTAAAAAAGAGATTATGAAAATTTTAGTTTGTATTAGTAAAACACCGGACACCACTGCAAAAATTGCATTTACAGATGGTGCGAAAAAATTTGATGAATCAGGCGTTCAATGGATCATCAATCCATACGACGAATGGTATGCACTTGTACGCGCTATTGAGTTAAAAGAAAAAGACCCTACTACTATTATTCATTTAATTACCGTAGGGGGTGCAGATGCAGAACCAATTATTAGAAAAGCACTCGCTCTTGGCGGTGATGAAGCCTTTAGAATCAATACAGATAGCGCTGATAGCTTTTCTATTGCAGCACAAATTGCAGCAGTAGCCAATACTGAAAAATATGATTTAATTTTTACCGGAAAAGAAACCATCGATTACAATGGTGCTTCTATTGGTGGTATGCTTGCTGCATTAATTGATGCTCCTTATATACCTCTAGCGACCGCATTTAATATTGAAGGAACAACTGCTACAATTACCAGAGAAATTGAAGGGGGTGAAGAAGTAGTAACTGTTAACAACCCAGTTGTGGTGAGTTGTCAAAAAGGAGTTGCAGAACAACGCATTCCAAACATGAGAGGTATTATGGCAGCGCGCACGAAACCACTTAATGTCATAGAACCCGCTGCTGTTGAGGCTTTAACAAGTATCGAAAGTTTTGAACTACCTGCTCCAAAAGCGGGCGTAAAACTAATCAGCCCAGACAATGTAGAAGAACTTGTTCGTTTATTACATGAAGAAGCAAAAGCTATTTAACCCCAATCAATTTTAAATTATGGTACTCGTATAT
>CANHHX010000063.1 GCA_947461125.1 Bacteroidota bacterium | reverse complement strand
TTCGCTACTTCTGTTAAGAAGCTAGCACCAATACTGCCATCAATAATACGGTGATCGTAACTCAGTGAAAGGTACATCATGTGTCTGATGGCCATGCTGTCTCCACTTGGTGTTTCAATAACGGCTACGCGTTTTTTAATGGCACCCACTGCAATAATAGCTACCTGTGGTTGATTGATAATGGGTGTGCCCATCAAGCTTCCAAAAGTGCCCACATTGGTAAAAGTAAATGTGCCGTTTTGTGTGTCGTCCGGTTTTAATTTATTATTACGGGCCGCATCTGCTAAATTATTAATGGACTTGCTAAGGCCAACTAAATTCAGTTGATCCGCACCTTTAATAACTGGGACAATTAAATTGCCATTAGGAAGTGCAGTAGCCATTCCAATATTAAAATCCTTTTTGATAATAATTTTATCTCCGTCTAAACTTGAATTAATAAGTGGAAACTTTTTCATAGCAGCCACCAAACATTCTACAATAAGCGGGGTGAATGTTAATTTGGTGCCTTCTCTTTTTTCAAAAGCAGCTTTATTGTTATTTCTCCACTGCACTAAATTTGTTACGTCTGCTTCAGAAAAACTTGTCACGTGCGGACTCGTTTGCACACTCTCTACCATATGTTTGGCAATCAGTTTGCGCATGCGGTCCATTTCAATAATTTCTGATGCGCCACTGAGTACAACACCCGCAGGGTTGCTTGCCGCTGAGGTTGGCGCAGCAGTTGTTGGCGCAACAGAAGAAGCTTGCGTTGGTGTTGTTGCCGCAACAGATGTAGCAACTGGCGCAGCAGCGCTTGAATCAACTGGCGCATTTGCCACCGATTTTTTAGCCGCCACCCAGTTTAAAATATCTTTTTTTGAAACCCTTCCACCAGAACCGGTGCCAGGAATTTTTTCTAAATCACTTAAACTTACGCCTTCACTTTGTGCAATGTTTAAAACAAGTGGTGAGTAAAAACGAGCTTCTGAATTACCAGTTTCTTGCGGTGCAGTATTTACAGGGGGGGCAGGAACGTATGGTATAGATTCAGGTTGTTCATTGGTAGGAGTAGCTTCAACGGCTGTTGCAGGAGTAGCCGTTGCAACTGGTGAATTAACAACCATATTGTTTTCGCCAGCAATTTCAATTTTTGCAAGTACGCTTCCAATGGGCGCCACATCATTTACCTGAAAACAAATTTCTACTAGTTTACCTGCAAATGGGGCAGGAACCTCCGTATCTACTTTGTCGGTAGCAATTTCTAATACGGTTTCGTCCACGGCAATATTGTCTCCAATTTGCTTGTTCCATTTTAAAATGGTGGCCTCCATAATACTTTCGCCCAATTTGGGCATCACTAAATCAACAATTGCCATAGACTGCTAGAGGTTATTCGACGGTACAAAAGTACGTTATGCGCTTAAAATAGGATTAACTCTTATCCACAATTAGTAGGCGGAGCATATTAAGGGCGCTATTGGCGGTTAATTCTATGTTCCGTTTGCGGTCAAATCTAAAATGGAATACCTGAGCCCTTACTTCATTTTCCGATGCTACGGCCATCCAAACCATGCCCACGGGCTTTTCTGGGGTTTCGCCTCCTGGTCCCATAATGCCACTAACTGCCACAGAATAGTCTGTTTTTAGCAGTTTTCGGGCCGAAACGGCCATTTTTCTTACACATTCTTCGCTTACCACACCTACGGTTTCCATGGTTTCCTTGGAAACGTCTAGTAAATCGCCCTTAATTTCATTGGCATAACTCACCACAGATCCCTTAAAATAAGCCGAAGCCCCGGCTTTAGCCGTTAATAAATGGGCAATATACCCACCTGTGCAACTTTCGGCTGTAGCGAGGGTTTTGTGCTGGTTTAATAGGAGTTGACCCACCACTTCGGCCATTGGAATATCTTCTTTCACCACCAAATAATCTTTAACGGCGGTGGCTAAATTTTCAAAATGGGTATCTAGTTCTTTGTCTAACCCCGCTTCATTTTTGGGATCACCTGATATCGTTAATCGTAAACGAACCATGCCATAATTAGGGAGGTACGCAAGTTTAATATGACTTGGTAGGGCAGCTTCATTTTCTTTAATCATTTCTGCTAAAAATGATTCGCCAATACCTGCCGTTAATAATGTTTTGTGTTTGATGATGCCCGTTTTAAATCGCTTTGGTATCATTGGAATTACATGATGTTCCATGATCCATTTCATTTCATGCGGTACCCCCGGCATGGATACAAAGATGACACCATCTTTTTCAAAAAGCATACCAGGCGCGGTTCCGCGCTCATTTAATAAAACGGTGCAGCAATCTGGCACTTCTGCTTGCTTGGCGTTACGCTCAATCATGGGGCGCTTTAAAATGCGTTCAAAAATGTCTGTAACATGCGCAAGTGTTGCGGCATCTAACACCATTTTCCCGCCAAAATATTCACACAATAAAGGTTTTGTAATATCGTCTGATGTGGGACCTAAACCACCTGTTAAAAGCACGATAGACGATTTCTTACTTTCTGCATCTAAGGCGGCCCAAATATCTTCCCAAACATCCCCAACCGCAACCCTGTTTTTGATGGTAATGCCCGCTTTATTAAGCTCTTGGGCAATCCAAGCACTATTGGTGTCAATGACTTGACCTATTAATAATTCATCTCCAATAGTGATAATGGATGCAAACACTTTTTCCATGGCTGGGCCTTAAATTTAGTGCGAAGTAAATATAGTAACCACAAACAGGCAAATATAAATATATTGCACCCTATGAAAACACAGAATTATAGTAACCACAGTAGGTTGGTGGCCGGTTGGCACGGGCTTACTTTTTTTGCCATATTGACTTTTTGGATTGGCAGTTTTGTTAACCTCGCACATGCCGAGGGTGCTGCACTTTATAGTGCATCACTATTAAGCGTAGCAGGGTTTATCTTCTTATGTTTTTTTGTTTTTGTTCGCATGTTTGCCCTCAAAGCTCAGGATAGAGCCATAAGAGCCGAAGAAAATTTGAGGCATTTTGTACTAACCGGAAAATTACTCCCAGCTAGTTTACGCATTGGTCAAATTGTAGCCCTTCGTTTTGCCTCCGACGATGAATTTGCCACTCTTGCACAAAAAGCAGCGTCTGAAAATTTACCTGGTAAACAAATCAAGCAGTCTATTACTAATTGGAAAGAAGACACCTACCGCGTATAAATCTAATCGTACATTTTATGAAACATCTATTTTTGGTGCTATCGTTTGTGTGCTTGCTTGCAGCGCAGGCGTTGGCGCAATCAACAGTGCAATCAACAGCACCATCAACTTCGTCGCCTAACAACGATGCCGAAAAAGAAGCCGTTAAAAATGTGATCAAGCAAACCTTTAAAGCGATGCTTGCAGCCGATACCGTGCTACTTAAATCATGTTTTGCGCCAGGTGCCATCATGCATGTGGTACAAAACCAAAAAGATTCGGTGGTTGTAAGAACCAGTAAGGTTGCTGATTTTGTTGCTAGCATTGGAAAGCAACAACCAGGATCACTTGACGAGCGTTCCTTTGATGAAATCATTTATATAGACCGTGAACTTGCCTCCGCGTGGGCGCCCTATACCTTTCACCGCAATGGACAGTTTTCACACAAAGGCATTGATAGCTTTCAATTTGTTAAATTAAAAGATGGCTGGAAAATTCAATACCTCATTTACAACATGTATCAGTAATGGCTTGTCGCAATTATTGAGTTATAAAAAACGGCGCTAACTTTTCTTTAAGGCTTTCAGGTATCTGTGCTCTTTTTCCTGTTGTTGCATCAATAAAATAAAGCACTACTTTACCCTGCGTAAGTAGCTTGCCGGATTCGTTGTACACTTCGGTAACAAATTTGATTTGATGTTCGTGTGGAAGTTCTGGGACCGTAGTTTTTACGGTTAATAAATCGTCGTAATGAGCAGGTCTTATGTATTTGGTTTCCATAGAAACAACGGGCATGTGAATTCCCATTTTTTCAATTTCTTTATAGGAGAGGCCAATGGCTCGCATGGCTTCTACACGACCCACTTCAAAATACTGGGCATAATTGCCATAATATACCACGTCCATTTGATCGGTTTCTGCGTATCTAACACGTATAGTTGTATGATGCTCGTACATAGATTTCCCTGCTTTTGTTGACAAACTTACGTTATCTATCTGTTTTTCCACAAATGCTCTCAATAAAGTGCCTTATTGGGTGGTAGTGCTACCTTTAAAACGGTTTTCGCTTTTTATTAAGAAAGAAACACAAACCTTTGTAATAAAGGGTATCATACATATGAAACTACGAACGTATATTTTAGCAGCTTGTTTTTTTGTAATAGCACTTGCGGGCCTTGCTCAGACGCCTGTTTTACCAAATACAATGGATGCAAGTTTAACGGATTTGCAAACTTTTGTTTCCAACAAAGCCTATGTACGTAGTTATCAATTGGCCAAAGAATTAAAGCAGACCTCCATGGTTAATAACAACAGGTCTGTAAAAGAAAGGGTTGATTTTTATTTACTATTGAGTGGGCTTCAACTTAATGAAAAAGGAATTGTAGAACAAGCCAGTGATTTTATTAAAGCAGCCGTAGATCCTGCCTTTCGTCAAATGATGACTTATTATGTAGGGGTCTTTTATTTTAGAAACAATCAGCCACAGCTGAGTTTAACATTTTTAGAAACAGCAAAACTGGCCAATTTAACCAATGCTCAAATAGGGGAGGTTAAATATATATTGGGTTATCTCTATTTTAGCTTGGGTCAATTTGAAAAAGCAAAACAACCGCTCGATGCTGTTCGACAAACGGTGGCTGATACATACTATGTAGACGCCAATTATTATTATGGCTTTATTGCATTCAAAGAGAAAAATTATTCCTTAGCGCTTCAATGTTTCGAAATCGCAAAAGTTGCAGCAGTATATGCCAAGCTTATTCCTTTTTATAATGCTCAAATATTTTACTTCACTGGAAGTTCTGAAAAAGCTTTATCTACCGCACTAGCTGCCTTAAAAGAGGGGGAGCAGTATTACGAACTTCCATTACAGCAGCTAGCTGGACGATTGCTTTTTGCTAAAAATGATTTTACGGGTGCATTACCCTATCTAGAAAAATACGTTGCTAGTAGTAAAACACCTTCACGCGAAGATTTGTATGAATTGTCATTTTGTTATTTCGAACAAAAAAAATGGAATAAAGCCATTGATGGTTTCAAAAAACTAACAACAGGAAAAGATTCTTTATCTCAAAATAGTATGTACTTACTCGCTAAAGCTTACCTAGAAATAGGGGATAAGTCTAATGCGCGTAATGCATTTATATTTTGTGCCGAAAACAATAGTAACAAACTGCAAAAAGAAGTGGCTACTTTTTCTGTCGCTAAACTTTCTTTTGAACAAGGACTTATCAATGAAGCGCTAAAAGGTTTTCAAGAATTTTTAAAATTATTTCCACGTTCTACCTATGCAGCCGAAGCCACCGATTTACTCATTAATACGCTTGCCCGAACTAGTAATTTTAAAGATGGGCTTAGGTTGTATGCGGGTATCAAAAATCCGTCGGCACTGGCACAAAAAGCATATCCCTCTTTACTATACGGAAGAGCCGTAGAGCTAATCAATGATCAGTACATTAATGCAGCAGATAGTTTGCTAGATCTTTTACTTGCAACTCCTAACAACCAGGACCAAGCAGTGTTAGCCTATTTCTGGAAGTCTGAGATGCAGTTTAGAAAAGGTCAGTATGGTGAAGGGATTAATTTTTTACAAAAGTATTTAGCTGCTCCTATTGTAAATGCAGAAGTAAATTTGAGTAATGCCTATTATAATTTAGGTTTTGCGCAAATGCAATTGCAGCAGTATGCAGAGGCGATTAATAGTTTTGATAAAGCTACGAGTAACTTAAAAACCGGAGCGCCTATTTTTCAGGACCTTATCATTAAAAAAGCCGATTGCTTTTTTATGTTAAAAGATTTTACAAAGGCGATGGTACTGTATGATCAGGTCATAGACCGTAAATATGAGGCCGAAGATTATGCCTATTTTCAAAAGTCTATCATACTTGGTGCTTCAAATAAAACATCAGAAAAACTCGCATTACTTCAAAAATTTGTAAATCAGTATCCTAGTTCAACTCTCATAGGGGATGTATATATGGAAATAGCCAACACGTATTTAGCAGCCGAGTCATTTGCATTAGCTGTGGCTCCACTTCAACAAATTACTGCTAGTACTACTCTTGCTGCTTGGCATCCAGTGGCTTATTTAAAACTGGGTGTCGCTTATTTTAATACCGATAAAAATAACGAGGCACTTGCTAGTTTCACTAGTTTACTATCCAAATTTCCAAATACCGAAGAGGCTGAATCTTCTATCGAGTATATCCGAAATATTTTTGTAGAAAATCAAAAGCCACAAGATTTTATTGCCTTTATGGAAGCGAATGGTAAGGCTTTGTCTGAAACAGAAGCAGATTCATTAACGTATCAAGCAGCACTTTTACGCTATGAGCAAAAAGATTATGCTGGCACCAAAAATGGAATGAGTGCCTACATAGATAAATTTCCAAATGGAGTACATATACTAGAAGCTCATTTTATTATGGCTTCTATTTACGAATCAGAAAAAAATACAAGTAGCGCAATTAAATACCATACCTATTTAGCTTCCAAAGCACCTAACAAATACGCTACCGAATCGGTCTTGCATCTCGCAAGGGCTTATTATTTCGAACTCCGAGATTATGCAAAAGCCACCACCTATTATAAAGCATTAGATGCGATGGCCACCGATGAAGCTATTAAAAAAGAAGCGGTACGAGGCTTAATTAGAAGTGCTACCAAGCAGTCTAATTGGCAAGAGGCGCTTCCTGCGGCCACTCAAATTTTAGAGATGTCAGTTGCTCCCTCAGACGATAAAATGATGGCCAATTTTGTGATGGCCAAATCTAAGCAGCTTGCAGCCTCCCTGGATACCGCTGTTATTTATTACAATTCCGTAATTGCTTCTGGTAAATCTGAATTCAGTGCCGAAGCCAAGTACCAGCAGGCTAAAATATTATTTGAGCAAAAAAAGTATGAGGCTTCTGAAAAAGTAGCCTTTGAGCAAATAAAAGACTTTGGTTCTTATGAGTATTGGGTAACTAAATCTTATTTATTACTTGGGGATATTTATCATAAGCAGCTCGATTATTTTAATGCCGAAGCCACGTTTCAAAGTATTATTGCCAATGCTACTTTTGAAGATTTGAAAAAAGAAGCACAAGAAAAATTAGCACAAGTAACCACTGATAAAGCAAAAAAATAAAAATTGATTCAGATGAATAAAGTTCGTTTTCTCATCGCTATGACGGCTTTTTGTATACCGCAATTAAGGGCACAATCTGTATCAAAAAATACGGCAGATACAGCCAAAGTGGTAACTATTACTTCCGCCTTTAAGCCAAGTTTAAGACCGCTGTCAAAAGTTAATTTTCTAGCAGCTACCCCTTTTATTGATAACAGTAAGGTTACGATGCAGTATGTGATTCCTTCACAAAACATAAGCTTTGGTTACCAGGCTGTTGCCGTAACCCCACTTGCCTATGTTCCCGATTCGGTGGCCTACACTAAGCGCAATCATTATATTAAAGTGGGTCTTGGAAATTTAAATACCATTGTTGCAGAAGCAGGATTTAATATGGGGGATGGGATTAAAAACAATACCTATATTGGAGGCGGCTATAAAAAAATGAAAGGCCCTTTATTTGCACAAGAATTTACCGACGTTAATTTCTCAATCAATAGTGCTCATCAAATTGGGGAGGCACATGATTTGAGTGTCAAATTTACAACAGCATCTACAACACGCTATGCATATGGGTTTCAACCTGCAAGTATTCCGTATACCAAAGACAATATTTTAAATAAATATAATAGTGCTGGCATTACGGTGCACCTTGCAAACAAAACAGACGCTTTTTTTGGTATTCATTATACACCCACTATTTCGTTTGATTATTTGCAGTCGGGTATCGATGAAAGAGAATTTGAAACGAGTATAGCTGCGCCTGTTTCAAAAAATTTAGGAACCGATTTTAAGATTTCAGTGCAACCTACTGCAAGCTTTTCAAATACTGTTTTACCAACGATTCCAAGCAATCAAACCATTGTCAACAATTTGTTTTCAATGCCAAGCACCTTTAGCTGGATTACGAGTAAATTTCAAGTTCATTTGGGGGCTGCGCCTACTGTTAATAACGGCACGTATGCGGTGTTACCACAAGTGAGTGGAGTAGCCATACTCCCTAATAATGGCTTGCGCATCGAATTAGGCTGGTCGGGTCATTTCGAAAAGAATAATTTACGTTCGCTTGCTGCAATCAATCCATGGGTTCGTATTTCAAATAATTTCTCAAATACTAAAATCACCGAACAATTTTTGGGCGTTAAACTTCCTGTGGGGGATCATTTTACTTATGGTGCGAGAGTATCCTTACTTGAATATGAAAATCAAGCGCTATTTGCAAACGGATTCACCGATGGAAGATTGTTTAATGTGTTGTTTGAACCAACTATGCGCGCGGTTCAGTTACAGGCAAATATTAGCTATACTTTACAAGACAAGTTAAATGTATTAGGAGGTATCACCTATCGAAGGTTTTCGGGCTTAACGGTTCAAAAAGAAGCCTTTGGATTACTCCCACTTGAACTGAATGGATCCTTGCACTGGAAATGCTCTAATAAACTTTCATTTACGTCTACCCTGTATGCATGGGATGGGGCACAAGCAATGGATGCACGAATGTCTACAAAAAAACTACCCGCGGCTGCCGATTTTTCGGTGGGAGCTACTTTGGAGCTTGTTAAATCTGCTAAATTTTGGGTACAGCTCAATAACCTCCTCGATAACAGGTATCAGCGTTGGAACCAATATGAAGTTTTTGGCCGAAATGTTGTGGCGGGATTTGTATATTCGTTCTCTGGAAAATAGTTGACGCATGTTAGACCATATCTACCCATTTTTACTGGTTCATAAAAAGCTGCAATTGCCTGGTATTGGTACCCTCCAAATGGTACCTGTTTCCGCTGCAATTGACGCCGGTGGGTTAAGCATTGCTGCGCCATACGAAAAAATTAATTTCATACCGGAACAAGTATCTACTGATTCTTCATTTGCCGCTTGGGTGGCTGCACTCGATCATATTGATATGGATACTGCTATATCAACAACGAACCTAGCCATAGAGGAACTAGTAGCTAGTATTCAGTTGAATCAACCTGTTCATATAGCAAGCGTTGGTCAATTTCAAAAACAAGGAGCGGGAATTTCATTTATTCCCCACGAACCAATTTATCTGGTTCAGGAGGCGCTTCCAATTACAGGCGGCTTACAATGGTCTTTTAAAAAAGGCTTTCTTTATACACAAGCAGCAAAGTCAATCATGGATACTTATTGGTGGGTGGCGGCACTTATATTAGCTATTGCAGGAGCAGCTGCTATTGCCAATTACTATTTTAACCTTAACGATCAATTTTAATTCGCCTTTTAATGGCATCAACCATTCATTACAAAGCTTGTCCTATTTGTGCATCTGAATCGATTGGCAAATTGTATGTAGCAAAAGACTATACTGTATCTGGCGAATCATTTGAAGTTTGGCGCTGTGCAACATGTAGTGGCGGATTTACCCAAAACGTTCCGGATGCGGCTACTATTGGACCTTACTACGCTGCAGAATCTTATGTTTCACACACAGACAGTAATAAAGGCTTTATTAATTTTGTATATCATAAAGTAAGAAGCTACGCGCTGCTTACAAAAAAGAAGTTGGTAACATCACTGGTCAATAAATCTTCTGGAACATTGCTTGATATTGGCGCTGGTACTGGCGCCTTTGTGCATACCATGCAAACCGCAGGTTGGCAGGTAACTGGCCTCGAACCAGATGCAACTGCGGCAAAACAAGCGCTGCTTAAATATAATATTCAATTACAACCCGCAGAACATATTTATACATTAGGCTCCCATCAATTTGACGCCATTACCATGTGGCATGTGTTAGAGCATGTGCACGATTTACATGGATATTTTAAAAGGTTTGCTGAACTGTTACAACCAAGCGGCATACTTGTAATTGCCGTTCCAAATTATACCAGTACCGATGCAAAAATATATGCACAAAACTGGGCAGCACTCGATACGCCAAGGCATTTGTATCATTTTTCTCCTGCGAGTATGGAATTGCTTGCAAACAAGCATGGGTTTAAGCTAGTGACCAAAAAAGCCATGTGGTTTGATGCTTTTTATGTCGCCATGTTAACCGAGCAGCATAACGGCGGATCCTTTGTAAAAGCAATACTAGTCGGGTTTTGGGCCAATCTAACAGCACTATTGGACGTCAATAAATGCAGTTCGGTGATTTATGCGTTTAAGAAAAAGTAATGGGTGATCTGAACAGGTAGTATCCTTTTATTGTAAAGTAACCTTAAAAATAGCGGGCCAATTTTTACCAGTGATATATGTGGCTTTGCTAACACTATCATACGCAATCCCATTTAATACATTTGTTTCTGTGGTAATGGGTTGGTTTGTTTTTTGCAAAATATTTGTAAAGTCAAATTGCTTTTCTACTTGACCTGATGCAGGGTTGATGGCTATTATTTTATTTTCACCCCACACATTGGCGTATATTTTTCCATCTATCATTTCTAGCTCATTGAGTGAGGCGATATAACCGTTATTATCATATACGCCCAAGGTTTTTTCGATGGCTAGGGTAGATGGGTTTACAAAATATAAATTACTACTCCCCGTACTAATAATAAGCTGGTTATTGAAATGGGTAATGCCCCAGCCTTCATAATTCCAATTTAATTCTTTTTCTTTTTTAAAAGTATTGACATCATATACCAAAACTTTGTGGTTTTGCCAGGTAAGTTGATAGATTTTGTTGTTGTAAATTGTAATGCCTTCACCAAATAAAGTATCAGCAATGGATAGGGTTTGAAGGGCTTTACCGGTGGCAAGTTCTGTTTTAAAAAGTTTGCTTTGGCCTGTAAGGCCGGTTCCTTCGTATAAAGTATTGTTGTGCCAAATTAGACCTTGGGTAAATGAACTAGTATTGTGCGGGTATATTTCTACAATGTTGTAAGTGCCATTAATAGGTGCTTCAATCGCTGCTTCCGGCGACGTTTCATTTGCTTCATTATCTTGATTGGGTTGACATCCAATCAGGGCAGTGGCGAATAGTAAAAAATATACAAGATTTTTTTTCATGCAGCAGGCGTTACATTAAACGTTAAATCTGAAATGCATAATATCACCATCTTTAACAAGGTATTCTTTTCCTTCAATTCTTAATTTACCATTGTCTCTACATGCAGCTTCACTGCCTAGGTTTACATAGTCATCGTAGGCAATTACTTCCGCCTTAATAAATCCTTTTTCAAAATCGGTATGGATCACGCTGGCAGCCTGTGGCGCTTTCCAGCCTTTTAAAATAGTCCAAGCTCTCACTTCTTGCACACCTGCTGTAAAGTAGGTGTCTAGATTTAATAATTTATACGCAGATCTAATTAAACGGTTAAGTGCTGGCTCCGTCATTTTGTATTCCTCCATAAACATTTGCTTGTCATCCGCAGATTCTAACTCAGCAATTTGAGCTTCAATGTTATTGCACATTACAATGACCTGTGCACCTTCCGCAGCAACAGCGGCGGTAAGCATTTCAGAATATTTATTGCCAGTATGCATGCTCGCTTCATCTACGTTGGCAACGTATAATACGGGTTTGTCGGTAAGTAAAAATAAATCAGCTACGGCTACATTCTCTTCTTTAGAAAGCCCCAACGAGTAAATGCTTTTACCGGTTTCCAAATGATTTTTACAGCGGGTCAATATTTCAAACTCCGCTTTTGCTTTGGTGTCAGAACCTACACGCGCCATTTTTTCAACGCGTTGCATTTTCTTTTCTACACTTTCTAAATCTTTTAATTGAAGTTCGGTATCAATAATTTCTTTATCGCTTACCGGGTTGATAGCGCCTTCTTCTCTTAACACGTTTTCATCTTCAAAACAACGAATCACATGAATGATGGCATCTACTTCTCTAATATTTCCTAAAAATTTATTACCGAGTCCTTCACCTTTGCTCGCGCCTTTAACTAAGCCTGCGATATCAACAATTTCCATTTGGGTAGGAACAATGCGGTCAGGAATTACCAGTTCCGCTAATTTACTTAAACGTTCGTCTGGTACGTCTACAAGGCCTACATTGGGCTCAATGGTACAGAAACGGTAGTTGCTAGCCTGGGCTTTAGCGTTAATGCTTACTGCATTAAATAATGTTGATTTTCCTACGTTGGGTAGTCCTACAATTCCTGCCTTTAAAGCCATAATT
>CANHHX010000062.1 GCA_947461125.1 Bacteroidota bacterium | reverse complement strand
CTGTTCGCACGTTCCCTAACTTTTTTGCTGTTACTGATTCATTCTTCAACACCGCACTATTGTTGCGGTAATTTTTATTCAATCAACAAGCTAATTAACATGAAAAATATATTGGTATTTGGGATGGGAAAAGTGGGCAGTTTGGTGGGTATACTCCTAAACAAACGATTTGAGGTAAATGGTTTTGATAAATTTCTTCCTGCCGAAACGCTTCCATTTAAAGTGATCCAGGGGGATATGCAAAACACCTCATTATTAAATGATCTGATTCCAAATTATGATACCGTTGTTTCTTGCCTTCCTTATAACCTTAATTTACCCATTGCAAAAATTGCGCATCAACACGGCGTCCATTATTTTGATCTGACAGAAGACGTTCACACTACCGATGAGATTCGTAAAATGGCTGAGCAATCAACTTCTGTAATGGCGCCGCAGTGCGGTCTTGCTCCAGGACTCATTGGTATCATTGGAGCAGAACTTGCAAGTCGTTTCGAAAAATTACGTGACATCGAACTTCGAGTAGGTGCACTTCCAAGATTTCCAAACGGGCTGCTTGGGTATTCATTTACTTGGTCACCTGCTGGCGTGATCAATGAATACATCAATGATGCAGAAGTTATAAATAATGGGGTTCGGAAAATGGTGCCTTCTTTGGATGGTTTGGAATCAATCAATATTGAGGGCAGAGATTATGAAGCATTTAGTACATCAGGTGGATTAGGAACCATGTGTGAAACCTATGAAGGTAAATTAGACACCCTCAATTACAAAACAATTCGCTACCCGGGTCACATGAAGCTGATGCGATTTTTACTGTATGAATTAATTATGAAGGAGAACAGAGAACTTGCGGAAAAAATTCTCACTGAGGCCAAGCCACCTGTTGCAGAGGATGTAGTACATGTGTATGCAGTAGTAGAGGGCTGGAAAACAAATGGCAAACTCGCTAGAGAAGAATATTTCAAATCATTTAATCCCATTGAAATTGATGGTCAACAGTGGCGCGCTATCTCCTGGACCACGGCTGCCTCCTTGGTTTCTGTAATAGAATTGGTGGCGGACAAAAAATTACCTCAAAAAGGATTTATCAAACAAGAAGACATTAAATTCGATGATTTACTTGCTACAAGTAATGGTCGTTTATTTAAATAAAGAATTATGAACAATCATAAAAACTTATCTATTGTCATGGATGCACTCATGACAATGTACGCAGAAAGAGTTCCGGATGTTAAAAAAATCATTCATGACTTGATCACAGAAAATATAATTTCTGATAGAAATCAAATACGCAACGATCATATTGCATTTCGAACAATGGGCGTTCCGCAACTTGGTATTGCATCATTAGAAAAAATATTTCTTCACTACGGATACGTTCGAAAAGAGCATTATGCATTTGCCTCAAAAAAATTAGATGCCTATTGGTATGCACCGCCATCGGAAGAATTTCCAAGAATTTTTTTAAGTGAGTTACGCGTTCAGGATTTATCCAAAGAAGCACAGGATATCATTTTATCATACACAAAAGAAGTTACAAGTGACCCCGTTGATAGTTTGGATCTTAATGATGCGGTTGCCGTTGGAAATTTTCTTCATCAGCCACTTTGGAGAATTCCTTCCAAAGAAGATTATCTAAAACTTCTTGAAGAATCTGAATATGCTGCATGGGTTATCTATAACAGGTATTATTTGAACCACTATACAATAAGTGTTCATTATTTGAAAGAAGGATATAACCAACTTCATCAATTCAATGAATTTCTTGAGCGCAATGGTATTGTATTAAATAATTCAGGTGGTAAGATAAAAGTGAGTCCTGACGGGCTTTTGCTGCAAAGCTCTACGGTTGCACAATTAGTGAAAGCAACATTTGCTGGAAATGAAGTGCATGATATTGCCGGCAGCTATGTCGAATTTGCAGAGAGAAAAGTACTCCCAGAATTTGCACATATTCCTGAGGGAGAAAGAAAAAGAGAACATCTTCGAGAAGGATTTGAAGCCAATAATGCCGATAAGATTTTCGAGAGTACATTCACTAGTCAAATTAATAGACCACAATAATGGAAAATTTAATAAAAGAATTAGGCTTATCAGATAAGATAAATGGTATTTCAACTGGTAGCATTGCGTGGGAAGGTAAAAGCAATCAAATTGAATCCATATCTCCTGTTGACGGAAAAATTATTGGTACTGTCCGCCTCGCTACAAGAGAAGATTACGATAAAGTAATTCATCAGGCGGAACTAGCATTTAAAACTTGGTCTACCATGCCTGCACCAAAAAGAGGTGAGATTGTTAGGCAAATAGGTGATGCACTCAGAAGTCATAAAGATGCACTAGGTAAACTTGTGAGTTATGAAATGGGAAAAAGTTTACAGGAAGGATGGGGAGAGGTACAAGAAATGATTGACATATGCGACTTTGCTGTGGGACTATCGCGTCAACTTTACGGATTAACCATGCATTCTGAACGTCCGCAACATAGAATGTACGAGCAATATCACCCATTGGGACTTGTAGGCATCATTTCTGCATTTAATTTCCCTGTTGCCGTATGGGCCTGGAACACAATGCTAGCATGGGTTTGTGGAGATGTATGTATTTGGAAGCCATCAGAAAAAACACCTTTATCAGCGGTGGCTTGCCAAAAAATTATTGCAGAAGTTTTTGCAAAAAACAATGTGCCAGAAGGTGTATCCTGTTTGGTAATTGGGGATGCGGAAACAGGAAAGTGGATGGCCGAAGATAAACGCGTCGCACTAGTTTCAGCAACAGGATCTACACGCATGGGTAAATCAGTAGCTGTGGCTGTTGCGGGCAGGCTGGGTAAATCATTACTTGAATTAGGAGGCAATAACGCCATGATTATTTCACCCGATGCTTCTTTAGATTTAGCAGTTCCGTCTATTGTATTTGGAGCTGTTGGAACTGCTGGCCAACGATGCACAACAACTCGGCGCCTCATTGTACATGAAAATATATATGATGCAGTGAAAGAGAAATTAAAAAAAGCATATGCGCAAATCAAAGTTGGTAATCCACTTGATACAAGCAATCATGTTGGTCCATTAATTGATGGGCAAGCCGTTAATGCATTTGTAAAAGCAATTGAGGACGCTAAAAAACAAGGTGGCCAACTACTATGTGGAGGTGAAGTATTAGAAGGAAAAGATTTTACATCTGGCTGTTATGTAAATCCATGTATTATTGAAATGCATGATCAAACAGATATTGTGTTGCAGGAAACATTTGCCCCTATTTTATACATCTTGAAATATAAAAATCTGGAAGAAGCAATATCGATGCACAATAATGTGCCGCAAGGACTTTCCTCTTCGATATTTACCAACCAGTTGACAGAAGCAGAACGTTTCCTCAGTGTTGCAGGGTCAGATTGTGGAATTGCTAATGTAAATATTGGCACGTCGGGTGCAGAAATTGGTGGCGCATTTGGTGGGGAGAAAGAAACGGGAGGCGGTAGAGAAAGCGGATCCGATGCATGGAAAGCGTATATGCGCAGACAAACCAATACCATCAATTACGGCAGTTCAATGCCACTCGCACAAGGGATAAGATTTGATATTTAAAGGGTGTTGGTTACGGTGTACTACTTGTCATTCAAACCAATGCCAAATCCAAACATGGCAGCAACAAAAGCCAGGTGAATGATCAACACAGCTTTTTGCCAAGTAGGTCTTTCATTCCATTTTTGTTCTGGATTGAATGGATCAAATGCCATTCCAATCCCGAGAGACGCTGCTGCTTGCATATAATCTTTTGAAAAAAATGCTTGATACAGTCCTATGAGTAAAAATCCAATGTAAAGAACCTTATTAAATGGAGTTTTCATAAAAATTAGTTTCACCAAAAATACAAAATTAGGGTATACTCCATAAGTATCAAAGAATTTTTTTATTAATACCCTTTTTCAGGAAAATGATTATTTTATTTCTGGCATTCGGAATTTAATAATAAGCGAAGATAAAATTGTAAGTCCGCTTATTAAAAATATAGCATACTCAACACCAAATAAATCTGCTGTAATACCTGATATAACAGCACCAATTGCATAACCAAGGTCTCTCCAAAGTCTAAATACACCAATACTCTCAGCTCTCTGGTTTGGGCTTGTTACCTGAGCAATGGTTGACAAAAATGTTGGATACACGAGTGCTGTTCCTACTCCTAAAATAACAGCAATGAAAATCAAATCATAAAAGTTCGTTGTAAAGGGAATAAACAAAATGGCAACACCCTGTAACAACATTCCCAAAAAAAGCATTTGTTTTTTTGAATAGTGATCAGACATTTTTCCAGTAAATAGTTGTCCTATACCCCAAACTGCCGGATAAGTAGCTGTTATAATACCAATTTGCGAATTGTTAAAATGTAGTGATAACAGTACTATTGGAAGCAGCCCCCAAATCATACCGTCATTTAAATTATTAATCAACCCCGCCTGTGTTACAGAACTCAGCGTTTTATTTTTAAACGTTGTTTCTATAAATACATTGTCAAGTTTTGATGTGAAATTGGTATCGGTTTCTTTTTGCACAAACAACCTTGTATCCTTTACCCAAAAGGCTGATAATAAAAATCCAACAATAGAAATAAAAACACCTATGTAAAATGGATACGGCGTGACTCCATATTTATTTGCAACATAGCCCGTTAAAAAAGCAACAACCCCCACCGAAAAATATCCTGCAAATTCGTTCAATCCCATTGCAAAGCCACGATTTTTTTGGCCCAAAAGATCAATTTTCATAACCACTGTGCTACTCCAAGTAAGGCCCTGACTGATGCCTAAAAGTACATTGGCAAAAATTACCCAATTCCAGTTTGGTGCATATATAAGTAAAAACGGAACAGGAATTGCTACTAGCCAGCCAAACAACAATAAATTTTTTCGACCATATTTATTAGCAAATTTTCCTGTAAAATAATTTGTGATGGCCTTACTTATTCCAAAAGCTGTTATGAAAGATAGTATAGCTATTTTTGAATCAATCCCAAATTCTAACGAGGCGAACTGAGGAAAAATAGAGCGTTCCATGCCAATCATACCCCCAACAAATGCATTTACAATTACCAAAAGGGTGAATTGTCGCCAGTTTTGTTTTAAGCCAAGTTGGACAGTATTATTCATTATTAAATCAATCAATCGGATTTTAGAATCCCAATTGATTGATAAAATTCAAATATTGCATCGGTTAAACGTGTGACTAATATCACAGATAGAAAATCTGGAAATTAAAGTTTTAAATTTCTTCAATTATTGAAGTACCGGATGAGAAATCTCCAGAAGTCCATTGCCAAGTTTCGTGTAAACGAATTTTTCCATCAACCAATATCTCTGGTTTTGAATAGCACTTACCTGTCATTATTTGATTGTTGATATTGATTTGATGATCACACATTTCGATACACCCCTCCTCATCAACCAATCCAATCAAGTGGCCATAAATAATTTTACCACCTTTATATTCAGAAGAAATAATATTGCCTTCTTGCTTGTAATGAAACAGGGTATCTGAAGTTGTTTCCCCGTTATCCGTATTTTGAATAGGTCGAAATGACTTATTATTGTAGTTAATCATTCTGTTTTCAGATTTTTCATTAAAGTTAATTAAAGAAAAACTTACTTTCCACGCCAACCTTCTATAATACCTGCTTTAATATCATCATAACTTGTGATAAGCCAAATTACCAAAACAATCAGGAAGATTGTTTTCCAATGGGTTTTTACTAAAACTTTTAAGTCATTAAAAAATTGATTCATATCTGTGATTTTAAGGGTTAAATTAAATTCATAGGGTTTGGTATCAGATTTTTTGACGTATTCAGAAAGATCGGTTTTCAAGGCTTCTCCAATTACTTTTAATGAATAAAGGCTAGGTTTTACCTCATTGTTTTCGATTCTTTGAATTGTCCTGAGCGTTAAACCTGATTTTTCAGAAAGTTCTTTTTGAGAATAATTTAAACCTGTTCTAAGCTCTTTTAATCTTTCCCCAAGTTCCATTTTGCAAATATGATATGAGTTAATGAATAAATGAATGACATATAGGCGTCATTTGGACGTCATTTTGCCTGTCATTGGTCAATAATACATACAAAAGGTTTACTTGTTCTCCTCAATAATTCTTTTCAATTCTGCAGGTATCTCTAAACTTCTAAGTGGTGGCACATTTGACCCTCCGGTATTTCCAACTGGAATTTCTCCTACAAACGATTTAACACCTCCCACTAGTAAGCGGGGGATTTGACCAATTATCTCTCTTACATCCTTTATTTTGATTCCCAAGAGTAACATTTTCCAATGAACCAGCGTATGATGATATGGATAAGGTTGGCCAAGGATATGGGCACGCTCAAGATGATACCAGCTTAATCTGAATTCGTTCACTTTGAAATATTTACCCGCAATTTCTAACTCTTTAATAAAAAAAGGTCTTAACCTTTCAGGCATTGTTGTATGTATTATCATATTGATTCCGAAATTAAAAATATTTTTTTAATTTCGGTAAACCTTAATAAACCTATCAATTCATTAAATAGAAAGTGAACAATGGATAAAACAACCTTAATAAAATCGCTTGATGATAATACAGCTCAATTTATTGAACTAGTGAAGGATTTAAATAAAGATGAATTTGAATTTAATGTAAATGATAAATGGTCTGCGGGTCAAGATTTAGTACACTTAATTAAAGTACTTCAAATAGTCAATATCGGTTTTACATTACCAAAACCAATTTTACGTTTAGTGTTTGGTATCAATAAAAAAGAGAGTCGTTCTTTTGAAGATCTCCGCCAGGTATATAAAAATGCATTAGAAGGTGGCGCAAAAGCTCCAACAATTTATATTCCAAAACCAGTTTCACATAATGAAAAAGATAGTTTGATTCAAAAGTATGCGTCATTGAATAAATCGTTTATCGATAAATTAAATAACCATACTCCACATGAGTTAAATAGTTATAGGTTACCTCATCCTATCTTAGGAAAAATATCATTAGGAGAACTCGCTAGCTTCACGTCCTTTCATACATCGCATCATTTTGATGTATTGAAGTCAAAACTGGCCCACTTAAACACGAAATAAAAACAAGTTTCTATTGTTAAGAAAAGATGCAACTATAATTGGGTGATTGAGTATATTATAATAATGAAATTGACGGTTCATCCTAATGGTCATAGCCGACTACTCTTGAAATTTTCCAATTCTCATTGTCATTCTTCCAAATCATTAAAAATTTGAAGGTTCCAATTTCGAGTTTGCCATTTTCAATGTGTTTAAATTGGTGCATACCAATTTCTATTGCCCCATAACCTTCTATTAGATGAACCTCTAAACTTTCTTTGATTAAACTTTTTTTAAGGTCATAATCTCTATTCAAAATAGAATTAAAATTTTCAAATACTTTTTCAAAACCAATAAGTCCACCATTATCTTGATACCACTCAAGGTCACTGGTGAAAAAGTTTTTCATCAAATCCAGATTCTTCGAATTATATGCTGCAAATAATAAACTATCAAGATTGGCTATCTTATTAAAGAGTTCATTTTTAGTAATAGCCGCCGACTTTTGAATTTGATTTTGCGCTAATGCACTTGAGTAAATAAAAATACTCAATAATAGAACCATTACATTTTTCATACACAAATATACAACACCCCGAACTAACTGACAGACAAAGAAAAGGCCATAACATCTGATAGCTTGTCCAGTGTGGCTCCTCTTTCGCACCAATACCCCAGCTGAGGTATTATTGTCCTATGGTTATTAATTTTAATTATCTTTATAATAAATATTGAATGCTATGAAAAGAGTTTTTGTTGATGTTGATACTTTTACATCAAGAAATATGTCTAAAGATGGCAACATTGATTATCAATTTTGGTTAGATAAAACCTTAGAGGAAAAATTAGCCGCCTCAGTTATTATGATTGAAACCTCATTTAATACAAAAGAATTTGTCAAACAAAAAGTAGATCGACAAATAATAACATCTTACAAAAGAACTTCATAATGAATATTTTTAATGACGATTTTAAAGACTTCATAGATTACCTAAATCAAAATGAAGTTGAATACATAGTTGTCGGAGGTTATGCTGTTATTATTAGAGGGTATAGCAGATCAACGGGAGATATTGATATATGGGTTAATAAAACGGTTGAAAATTTTATTAAACTGCAAAAAGTAATAATTGCATTTGGCCTACCAACAAAGGCAATTAAGGAAGAAGATTTTTTTTCAGACAATTTTGATGTTTTTGCTTTTGGCAAACCGCCTTATGCTATTGAAATAATGACAGCCGTAAAAGGTTTAGATTTTAAAAATACTTATGAAAATGCAACTATTGAACAGATAAATGATACTCCGGTAAGGATTATACATCTACAAAATTTAATAGAAGCAAAAAAAGCAGCTGGCAGAAGTAAAGATTTAAATGATATTGAAAATTTAACTTCTGAATAATTTTTTTAAAGTCCCCCATAACTCACTGTTGGACAATAAAAAAACCCTGCAAAATGCAAGTCTTTTCTTGAGTGCTCCCCTTTTCGACGAAAGATGCAGCTATAATGCGATGATTGAGTATGTTACAATTAGGAAATTGAAGGGTTAAACTTCGTATATTTTTGAAGGAGTTTCATTTCTTGATTTCCTGTTAGCAATAATCAATTTTTAAAATCAAGACTACCGCAGGGAACCATTACAACATCTTTACCGGCTGTAATCTTGTAAAATAGTTTTTTATCTTTTATGATATATTCTGCCCTAACTGGCCACTTTGTTTTATGGATGAAAATTGCACTGTAAAATAAATAATTTTTGAAAGGTGAAATTCTATTGTTCAAATCCTTTAATTGATTTGATTCATTAGTTAAAAGAGCTAGTTTGCCCGTAAGACCATAGTCGAACTCTTGCACTTTGTCAATTGTCATATTTGCCTTTGTTAAGGCAACTTTAGCGTACGATTCTTTAGATTTAAAAGTAATGACTGTCGGGAATTTAATTTTTAAATCCAGAGGTAATAATGCTTCATTACGTATATTAGTCCAAAAAATAAAATAGTTGTACTCTTTTCCTTTATAGGAAACGATTCCCCCTCCCTTAGGTAAACTATTGGTAATAATTATTTTATTCTTGGCTGAAGAATTATAGACAACCTTAGAGTACTCCCAATTCTTATTTTGAACTGACTGCCCATTCAAGTTTAAAGAGAGTAATATTAGAAGGCAAGTATAAAATATATTCATAAAATCAAAAAAGGGTTACACTATACAAGTATAACCCTTTTACTTTTATATCAGCTCCCCTTTTCCTAGAAAGATGCAACTATAATGCTATGATTGAGTTCATAACTATCAGGAAATTATTTAACAAGACCACTTTCGTCAATCTTAAATAACCACTCTTGGTCATAACAGTCATTGGATACATTTACTGTTTTACAAATTTGTTTCGTTCCCTCAATTTGGTATAAATTATCCTCGACTGCAGCAATTCTTAATCCATAATCGTTCAAGAATTCCCCATAGGTTTTTTGCCAAAGAGTTTCTCCTTGAGAACTAACTTTTACTATTAATACATCATAATTCCCTTTCCCAAAAGAGCTTGTAGACCCAATTACAATGTAATTGCCGTCTTTAGTTCTAATCACCTGACTTGCCTTATCATAACTTGTCCCTCCAATGATACGCTTCCATAATATCTTACCCTTAATGTCTTTTTTGACAAGCTCAATATCGCATTCATTTTTAGTGCCACAGTTGATAGTAGAAACAGAAATGATAGAATTGTCATTTGGTACAACAAACAATGATTTTAAATCTTTGTAAAATAGACTGCCAAATACCAAGATGATAAGCACCAATAATGTTTTCCAGTTTCTTTTAATTAAAGTTTTAATATCTACAAAAAGGTTACTAAAGTTGGAAATGACAATTTTGAATTCAAATTTACCATCATTAGGTCCCGTTGGAAATTCATTCAATTTTACATCTAAAGCTGCGCCGATAGCATTTAGAGAGTAAATACTTGGGGTTACCTCACTATTCTCAATCCTTTGAATGGTTCTTACAGCAATACCACTCTTTTCAGATAGTTCTGTTTGAGTAACCCCCTTTGAAATTCTGATTTCTTTTATGTGTTCTCCTATTTTCATTTTACAAATGTATAAGGAATAAACGGCAGCAAAAACGACTTCTACACGTCATATAGGTGACAGGTTAGAGAATTTAGGTTATGTAACTTCTTAAAAAGATGCAGCACACCTAACTCTCTAATAGACAACAAAAAAGGCGACATTTCTGTCGCCTTGTGCACTCTTGCTCCCCTTACAGACGAAAGATGCAACTATAATAGGATGACTGAGTATGTAGCAATCAGGAAATTAAAGGGTTGAACTTTATGAAATTTTGCAAAAGGCATCTTTTTAGATTTATAGTTACTTGCTACATTACCTTCAGAATTTTCAAAAAATGTGTATACGGAGTACTGAACCGCCACTTTTGCCAAACTTCTGTTGTGTGCTGTATTTATTATTTCTATGTTTTTAAATTTAATGATGTTTTCGATACACGTTTTTTCGTCCTATAAATTGTACCCATTGAATAAAATTAAACTCGAGATTGTCAAACATCATTTTCTTGTTGTCAATAGCAATGTGTAGGTTGGGTGTCCAGCGCAAATTAGTTCTTAAAAGACTTGTACCTGTTTTCGTAACTCTAATGTCCCATCCAAATATAAAACCAACGGCAGGCTTTGTCTCACTATATTTTTGTCCGTTAACTTTCACATTAAGATTTTCAATGGAAGCAGTTATTCCTGCAAATGGAACAAAACCAAGCCAATTAAATAAATTTTTGTACGATTCCAACATAATAGAATGTCTGCGAATGCTAATTTTGTCATCAAAGCCTTGTAGTGTAGAACCTAATGTTCGATAAGAGAATCCAACATTCATATCTGGTTTATTAAAAAACCGACCAAAAGTTATATCAGGCATAATCCCACCTATAAAATTATCATACAAATGAGGATAATGTCCTTTTAAATACGAAGATTTGCTCATTTGCAACCCTGCAGAAGGACCCAAACCCCAATACCAACCGCTCAATCGCTTATCTTGTTCTAATATTTTGTATTTCAAATTCTCCTGTTCAACTCCTTTTTGAGTTCTGATACTTTGGTCTGTGTCAATATACCGTGTTATACCTAATTGAAAAGATATCGGATTAAGTTGAACTTTTTCTATATCCTTTTGTGTGATATAATTATCTATGTTTTGGAGTGTCTGATAGTTTAATCCAAAATTAAATATGTATTTACTTGAAACATACGAAAGCCCAACTTGTACAGGAAAAATCATCTTTTGAAATTCTGTTCCACCATATTGAAAGTTTGCCCCCTTCAATTCTTGTTTGAAACTTAATAATCTAAAACTTCCACCAATGTAAGGTCTAACTTTTCCTTGTCTTAGGGCTAACGGATAAATTTTCAACCCTGTCTCAATACCTTGTCGATATTCTAAATTTTTCAATTCAGTTGATTTTTGTTGAAATGCCAAAAAAGAAAGTGGAAAATTCACATAGAAGTCTGCGTGCCCCCAAAAATGAATACCCCCAATTGTCAAACGTGGAATAAAAGTTGGGCTGAAGTCAACTTGCCGAGCAATTCCATTATTTGAAAAAGAATTACTCCCGCCGCCTAACATTAAAAAGTCACCACCAAAAGTTGTCCACGCAAATTTGGTACTTCTGCTCATATACTCGGAAGTATACATTGAATCAATTTGTCCAAACGAAACGTTTGAAATAATTAGAAAAGATATTAATAAAAGTAGATTAAATTTCATAAATAGTCTTTTCAACGAAGGTTCACAAAAATGGCAGATAACTCGTTAATATTCGAAATAAAGTTCTTATTTATAGGCCATTTTCAAATTGATTTATTTGCGCTATTGAGGATACTGATAAAAATATCAGAGCGGTTGCAAATAATAAGTTTTTCATACTGTAAATATAAGAAAAGATGCAACTAGTCTAACTAACTGACGGACAAAGAAAAAGGCGACATTTCTGTCGCCTTGTGCAT
The DNA here is from genome assembly GCA_947461125.1 of Bacteroidota bacterium. GTDB lineage: Bacteria > Bacteroidota > Bacteroidia > Chitinophagales > Chitinophagaceae > Sediminibacterium. The sequence goes on along the minus strand of CANHHX010000062.1, from coordinate 295 downwards.
TTTTGCTCCCCTTTTCAACGAAAGATGCAACTATAATGCGATGATTGAGTATGTGACAATTAGGAAGTTGAAGTGTTGAACTTCTCCACATTTACTTATTTTTCTGTCGCTGTATGATAAATTCGTTTGTAAAATGTGAAATACCTGTGAAAATCAAAATCAACAAAATAGTACTTATGAATGAGCTACTGTTAATTCCAAAAAATGCGATACTCCATAAAATGATAATCCATTGAATAAAATAAATATTTGTAACTCCTTTACTCCAGCGAAATAGTAAATCAAAAAGACTATT
>CANHHX010000061.1 GCA_947461125.1 Bacteroidota bacterium | reverse complement strand
TTGTCAACGATGATTTTCTTAACTCTTGTTGCGATGTCTGACATTGTAAAAAGTTTTGTTTACGGCGCAAAAATATACTTTTTGTTAAATAAGCAATCTTTTCGGGCATTTTTGTTTCCACAGCCCCGCAGCTCAATTATGCACAAAAGTAGATCTAGCGTCTAAAATCATGAAAATCATGCCTATATTGTAGTTAAAGCGCCTCTTATGTCACTAAAAATAATTGAATTTGGTTCGCCTTCTTACCAAAAAATGGTTGAATTAAGGTTCCAAATACTGCGTAATCCTCTTGGTCTCACCTTTAATCAAGCCGATTTAGACAAAGAAAAAGAGGATATTTTAATTGGTTTTTTTGAGGAGGAGGATATCGAAGGTTGCTGCATTTTAACCCCCGACGATAAAACGAACATCCGTTTGCGTCAAATGGCCGTTTTATCGGGTTTGCAGCGCAAAGGAATTGGCAGGGTGATTATGAATTTTGCCGAAAACATTGCACGTGATAGAGGATATAAAACAATGCATATGCACGCGCGAAAGTCGGCAGTAGGATTTTACGAAAAATTAGGCTACCAGATTGTTGGAGATGAATTTGAAGAAGTAACCATCCCGCACTATGAAATGCAAAAAGCCTTATAAAGCCTAGGCTCCAATTTTTTTATTGAGTAGCCCCCTTAGTTCATGACGCATGTCTTCGAGCATTCCTTCTTTGGGCACTATAAAAAAAGATTTGGCATCAAAGTACAAATGGAAAAAATGCGGGCTTTCAAAAAACTTTGAAAATTTTTCCCAATTCCAGTGCACCGATCCTCTATCGTTTGAGAGCGTAATCTGTGCATCGGTAAATTCAATCGTAAATTGATCTTTAAAGGTTGCCGATTTTTTATAGATAGTATGTGGCATGATGTACCAAAAAGTAACCATCATTACGAGCCACAATACCGACCCCAATAAAAAAGGTTCTGGTCTAATTTTTTTTGAATAAAAAAGTGCCGCAGATACAATCGCAAACACATTGATTAAAATCACTAAAATTTTTATGGCCCTATCTTGCACGAAATGATAACGTACACCCTGAATCACTTTATTTTTCTCGTAACTAAATGAATGCTGCATATTTATGATAGATTAGGCCAAAAGTAACTAATTTTAATTATGTCAGACACTACGCTACATAAAATAGCTACTACACTAGGGCTTAGCATTTCAACGGTATCAAGAGCCCTTAAAGGGCATCCAGATATTTCGGTGCAAACTAGAAAAAAAGTTTTATCGGCGGCTGCAAAGTTGAATTATTCTCCAAACCCCAACACGGTGTATAACGCCATTAGAAGTAGTCATTTTATAGCCCTCTTTATACCCGTTACTCCTTCGACTTTTTTTCAAGATTTCATACATACGGCCAATCAGTTAGCGGAAAATGCAGATTATAGTTTACTGGTGTTGCCTCTTACCAATAATACAGTTAGTACGACTGCTCAAATAAAATTTTGTAAACAAAATAAAGTACACGGCATTATTATATGTCAAGACCCACTGCAACCACCCAACCCAAAATTTAAAAAAATAAAAGAATTGGGTATTCCTGTTATTGTTGTTGGTGGAACCCTGCCAAGTACAGGGGTGCATTATTTTAAAGAAGATATTGAAGCAGTAGCCAATTTGGTTGCACAAAAAATAGTAGAGAAAAAAAAGCGTCAAATTTTAGCGATTTTTGACGCAAGTCCATCGCATAGAACAGAACTGATTTTAAATGCTTTTATAGATAAAGTATCAGCGCACGAAAATAATGTTAGTGTGGAGTACGCCGCTAGTTCTTCGGAGGCTTTTTCGCTTTGTAAATTAGCAGTAACTCAAAAAAAATACGACGCTATTTTTTGCATGAATGACGCACTACTTCTTGGTGCATGGCAGGCTTCACAAATTGGCGAGTCTAGGGTCGATTTGTTTGGCATGAGTGAAACGGATTTACCTAGCTTATTACCCGCTACTATTTCGTATGCGAAGTATTGTGGCAGATCCGCTGCAAAAGAAACAGTAGCATTATTACTTAGCGCGATGCAAACTAAAATACCTGCCTCCGAAAAGTCACTTTCCATTTCGTGGCATCAAAGTAGCGCCTAGAATTACTCTAATACTTGTATTTTTAAACTCCTAAATGATACTTCGTTACCATGGTCTTGTAGTAGCAAACGACCTTTGGGTGCCATACCAAAATTAGGCCAGTTGGCATATTTACTTTTTGCCACCAGTGCATAAAAATATTGCTCGCCTCTTTTGTATTCGAGCATTTTCCAGCCGTTTAAATAATGCGATACGGTTCCATCTTTTGTTACTTTAATCATGCCCCTATTCCATTCGCCAATTTTACGGCGGGCGCGGTTTTCTTTAACAGCAGGTATTAAATCATAGAGTGATCCTAATGTTCTATTTCCAATCGAACCTAATTTAGCATCTGGATGGAGCGCATCATCCAGTATTTGATATTCTAACCCAATGGCGGAACCCGCATTGTTTTCTTTTTCTGTAACAAAATATTTTACGCCACTATTGGCACCAGCTGTTAATTTAAAATCAAACTGAAAAATAAATGCATCATACTCTTTTTCGGATACAATATCCCCACCATTGGTAGACTCTGCACCATTAGAAGATTGTACCGTTAAAATACCATCCTTTGCACTCCAACCCTTGTCCGGAAAACCTGCTTTATAAGCGCCTCTCCATCCGTTTGTCGTTTTACCATCAAATAATAAATGCACCCCTTGCATTTTTTCTTGCTCCGACACATGATTGGGTAGTAGGTTTACTACAAATATGGGATCGAGTTGTGTGGCCTGTAAATTGCTTGTTTGAATTTTAATATTTCTCCATCTAATTTTTTTATTTGCTTCTTCAGGCTTACCAATAGAGTGCACTTGAAGTGCAATAAAACCAGCTGGTGTTAGATCATCCACTAAGCTAGCTACCGGTTTGCCATTTAAAAAAGTTCGGATGGTATTTCCAATGCATTCGATACGGCATGTGTTCCATGCCTGAAATTTAAAGAGCGTTTTAGCTGGCTCGTTATACGACACCGGGTACAACCAATCTCTGCGACCCTCATCATATATGCCCGCTGTCCAAGCCCTTGGGGAAGGATCAATTTCGTATTGATACCCATGCACCCTGCCATTTAAATATTCCGGTTTACTTTCACTTCTAAATTGAATACCAGAATTCATCATGTCGTCTAATTTGAATTCTAGTTCTAAAATAAAATCTCCAAAGGTTTTTTCTGTTACCAAAAAAGAATTGGGCTCTCCTAAAACAGTGGAACCGACAATCTCTCCATTAATCACTTCGTATTTGGCCTTACCATTCAACTGCTTCCAACCGGTTAAGTCTTTCCCATTAAAAAGTGAGGTCCAATTTCCTCCTTTTTTGGTTTGAGCTATCATGGGCGCTGTTATAAAAGCACATAAAACAGAAGTTAGAATGATGGATTTAAGTATTTGCATAACAAGGGTTTAGCGTATATATAGGGAATACCTGAGCTAATTTATGTCTTTAAAGGGAAGCTGTCTAAAAAAAATTGCGGGAAATACATGGGCTAAATAAGGGGGCAAAACGGGCGATTGACAACTAAAATGCTAGCTTGTTAAGATATGCCTTTGAAGGTTTCAAAATGCAGGTTACTCATAGTAGATGACGACGAAGTAAATAGAGCTTTACTTCATTTTTTGCTGCAATCTTTTGATTGTATCACCGCCGATGCTGTTAACGGAGAGGAAGCGATGCGGCAATTAAACCTGGGTAAAAATATTCCAACCATAGTGCTACTTGACCTCAATATGCCTATAATGGATGGATACGCGGTTATAAAAGCTGTGAAAAACAACAAAGAAATGTATCCCTTTACACGTATTATCGTTATTAGCGCTTCGAGTTACGAGCATTTTATAAAAAAAGAAGACGCGTCCAATATTAGTGGCTATATCCAAAAGCCCATCGATAAAAATAAATTACTGGCAACATTAACAAGCACAGCAAATGAAGTGATAGAACAACAACAATTAAAAATCAAATAACCATGGGGGATCAAATGAATTTGATACATACACTACAACAAGAAAATGATTTTTTTAAGCAGCTGCTTTTCAATATCCCCGCCGACATTGCCATTTTTGATACAGACCACAAGTATTTATATGTAAACAAACTAGCGCTCTCCGCAGGAGATGCTAGAAGTTGGATTATTGGCAAAGACGATTTCGCCTACTGCGCCGCATTTAAAAAACCCATCGAGCTTGCCATAAATCGAAGATCTTATTTCACAGAAGCCTTAGCAGAGGGAGTGCAAGTTGAATTTGAAGAGATCAATAAGAATAAAGAGGGCGAACAAGTATTCAATCTTCGAAAATTTTTCCCGGTAAGGGACCAGCATGGGCATCACGATTTTGTAATTGGCTACGGTATCAATATTACGAATATTCGAAACCGTGAAAAATTACAAATAGAGCGCGAAAAAGATTTCCGGCATTTAATTGACGCCATGGAACAACTCGTTGTTGTTTGCACCCACGATGGGCAGTTAACCTACGCTAATCCCATGTGGAAACAAACGGCAGGCATTCATTCAAAAAACATTGGTAACATCATTAAAAGTAGCGGGGGTTATTTTTTAAAGAATTTCGCATCCTATGCTGCCACAGAACAGTATGCCCATTCAAATAAAGTAGCCTGGCTCCTAGATACACAAAAAAATAAAGTGAGGCTGAATTATCATTTTACAAAATTTACCGATTACAATACCAACAAGCTGCATATAGCTATATTTTTTACCAATATCAATGATATCATTAGAGCAGAGCAGGAACATAAAAAAGCGGAACGCGCTGCGCGCAGGTTGAGTCAATTAAAGTCAAATTTTATCAACCTGGTTTCACACGAATTAAGAACGCCGCTATCCATTATTTTATCAAGCGCCGAGATTTTGGAAATGCAAGTGGCCAATCAATTTCAAAAAACACCCATTCCAGCCTCAAAATATCTGACCAGAATTACCAACCAAGTAGATAAAATGACGAAGCTACTTACCGACTTTTTACTCATTAGTAAAATTGAATCAGGGAATCTAGCCTTGCAATTGAGTAGCTCAAATGTGGGATCAATTTTACATAAAGTGGCCGCTGAATCCTTTATGCCATATAAAGACGGTAGAAATTTACTAGTGTCAACAAAAGGTACACGTAAAATGCAAATTGCCGATAGCAGTATGCTACAAATGATATTTGAAAATTTGTTGTCAAACGCATTTAAATATTCGCAAGGTAAAACAGCTCCAAAAGCGCAAATTAGATTTGAAAAAAAGAAGTGGACCCTGCTTGTAGTGGACGAGGGAATTGGCATGCCAGAAAAATATAAACGTGAAATATTTACTGCTTTTGTGAGAGGTAGTAATGTTGGAAATATTGAGGGGACAGGATTAGGCCTAATGCTTGTGCATTACCTCGTGCAGCAGCACTTAGGTCAAATACACATTAAAAGTAGTATCCATAAAGGAACAGCGATGTTAATTAGTTTCCCTTACAACCGATTTGAATGAAAAATATATTAGTGATTGAAGACGAACAAGACATTAGAGAATCGATTCAAGAAATTGTAGAAATGGCGGGCTACGCCGTAACACCGATTGCAAATGGTGCTGCCGGCATCAAAGAACTGATGCACAATCCCTATGATTTAATCATATGCGATATTATGATGCCCGAGATGGATGGATTTTCGTTACTCTCCGCACTCAAAAAAGACCCAAGCTTTGTTACCCCCTTTATTTTTTTAACAGCCAAAGTGCAATCCAACGATTTTCGAACCGGCATGAATTTAGGCGCCGACGACTACCTGCACAAGCCTTTTAAAAGTAAAGATTTATTAATTGCCATAGAAACTAGACTTTTAAAGCACGAAAAGTTAAATCAACTTCAAAGCCAAAAAGCAGCGATGTTGGAAAAAACCATCGAACTCATGGTAGGTCACGAATTTAAAAACCCCATGAATGGAATCATCAATTTTAATACCCTCATTGCCGAAAATGCAATAAGTCTTAACAATGAAAAATTACAAAGTCTTTGCAGCTACTTGCATATCAGCGCGGAACGCTTACTCAACACCTACGACAAAATAAATACCTATTATACGCTTCAAAAAGCGGTACAATTAAATGAAATCTCAGAAGAAGGTGCATCAGATCCGCATCATATTGTGGATGTAATAAAAAGTCTCCTACACAAATTTGATCGCGTCAAAGACCTTGATTATACAGAGCCCAAACCGGCCTTATTTTTTTCTAAACTCATTCATACGGCGGTTAAGGAATTAATCGAAAATGCGTGCAAATTTTCGGAAAAAGGAACCCCGATTTGTATTCGCATTTTTGAAGATACAACAGGAAGAAGTATTCGTATCAGTAATCGTACCATGCATACTACTGCGGCTGCACTCAATAAATACCTCTTATTTGAACAACACCATAGAGAGGTGGCAGAGCAACAGGGGCTTGGTATTGGCATAGCCATTACTAAGCTAATAGCAAGCATTTACAAGGGAAGTATTGAATTTAATGAAGTTGAAAAAGAAAGCGCTGTTCGTGAAATAATTGCCGAATTGCATTTACCGAATCGTTAACACAACGTGCTTTATTTTTTTTCTTTTCCAGGTATACGTAATATGAATTTTTTGATCTGCAGTTTGAATTACATAAGGATAAGAAAATTCAGCACTTACTTCTTTTTCTAACACTAATAAAGGCTCCCAATTTTTTCCATCTTTTGAAATAGCCACATTAAGAGGTGATCTACTTGGCGCACTACAATGATTGTATACTAGTAGATGTCTGCCATCTTGTAATGTAATGGCATCAATACTTGAATTGTTATTGATTAAATTCGTTTGCTGTAAGGGCGCCCAGGTTTTGCCATTATTGTAACTCCAGGTTTCATTAACCGTTCCATTTTGACTTCGAGTGAGCGCTTGCAAAAGTTGATCACCATGTCTCAATATTGCAGGCTGTATACCCGTAATGGGGTTTGCGTCATTTAGGTCTGGTCCCCTCGTCCAAGATTTGCCATTATTTGTGGTGTATTCGAAATGAACTTTCCATCCAGTATTTTCTGTACTCGAAGGGCAAATGAGCGTATCACCTACTACATAGGGTTGGTTTCTAATGGGTCCTAATATTCCATCGGGTAGCTTTTCTGACGCGCTCCATGTAGCACCATAATTGCTTGATCTTTTCATCCAACCCGTCCAGCCTTGCACATTCGGACCTATTTTATAAAATAACAGCAGCTCCTGGTTGGGTGCTAAAAACAAAACGGGGTTGTAACAAGCATATCTGGTTGAATCTCCCATAAAACCATCTGCTAAAATAAATGGAGTAGACCATTTATTATTTACCAGCCAACTTGCATAAATATTCACTTCTTTGTCGCCTTCAAATTTACCACCAAACCAAGCTGCCAAGATACCTTTGGGTGTTTCAACAATGGTGGATGCATGACAGGATGCAAAAGAAGCGGTATCATAAATGAACTGAGTGGAGCTCACCGTTTGCGCGCGCGCCAATAAAGAAATGCAGATAAAAAATATAAAAAGAAGTTTTTTAATCATAGCAATTTACTTCCCAATACAAAACTTAGAGAAAATATAATCGAGCTGATCGTTGTTGGTGATTTCGCCAGTAATAAGTCCTAAATAATGGAGGCACTGTCTAATATCGAGAGCGAGTAAATCGCCAGTGATTTTGGCCGATAAGCCGGCAGATACATCTTGCAATGAAGCTTGCAGTTTTAAGAGCGCTTCATGGTGTCTAGCATTGGTAACCACCGTAGACTCGGTTTGCACATCGCCGCCAACTGCTTTTCTTACAAGCGCATTTTTGAGTGTATCAATCGCTGTTTTATTTTTTGCTGCAATACAAACAACGCTTTCCATGGTTGCAAGTCTATCCATTGCAGCAGCATCAATACTATCTATTTTATTGGCAACCAACACATGTTTAATGCCTGTGGATGTTAGTTCTTTTGCAACTACTTCAATATCTTGTAAACTTGTTGTTTGTGCATCAAAAAGATATACTACGATATCGGCAGCTTTCATTTTTTCGAGACTTTTAGCAACACCAAGCTGCTCAATCACATCATCGGTTTGTGTGCGAATACCTGCTGTGTCAATAAGTCTAAAAAGTACACCATCGATATTAATGACTTCTTCGATGGTATCGCGTGTAGTGCCCGCTATATCACTTACAATGGCCCTGTTTTCGTTTAAAAGCGCATTAAGTAGTGTAGACTTGCCAGCATTGGGCTTTCCAATAATTGCCACTTGCACGCCGTTTTTGATCACATTGCCTAACGCAAATGAATCTACGAGTTGTGTTGTGGCAGTTTGTAAATTAGACACTAAATTATGCAGTGCAGAGCGGTCAGCAAAAGCTACATCTTCTTCCGAAAAATCAAGTTCTAATTCTATCAGGGCCGAAAATGTAATAAGCTGTTCACGGAGTGCTGCTAAATCGGTGGAGAATCCACCGCGCATGGTATGAATGGCTGCACGCTTACTAGCTTCGGAATTACTGGCAATTAAATCTGCAACAGACTCTGCCTGTGCCAAATCTAATTTTCCATTTAAAAACGCGCGCTGTGTAAATTCACCTGCTTTCGCAAGCCTTGCACCGCGCGCGGTTATCGCTGCTATAATTTGAGACTGTATATAACTAGAACCGTGACAACTAATTTCTATCACATCTTCGCCGGTGTAGGATTTAGGTCCTTTAAATAAAGACAAGACCACTTCATCCAACACTTTGTTATGGTCTTTTAATAAACCAACAACAATCGTATGCGAGGCTTGCTCCAATAAATTTTTAGAAGGAAACAAATTATTTAAAATGGAAAAAGTTTGTTTACCACTTACCCGAATAACACCAATGGCACCCATTCCAGGAGGTGTAGCAAGTGCTACGATGGTGTCGTTCCAATCCATTACATGACTTGCCACTTGGTTAAAATTTTATCAAAAGTACACGAAATGAAAACAAAAAGCCACCGAAATTCGGTGGCTTTTTATAGATACGAGTGTATCAAATTATTCTTCAGAAACCATGAATGTAATTGATTGTCTGTGACGATAAATTACGTTTCGGCCGTTTTGAACAGCTGGTTTCCATGATGGACCTTTTTTAATTACACGAACCGCTTCTTCTTTGGTCCCGTAACCTGGATCATTTTCTGCTTGTACTTCTGAGATACCGCCGCTTTTATCAACGATAAATGATACAATAACAGTGTATTTTCCGGGAGGTGCTCCGTTGTCTACTGGTAAATCACGGTTAAGGTTACGCTCTAGGTACTTAGCCCATGCAGGTAATCCACCAGGGAATTCTGCAGGAATTTGTACCACGGTAAATACCTTATCGTAATCTTCTTCTTTTGGTGCTTCTACCGTACCAGTACCTTTTTCTACTGGAGGAGCCACAATACCATCATCTTTAGCACCTTCTTGGTTAATCGTACCAATTTTGGTGTCTTCCAATTTTTCAACCTCTTTGATTTCATCTTCAGGCTTTACTTCTTCATCCTTCACAATTTTTGGAGGGGTGAATTTTGCCATTTCGATTTTCGGAGGCTCTTGTTTTGGTGGCGGTGGCGGTGGTGGTGGTTCAGGCTTTTTCTCTTCTTTTACATTTTCCAAATTAACGTCTTCAACAATAATTTGTGATTTGCTTTTAGAAGATGAATTCGCAACAATAGAACCAACGAACAAAAGAAGGCAAATGGCAAACGTACCAGCTAAGGCAATTTTGACACGCTTTTCATAGGTGCGTCTTAAATCATAAGCACCGTACGCTTTATTTTTACCCTCAAATAAAATATCGAGGATATCCGCTGTTAATATTTTGTTTACGTCCATGATCGGTTCTTCTTTAATGGTTAGTTTGCTGGTGCAGCGTTTGCAACAGATATTTTAACGAGCTCTTCTTCTTGCTTAGATATATCAACTAATGCATAACGCTTTAATACGTTAATGGTCATTTCGTCTAAGATATCAACCACGTTTTTATACGTGCTTTCAGAAGATGCTTTTAACACCACTACCAAATCTTTTTCGGGGGTGCGGCTTTTTTTATCAAGCAACACTTCACGAATTCCAGAAAAGTTAGAAGACTTAAAATTAGAAGCAGTATTGTCTAGTTGACCTTCGTAGTAAAAAACAGTATTGTCTTTTCCTAATAAAAGGGTAATAACGCCTGACTCTTTTGCTTTATTTTGTTCTTCTGGCTTATCTGCATCCTTTGGCAACATGAGTTTCAGCGCAGTTGGCTGACTCATGGTTGTGGTGAAAATAAAAAATGTAATGAGTAGGAAACCCAGGTCAACCATGGGTGTTAGGTCTACACGGGTAGATAGCTTCTTCCCTTTTTTGACCCCGGGGCCCTTTTTATGACCCCCGCCACTCGATGTATCCATTTCTGCCATGATAATAGCATTTAATTTTCGTGAATGATATTTTGTCTATTCGTCTCTCTTCTCTCCCGCCATTGTCAGTTTCCATAATTCAGAGCCGGTTGGAACACTTTCTGGATTGGTTACCATTTGGAACTTCTGTTCGTCGTTCTTTTTGAAAGCATCTATCACCGCTTTAAATGCAGGGAACTTTGAAGCATTGTCGCCTTTTACTAAAAGATTCATTTTCTTACCCATATACGCATCTTTAATTACGCGCATCCAAGTGTTCAATTGATTGTCTGTAGAATCTTTTACTGGAATACCTGGTAACAGGTCTCCTTTGCGTTTATCTTCGGGGATTTGAAGGAATGAAGCGAGGCCACTAAATGGTGCACCATAAAAACCGGCTTTTTTAAACGCATTTACGTCTACGCCTAGGTTCATGGTGGTATTGAGTGTATTGGCCACTACTTCTTTAATTTGTTCATTATCCATCGTAAGAAACACTTTTCCGTCTTTGTCGATTGTTATCAAAACAACGTCTTTGTCTGGTGCTATTTTTGCTGCCACAGAACTTGGTGTGGTAACTGCGATAGCTTCTGCAGGTTTAAACTTTGTTGTTAAGATAAAGAACGACAATAGAAGGAACGCCACATCACACATAGCCGTCATGTCTATGTTGGTACTCTTACGTGGTAATTTGGCTCTTCCCATTGTTAATTAATTTAGAAGGTTCTCAGATTAAGATTCAAAACTTGTTGGATTACATAACAGTTGTAACAACTATTTGTAGTTCGCAGCAAAGCTTTGTGTTAATGTGAAACCAGACTCATCAATACCATAAGTAACAGCATCGATACGCGTTGTAAATACGTTGTACATGATGATTGCTACCGCAGAGGTACCGATACCTAATGCTGTATTGTAAAGGGCCTCAGAGATACCTTGTGATAATTCACGAGCAGCTTCTCCACCACCTTCATCACCTAATTTAGAGAATGAACGGATCATACCCATTACAGTACCTAATAGACCTAATAAGGTTGCTACTGATGCGATAGTAGATAAGAATACTAAGTTCTTTTCTAACATTGGAAGTTCAAGCGCTGTTGCTTCTTCCACTTCTTTTTGAATGTTTAATACTTTTTGATCTGTAGTAAGCTCTGTGTTAGAAATCATTTCTTTGTATTTCTTAAGACCAGCTTTCATTACATTACCCACAGAACCTTGTTGCTTGTCACACTCAGCTAAGGCTTTGTCAACCTCTTTGTTTGCTAAATGAAATTGTACTTTACGAACAAACTCTGCAATATTTCCAGTACCAGATGCTTTGTTAACAGTTAATAATCTTTCAATTACGAAAGTTAATACCGTTAATAAACAACCAATAAGGATAGGTACAATGATACCACCTTCATACATTTTTGTAAAAGTTCCTTTTGGTCCTTGGTGGTTAGGCCAGAACCAATGGCTAGCATCAGGATCAGGCGTTGTGAAGTTAGAAGCGCTTCCTAATAATACGCGCCAAATAAGGTAACCGCCAATAATACAAGCAATTGGAGCGATTGTTGCAACTAAGTTACTGCTCTTTTTAGGTTGTGCAGTTGCATTACTTTTTGCAGCTGTTGCAGTTGGTTTTGTAAGATCCATGATTCGATAGATTTTTTGTTTTTTAAATAATTAAAACCGATTTAAAAATTTGTCCCTACAATGCTAATTAAAATATTGTTTTAAACATAAAACTTCTTCAAATAAACCCTTAGGGGCTTACAAATTAGTTAATTTATTGAAATAGCCAAATTTGGTTGCCAAAAAATAACATTGCGCGTAAAGATTAAATGCTAAGGGATTCATTATAAGAGGCTTAATGCTAAGAAATCCACATTTTTTCACCGATTTTTTTGATTTTTTTTACCATTTATCCAAGTTACCCTAAAAAATAAAGGACTGAATTATTGTGAGCCCTATCTTTAAAGCATTATTCAACAACTAAATCGACCAATGAAAAACTATTTTATCGCGGCGGCGCTCCTAGTTACAACAATGGGTACCGCACAACAAAGAGACACCACGCAAGCAC
>CANHHX010000060.1 GCA_947461125.1 Bacteroidota bacterium | reverse complement strand
GGCGTTAACTTTATATTATGTATCAATATTCTAACTCATATATAGCGTCACCATCATTTGCCGAAACCATGGACGCCAATGATCCACTGGCAAGGTTTAAATCGCAGTTCCATTTCCCAAAACATGGTGGCAATGACGTCATTTATTTCTGTGGAAACTCACTTGGGCTACAGCCAAAAAACGTAGCGGCTGCCATAGAAACAGAACTTACCACTTGGAGAGAATTAGCCATTGGGGGCTATTTTGGGGGAACCAATCCTTGGCTTCATTACCAAGAATACACTAGATCTACCCTGGCGGGTATGATGGGTGCCAAAGAAAATGAAATTACAGTAATGAATGCACTAACTGTAAACTTGCACCTCTTAATGCTTAGTTTTTACAAACCTACTGCTACCCGTTTTAAAATTATCATGGAAGCCGGCGCTTTCCCTTCCGATCAGTACGCCGTAGAAACACTGGTTAAGCATTTTAACCTTGATCCGGAAACAGCTATTATTGAAATTAAACCAGAAGGGGGCAAAAAAACAATTGAAAATAGTGCCATTGTAACGGCCATTGAAGCAGCTGGCGAATCGCTGGCGATGGTGCTTTTTGGTGGTATTAATTATTATACCGGCCAACTTTTTGACATCCAATCCATTACTGCGGCAGCGCATAAAGTGGGTGCCATTGCGGCCTTTGATTTGGCCCATGTTGCGGGCAATGTACCCATGCAATTAAACGCATGGAATGTAGATTTTGCAGTGTGGTGTTCTTATAAGTATTTGAACGCAGGACCAGGTGCCGTGGGTGGTGTGTTTGTACATGAAAAACATGCTACTAATATTGACACGCCTCGCCTAGGTGGATGGTGGGGAAATGATGAAGCAACCCGCTTTAAAATGGAAAAAGGATTCATTGCAAAACCCACTGCATCGGGTTGGAATATGAGTACCGCACAGGTATTTAATACCGTAAACTTAAAAGCATCTTTAACCATTTTTGAAGATGCTGGCATGCAAAATTTACGCAGTAAAAGCATCGCACTAACCGGTTACTTAGCCTTCTTATTGGAACAATTAACCTCACTTTCTTTTACCCTAATTACCCCTTCCGACCCTAACCAACGTGGTGCGCAATTATGCTTATTTTTTGAAGAAAAAGGAAAGGAAATTTACCAGAAAATGAAAGACCATGGTATTATCGTTGACTACAGAGAACCAGGTGTTATTCGAGTAGCACCGGCACCTCTTTATTGCAGTTTCAAAGACGTGTATAGGTTTTATGAAATTTTAAAATCATTTTAATTTAGGTACCATGCACCCCACTTATTTAGCCCTCGGCGACTCTTATACCATTGGAGAATCGGTACCCTTACACGAAAGTTTTCCATACCAATTGGTACAGCAATTAAGGGCCAAACATCCAGGTTTTATGGCACCAGAAATAGTGGCAAAAACAGGTTGGACCACCAACGAATTGGCTACCCATTTGATCCATACTTTGCTTCAAAAACAGTATGATTTTGTCACCCTTTTAATTGGTGTCAATAACCAATACCGTGGTTTATCCATCACAGAATTTGACCAGGAATTTACCTTTTTATTACTCAAAGCTTTGCAGTATAATGGGCATCAAAAAAGTCGTGTTTTTGTGCTATCGATTCCCGACTGGGCGCACACACCTTTTGCGCAAAATAAAGCCCAAGAAACAGGGCTAATTTTAGCAGAAATTAGTGCACAAATTGACGCCTTTAATGAGGTCATAAGAAAGCGCTGCGAAGACATGGAAATTGAGCTAATAAATATTACTGATTTAACCAGAAATTGTGCGCCAGAAATGATCGCGCAAGATGGCCTACATTACAGTGCCAACATGCACCAAATTTGGGCAAATTTATTGCTACAAAAATTTGAATTATAATGTCAAATAACCAGCCATTTCTTTGGCATAATTTTTAGCGGCCTCGGCAGCGGCATGGGCAAAATCTTCACCGCTACTTGCAAAAATAATGGCCCTACTTGCAGCCACCAACAACCCACAATCAGGTGTGGCACCATAGCGAGAAACTTCTTCTAAACTACCCCCTTGTGCACCAACACCCGGCACCAATAAAAAGTGATTTGGAATGATATTTCTGATGCCTTCAAAATCACTTGCCTTGGTAGCACCTACTACAAACATTAGGTTGTTAGGTGTACCCCAACTAGCAACTTTTTCAAGTACAACTTCGTACAATTGTTTACCAGAATTGGCAAGCGTTTGTTGTTCAAAATCTTGGCTTCCTGCATTAGAAGTTAAACCCAAAACAATGGTCCATTTATTTTGATATTCTAGAAAAGGACGCACGCTATCTTCACCCATATAAGGGGCTACAGTAACCGCGTCAAACTGCATGGTTTCAAAAAAAGTACGGGCATATTGGGCCGAAGTATTGCCAATATCCCCCCGCTTTGCATCGGCAATTGTGAACAAATTTTTGGGGATATATTCTAGTGTTTGCTGCATGGTTTCCCACCCTTTTACCCCTTCAGACTCGTAAAAAGCGGTATTAATTTTATAGCCAACACAGTAATCTTTGGTGGCGTCAATAATTTGTTTATTAAACGCCAAAACCGCGTCTGGCTTGCCTTGCAAGTGCTTTGGCAATTTAGAAACTTCGGAGTCTAAGCCCACCAATAAATATGATTTTTTAGCTCCAATTTGAGCCACCAATTGTTCGCGCGTCATACCGCAAATATACAATACTTTTTGGGGGTAAACTGTGGGTAGCGCAGGCTAAAAATTGCTTTTCTTTGTACCAGGTTTAACACTATGGAAAAGAAGGCTTTATACTACGCAGACTACCTACATCTAGACAAAATTTTAGATGCACAGTATCCTGTAAGTTTCACGGACGGTCACGAAAAAGCGCATGACGAAATGTTGTTTATTGTGATCCATCAGGCCTATGAACTTTGGTTCAAACAAATCATTTTTGAACTCGATTATGTGTTGGATGTTTTTGGTCAACCGGCCATCAACGACAATGACGAAGACATGAATTTGGTGCGTCATCGATTACGCCGAATTATAAAAATTTTACAGCTTCTAAACGATCAAGTTAACGTTCTTGACACCATGACGCCGCTCGACTTTTTAGCGTTCAGAAATTTACTCACTCCTTCATCAGGATTTCAGTCTAAACAGTTCCGACTCATCGAAGCAAAACTTGGTTTAGAAATTGACAACAGACACCAAAAAGAATATTACAAAAGAACAGACGAAGGCGGATTTGACAAACCAGATTATAATCAAATTTCTGCTGCCGAAACTGATAAAAGTTTATTAACGCGCATCAACGAATGGCTCGAAAGAATGCCATTTTTTAATGACGAATTTGGCGCCAAATTTTGGGACGAATACCGCAGTATTTATTTGGCTGGATTAACGCCCCGCGAAGCATCAAAAATTCACGATTTTGATTACGTTTTTTTTGAAAAAATTCCGGCCGATTCCACGCCCGAAATTTTAGCCAGTTTAAGAGGCTCATTTTCACCAAAAGCGATGCAGGCGGCACTCTTTATAATGCTCTACAGGGACTACCCTATTTTTCAAAATTCTTACCAGGTATTAGACGCCTTAATTGAGATAGATCATCTCATGAGCAACTGGCGTCATAAACATTTAATTATGGTTCGCCGCATGATTGGCATGCGCGTAGGTACGGGCAACACATCTGGGGCTGGTTATTTGGAAGGCGCCCTTAACAAACATTTTATTTACAGAGACCTTTCGGGACTCTCCACTTATTTAATTGAAAGAAAAAAAATTCCTGCACTCCCAAAAAGCTTAATTGAAAAATTAGGGTTTTCATTGGGGCTTCATTAGTCAGGATAAAATATAAATTATGAAACAAAGCATCAAACATTTACTACTCATCTTACTGGTTGGTACCTTTTATGTTAGTACCGCACAAAAACCAACGGATGCAAAATTACCAGTTGATTCAAAAGTTAAAATTGGCAAACTCGCCAACGGACTCACCTACTACATCAGAAAAAATGTAGAGCCTAAAAATAGAGCCGAGTTAAGACTTGTTGTAAACGCTGGTTCAACATTAGAAACAGAAAAGCAAAGAGGCCTTGCGCATTTTGTAGAACACATGTGTTTTAATGGAACCAAGAATTTTAAAAAGCAAGAACTCGTAGACTTCCTTGAAAAAAGTGGCGTAAACTTTGGTGCCGATTTAAATGCATACACCAGTTTTGATGAAACGGTATACGAATTACAAGTTCCTACCGATAGCCCCATGGTATATAAAAAAGCCATGCAGGTTTTAGAAGACTGGGCTCACCAAGTAAGTTTTGACCCATCCGAAATAGATAAAGAGCGTGGCGTTGTAACCGAAGAGTGGAGACTTGGAAGAGGTGCAGATGCCCGTTTAAGAGACAAGTACTTCCCAGTTATTTTAAACGGTTCTCAATACGCTAAAAGACTTCCTATTGGTACCAAAGAAAGTATCAATGGAGCACCGTATAGTGAGCTTACTGGATTTTACAAAGATTGGTACCGTCCTAATTTACAAGCAGTAATTGTGGTAGGTGACATCGATGTAGCCGAAACAGAAAAAATGATTCAAGCACATTTTGGCAAACTTAAAAACCCGGCTAATCCTAAACCACGCACTAAATTTGGCATCCCTACTTTTACAGATACTCGTATTTCTGTTTTAACAGATCCTGAGCAGGCATACAATGTGCTTCAAATGTTTTACATGATCCCTGCCGTTAAAGAAGCAACCACCGAGGGCGAATATAGACAAGGTATGGTACGTGAACTCTTTAACCAAATGATGAGTAGCCGCCTAGATGAAATATCTCAAAAACCAGAAGCACCCTTTTTATTTGCGAGCAGCAGCTACGGCGAATTTTTGGGAGATAAAGACGCGTTTACCCTTCTAGCTGTTCCTAAAACAGCAAAAGAAATGGATGCGGCGTTTAATGCCATCTTAACCGAAAACGAAAGAGTAAAGCAGTATGGCTTTGTTCAATCTGAACTTGACAGAGCAGTTAAAAACGTACTCTCTCGCATGGAAAATTCTTTTAAAGAAAAAGACAAAACAAAATCAGTTCAAATTTTACAAGAATACGTGCGCAACTTTTTAAAGGGTGAAGCTATTCCTGGTATCGAAAAAGAATTTGAAATGTACCAACGCTACCTTCCTACCATTGCATTACAGGAAGTAAACGCACTTATTAATCAGTGGCTAACTGTTCCAGGTAAAACTGTTTTAGTACTTGCTCCTGAAAAAGAAAAAGAAAATTTGATAACGGAAGCAGGCATCAAAGCAATACTTGCTAAACCAATAGCTAAACTAAACCCTTACCAAGACAAAGTAGCTTCTGGACCATTATTACCAAAATCCCCAGTAGCGGGTAAAGTTGTTGCAGAAAAAGTTTACGACAGCATTGGCACACGCGTTTGGACCTTATCAAATGGTGCAAAAGTGGTTGTTAAGCCTACTACATTTAAAAATGATGAAATTCAATTCTCTGGTATTAGCTGGGGTGGATCATCACTATATTCAGATGCCGATTTTATCAATGCTTCCAACGCTGCGATTGTTGCTGCATATGGCGGTATGGGTAGTATTGATTTTCAGAGCATGCAAAAAATGTTTGCAGGTAAAAACTTTGGTATCAATCCATCCATTGCCGAATACATGCAAGGTTTTACCGGAAGCAGCAGTCCCAAAGATTTAGCAACAGCACTAGAAGTATTGCATGGTTATTTTGTAGCGCCTCGTAAAGACGCACAAATATTCCAATTTATATTACAGCAGTACAAAGTACAGCTTACCAATAAAAACAACGATCCAGCATCGGTGTTTTCTGATACCGTTGGTTATGTAATGGGCAATTATAACCCAAGACGCAAACCACTCACTGTAGAAATGCTCAACGAACTTAATTTAGATAGAAGCTTTGAGATCTTTAAAGAGCGCTTTAGCAATGCAGGTCAGTTTGTATTTACGTTTGTAGGGAATGTAAACCTTGATAGCCTTAAAGCATTAACTGAAACCTATATAGCGTCATTACCTGCAACAGGGACATCCGAAATGTACAAAGATTATGGTGCCGCTTACCCCACTGGTAATATTTCAAAAACAGTAAAAAAAGGAAAAGAAGCAAAAGCAAGCGTTCAATTATTTTATACCGGCACTTTAAATAGCATTGGCGAATTAGACGAATTACAACTCGATCAATTAACCAAAGCCATGGGTATTAAATTAAGAGAAACACTTCGTGAAGATGCAGGTGGCGTATACGGTGTAGGTATTAGCGGCGGCATTAATAAAGAACCTAAAAAGTCTTACAGTATCAGTGTTCGATTTGGTTGTGCCCCAGAAAATGTAGAAAAATTAATTGCACTCGTAGAAGAAGAAATCAAGCAAACCAAACTAAATGGTGTAGCACAAATTAATATAGATAAAGTAAAAGCAGAGCAAACCAGAAGCCTAGAAAATGATGTAAAAGAAAATAGCTACTGGCGTTATAAATTAGAGCAAGCAATTTTTAGAGGTTCAGATCCTACTAAAATTTTACAAGCTCCTGCCCGCATCAATTTAATTGACGTTGCAACAACAAAAGCACTCGCCAATAAATATTTTAACGAAGCCAATAAAGCAAAATTTGTTTTATTACCAGAATAATAAATAGTCGACAACTATAAAAGATAGCATTATGTCAATTGGAACATTTCATTATCCGCAACCCGCCAATGAACCCGTATTAAGTTACGCGCCAGGAAGCCCAGAACGTGCGGCACTTAAAAAAACCTTGGCTGCCTTAAAAAAACAGGTCATTGATGTACCTATGTATATTGGAGGCAAAGCCGTTAGAACAGGGAAAAAAGTATCGATGCATCCGCCACACGAGCGTGCACATGTACTTGGTCATTTTCATGCAGGGAATAAAAAACACGCCATAGACGCAGTGAATGCTGCGCTCAAAGCAAAAGATGCTTGGGCTGCCATGTCGTGGGAAAATAGAGCTCATATATTTTTAAAAGCTGCCGATTTACTCGCTACCAAATACCGCTACCATATTAATGGTACCACCATGCTGGGTCAAAGTAAAAATGCTTTTCAAGCAGAAATTGACGCAGCTTGTGAGCTCATCGATTTTTTACGTTTTAATGTTCACTTTTTAAGTGAGATATACAAGCAACAACCCGCATCCGCACCGGGTATGCACAACCGCCTCGAATGGCGCCCACTAGAAGGATTTGTGCTGGCTGTTACCCCTTTTAATTTTACGGCCATTGGTGGTAACCTTCCTACGTCTGCTGCGATGTGTGGCAATACCGTTGTTTGGAAACCTGCCAACACACAAATTTATTCGGCGCAAATGTTTATGCGCATTTTAAAAGAAGCCGGCTTACCAGATGGTGTTATCAATTTAATTTACGTAGACGGTCCTACCATTGGTGAGGTATGTTTCTCACACCCCGATTTTGCGGGCGTGCACTTTACAGGTTCTACCGGTGTCTTTAATAATATGTGGAAAGTGATTGGGGAAAATATTCCAAAATACAAATCATATCCGCGCATTGTTGGTGAAACAGGCGGTAAAGATTTTGTAATGGTACATAAATCTGCAGATGTTGATACCGTTGTTACTGCACTTGCAAGAGGTGCTTTTGAATTTCAGGGACAGAAATGTTCCGCTGCTTCAAGGGCATACCTTCCTAGCAACCTTGCACCTGCTATCAAAACTAAATTAGTTGCCGCTGTGCAATCCATGAAAATGGGTAGCGTAGAAGACTTCTCCAATTTTGTAAATGCCGTTATTGATGAAAAGTCATTTAACAACATTGCAAAATATATTGACAGGGCTAAAAAGGACAAAAAAGCTAAAATACTTGTGGGTGGTAATTACAGCAAAAAAGACGGTTTTTTTGTTGAGCCAACAGTTATTGAAGTTTCTGACCCTAAGTATGTAACCATGTGCGAAGAGATTTTTGGACCCGTTTTAACCATTTACACCTACAAAGCCGAGGCCTTTGAAAAAACCCTGGATCTGGTTAACACCACGTCAAAATACGCTTT
This sequence comes from Bacteroidota bacterium, assembly GCA_947461125.1. Taxonomy (GTDB): domain Bacteria; phylum Bacteroidota; class Bacteroidia; order Chitinophagales; family Chitinophagaceae; genus Sediminibacterium. The sequence continues at coordinate 4,519 of CANHHX010000060.1, read as the reverse complement.
AACGGGGGCCATCATATCGCAGGACAGAGCGGCTGTGGAGCTGGCTACCAATAAATTACGCCATGCCGCAGGTAATTTTTACATCAACGACAAGCCTACCGGAGCTGTTGTTGGCCAACAGCCGTTTGGGGGTGCTCGTGCCTCAGGTACCAATGACAAGGCTGGTAGCCTCATTAATTTGTACCGCTGGTTGAGTGCAAGAACCATCAAAGAGACCTTTAATCCCCCTGTGGATTACAAGTATCCGTTCCTAAACGAAGCCTAAATTTTTAATGTTTAACCCGTATATTTGCCCCTCAAAATTTTGACTAGTGCCTACTAAATTTTCAAAAGAAACCTACCTCTACTGGTACGAACTGATGCAGTTGATACGCCAGTTTGAGCTCAAATCAGAAGAAATGTATAAAATGGCAGGAAAGATTCGTGGATTTTTCCACGCTTACATTGGCCAGGAAGCAATAGCAGCGGGCTGTATGACCGCTACCCAGCACGATGATCCGTTTATCACTGCCTACCGCGACCACGGTTTAGCGCTTGCAAAAGGCGTTTCTGCCGATGCTTGTATGGCTGAATTATATGGTAAAGCAACCGGATGTGCAAAGGGTAAAGGTGGAAGCATGCACTTTTTTAGCCTCGAACACCGCTTTTTTGGTGGACACGGTATTGTGGGTGCTCAAATTGGAACTGCTGGCGGTTTAGCTTTCGCTGAAAAATACAAAGGTACGGATAATGTGGTACTTTGTTTTTTTGGAGATGGTGCTGCACGTCAGGGTATGTTGCATGAAACTTTTAACCTTGCTATGCTTTGGAAATTACCAGTGGTATTTATTTGTGAAAACAATAATTACGCCATGGGTACTTCTATTGAGCGCACTAGTAATGTAACCGATATTTACAAATTAGCAGACGCATACGACATGCCTGCCGATGTGATTGATGGCATGATTCCTGAACTTGTTCACGAAGGTGTAGCAAGAGCAGTAAAAAGAGGCAGAGATGGCGAAGGTCCCACCTTACTAGAAATGAAAACCTACAGATACAAAGGACACTCTGTATCAGATCCTCAAAAATATAGAACGAAGGAAGAAGTTGAGGATTACAAAAATCAAGACCCAATTACCAAAGTTCGTGAAACTATTTTAGAAAACGGATATAGCACAGAAGCAGACTTACAAGCCATTGATCAAAAAATTGATGCGATTGTAGAGCAGAGTGTAAAATTTGCCGAAGAAAGCCCATGGCCAGATGATAGCGAAGTATTAAAAGATGTATACCTTGACGAAAATTATCCGTTCATTGTAGACTAACAAACATTACAAAACCACAAGAAAATAAATACCATGTCTGAAAACGAAGTAAAAAATATAAACAATGAAGACCTTGCAGGTGTATCTGCTTTTTGGAATAATAGCGGCAAGAAGCTTGCAACAGCAGCAGCGGTTATACTAGTTGCCGTGGGTGCTTGGTTTGGGTATCAAGAATATATCATTAAACCAAAAGAAGAAAAAGCATCTGAAGCGATGTTTAAGGCACAAGAATATTTTGCGATGGATTCTTCGAACTTGGTTTTAAATGGAGATGGTGTTAATAAAGGAGTGCTCTACATTATCAATAATTACAGTGGTACCAAAGCTGCCAATATTGCTGGCTATTATGCTGGCATCAGTTATTTAAAACTGGGCGATTTTAACAACGCCATCAAATACCTAAAAGATTTTTCTACCGACGCAAAACAAATTCAAATGTTAGCGATTGGTGCTCTTGGTGATGCGAGTGCTGAGCTTAATAAAAAAGACGAAGCCATTGACTACTATAAAAAAGCAGCGGCAAGTTTTTCGGAAGATGAAAGCAACGCTTCTGAATATTTATTTAGAGCTGCCCTTCTTTCAGAAACCACTGGAAAAAATGCAGAAGCATTAGCACTATACAAAGAGATCAAAGAAAAGTATCCTACATCGGATAAAGGCTTTTTAGCTGACAAATACATCTACCGTTTAGGTAGTGAAAAATAAATAAATGAACGTACAGTTATTTATTCCTTGCTTTATTGATCAGCTCTACCCACAGGTAGCGTTTAACATGGTAAAAGTGTTGGAGAAAGTAGGCTGTACGGTTACATACAATGCCAATCAAACCTGTTGTGGCCAACCCGCATTTAATGCTGGATTTTGGTCGGAATCAAAAAGTGTTTGTGATAAATTCTTAGATGATTTTAACGGTACCGATTATATTGTAGCCCCAAGTGCTAGTTGTACCGGGTTTGTTAAAAACTACTACGGAAAACTTTACGAAAATTCTGCGCAAATAAATGTTGCTAAAAAAACATCGGCGCGCATCTATGAACTCTCCGATTTTTTAATCAATATTTTAAAAATTGATGACGTAGGTGCTACATTTAATGGTAAAGTCACCTACCATGATAGTTGTGCAGCACTTCGTGAATGCAATACCAAAACAGAACCACGTAAGTTACTCAGTAAAGTAAAAGGGTTGGAACTCGTTGAGATGAACGATGTAGAAACCTGTTGTGGATTTGGAGGTAGCTTTGCCGTTAAATTTGAACCGATTAGTATTGCGATGGGAGATCAAAAAACCGCCAACGCAGCTGCTACAGGAGCCGAATACATTATTAGCACAGACATGAGCTGTCTCATGCATATAGATGGTTGCTTAACACACAAACACTCCGGATTAAAAGTGCTGCATTTAGCAGACGTACTTGCAAGCGAAGCATAATTTTTTATTACCTAAATAGCTTTCAAAATGAATTACTGGCTCATCAAATCGGAACCTTTCAAATACAGTTGGGATCAGTTTGAAAAAGACAAACAAACATTTTGGGATGGCGTTAGAAATTATGGCGCGCGCAATAATTTAAGGTCCATGAAAAAAGGCGACCTCGCTTTTTGGTACCACTCCAACGAAGGCATGGAAATTGTTGGTATTGCCATAGTAGTAAAGGAGTCTTACCAAGATCCTACCACCCCCGATCCAGCATGGCTTGTTGTTGATTTTAAGCCCTTCAAAAAGCTTAAAAAAACAGTAAAGCTTGCAGATATTAAAGCGCACGCTAAACTACAAGATATGGACCTTGTAAGGCTTGGCAGACTATCCGTACAAACGGTGAAACCCGCCGAATGGAAAATTGTAATGGAAATGGCTGGCGAGAAAACTACATAAAAAATACATAGCCAATAAGTATTGCAGCCACTACACCAATTAAATCCGCTAACACCCCTGCCCAAATCGCATAACGTACTTTTTTGATACCTACGCTTCCAAAATAAAGGGCGATAATATAAAAAGTAGTATCAGCAGATCCCTGAAAGGTAGACGCTAATTTTCCTACAAAAGAATCTGGGCCGTTTGATTTCATTACATCAATCATAAGTCCTCTTGCTCCGCTACCACTAAATGGTTTCATAATAGCTACTGGTAAAGCAGGCGTAAATGCTGTGTCTACGCCGGTTAATCCAATTACCCAACTAAGCCCATCCACCAAATAACCAAGGGCACCACTGTCTCTAAATACCCGAATGGCAACAAGCATCCCTACTAGGTATGGAATAATTTTTAAAATCACATCAAAGCCTCCCTTGGCACCATCAATAAAGGCGTCAAATACATTTATTTTTTTAATCATGCCGCCAATAATAATGAGCACTACAAGTAACAGTAAAATCATGTTACCAGTTACCCTACTAAAAATTTCTTTTTGCTCCGCTCCCATCTGTTGTACAAAAAAGAGCATACCCGCAACCATGGCTATCAGACCTAAAAGCCAGGTCAAAAGCACTTTATCCCACTTTAATTTTTGCTTGAACCCCACTATAAAAATAGAGGCAAGTGTGGTACAAATAGTAGCCAACACACAGGGTATAAAAATACTAGCAGCCTCTGTGGAACCAGCCGCTAAACGGTAAGAAATAATGGTGAGTGGAATTAAAGTAAGGCCACTTGTATGCAGCACCAAAAACATAATTTGCGCATTGGTCGCTTTTTCTTTGTCAGGGTTAATGGATTGTAGGCTTTCCATGGCTTTTAATCCAAAAGGAGTTGCTGCATTATCTAAACCAAGCATATTGGCGCTAAAATTCATCACCATTTGACCCATCGCAGGGTGCTTATCGGGCACTTCAGGAAACAGCCTTTTCATAAACGGATTAACCAAGCGAGCTATCCAGTTAATGGCACCGGCGCGCTCAGCAATATTCATGAGTCCTAAAAAGAAAACCATGGTGCCTGCAAGCGGAAAAGCCACATCAATGACTGAACCCTTGGCAGTATCAAACATCCCATCTACAAGGTTTTTAAATACTTCGGTGTCGTGTAAAAACAGAAACTTGTAAAGCGCTATTACAAAAGCCACTATAAAAAAGGCGATCCATACAATATTTAGTGCCATCAGGGTTAATTTATGGGGTGAATATAAAAAATATTGGAGCTATATTTGCACCTTAATTAAAAAGGTTTCAATTATGGCTTTAAAGGCAGGAATTGTAGGACTACCCAACGTAGG
>CANHHX010000059.1 GCA_947461125.1 Bacteroidota bacterium | reverse complement strand
TATTGGTTTTTAAGCGCTAAAACTCAGGTTTCTGACGTTTCAAAACTTATATTTGTCACTGTTATAAATCACACAGATCAGATGAAAGGATATTTAACTACAATTACCTTGGCGTTTTTCACGTTGAGTTTAACTTCTTGCTTCTTTGGGAAAAACAAAGGTAAGGGGCTCCCTGATGATGGGCAGTTGCATGGTGTTGCTCCTGCTGCCAAGCAAAGCATGTTAACACCTAGGACCATGGTGTACGTTCCGCCTGGAACATTTCACATGGGCCCAAGCGATGAAGACGTTAGTTTTAATTACAGCAATCGTAATAGATTGGTCTCTATTCCTGGATTTTGGATGGATGCCACCGAAATTACCAACAACCACTATCGTCAGTTCGTAAACTGGGTGCGTGATTCACTCGCATACAAAATTACTTCAGGTGTAGGTTTAAATAATCCTTCTGATACAACGGCGGTAAATTGGAAAAAAACTGCTTTGTACAAATATGATAACAAGCAATTGGGCACTTTAAATGGACTAACCTACGAAAATGCCCTAACTAGAAAACTTGCGATTGATCCTGACAGTTTAATTTACAGGGTTCGTTATTTTGATTTACCAGCAGCAGCAAAAGTGAACAAAAGCGATCCAACACAAAAAGGTCGTGATCAAATTGTGAGTTATGCAATTCCTATATATCCTGATACCTTAGTTTGGATCCGAGACTTCTCTTATTCTTACAACGAACCTTTAGCAAAAAGATATTATTCGCACCCAGCATACGGCAACTACCCTGTTGTTGGGGTAACCTGGAAACAATCCGTTGCTTTTTGTCATTGGAGAACGCATATTCAAAATGCAGATTTCGAAAAAAAGAAAATTGCAGTTGACGGCGATTATAGATTACCTAACGAAGCAGAGTGGGAGTATGCTGCAAGAGGTGGTAGAACGAGTACTATGTTTCCTTGGGGTTCTCCTTATTTAAGAAATAAAAAAGGTTGTTTGCTTGCAAACTTTAAACCTGGTAGAGGTAACTATCCAGAAGACGGAGGTTTTTACACGGTTAAAGCAAATGCATACTGGCCTAACGATTTTGGTTTATACAATATGTCAGGAAACGTTGCAGAATGGACGGCTTCTTATTTCTACGAAGGCTCTTACAATTTTATGTCTGACTTAAGTCCGGATGTTAGAATCGAAGCCGATGAAAACGATCCTCCACGCATGAAACGTAAAGTAGTAAGAGGCGGAAGCTGGAAAGACGTTGGTAACGCTTTACAGGTTAGCGCGCGCGCATACGAGTATCAAGACACTGCAAAATCATACATCGGATTTAGAACCGTTATTGATTTAGCGCCAAGATCAAAAAGATAATTCCATTACCCCCATTTTATCTCAACTTTTTAATTCATAAAAATTTAACCCATGTCAGCTCAACAAGAAAAAATATTTGGCTTACCAGCTCAAACAACGATGAGACTTGTAAACGTTTTTGTATGTACCGGTGCATCTGTCGTAATCTTTGGTGCAATGGCAAAAATTCTACACTTGTCATGGGCCGATTGGGCACTTAAAATTGGTTTGACAACAGAAGCCATTATCTTTTTAATCTATGCTATCTTACCTCCAGAAGGACATGCGCCTGCTGCTGGTGGTGCTGGTGCAGATCTTCCATCTACGGTGGTTGCTGATGTTACAAAAAGATTTGATGAATTATTTGCAAACGCGGGTTTAACACAAGAAAACTTATCGAAGCTTAGTACTAGTTTTCAAAAGCTAGGCACTACTGTTGATCAAATTGGTCAAATCGGCGACGTAGTTAAATCCACTTCAGATTTTTCTGCTAAAACAAATGAAGCAGCTATTGCGCTTGGTTCTATAAAAGATGCTGCTACAAAAGCAACAGATTCATTAGGCAGTATTTCACTTGCTTCTGATAGTACCAACGAATACCACAAACAAGTACAAGGCCTGGCTAAAAACTTAGGTTCATTGAATACCATTTATGAACTTGAATTACAAGAAAGTAACAATCATCTTAAAGCACTCAACCAGTTTTATGGCAAATTAGCCCAAGCTTCGGAAGCGATGAACGGGACTGCAGAAGATGCATTAAAAGCAAAAGAACAAATTGGTGCCCTTGCGAATAATTTGGGTAAATTAAATCAAGTATACGGTAACATGTTAACTGCCATGCAGGGTAGATAATAACCATTCAAGATTTAACCAAATTATTCAATAAGACTACCTAAATAGTACAATATGTCACTACCTAAGGAACCGCGGCAGAAAATGATTAACATGATGTACCTAGTGCTTACCGCACTATTGGCACTGAATGTTTCTGCCGAAATTTTAAACGCATTTAAAACCGTAGATCGCAGTTTGATGATTGCGAGTGGGGTTGCAGAGCAAAAAAATGAAGAGATTTTCAAATCGTTTAAGGCGAAATTAGAAGATCCAACTTCAAGAGAAAAAGCGGCGATTTGGGAACCCAAAGCGCAACAAGCTAGAAAAATTTCTGACGAATTATACAATTACATTGAAGGACTTAAGCTGGAACTTAAAAAAGAATCTGGTCTTAAAACTGTTGATGGTAAAGAAGAATTCAAAGAAGATGATTTAGATGCTGCTACCCGTTTATTGGTTCAAGGTGCGCCAGATGGAAAAGGAAAGGGAAAAGAACTTTTTGAAAAGCTAAAAACCTACAAAGAGCAGTTATTAAGCATCGACCCAGAAATGAAAAAAGAAATCGAAGTGGGTTTGCCACTTGATTTAACCATTCCTCCAACTTCTAGTGAAGCAGGTAAAAGTGATTGGGCCTATGCTTATTTTCATATGACACCTACTATTGCGGCTATAACAATCATGAGTAAGTTTCAAAATGATGTAAGAAACTCGGAATCAAAAGCCGTTGAATTTTGCCACAAGCAAATTGGTCAAGTAGAAATTATTTATGATCAGTTCCAAGCTTTTGCTGGAACCAACACGCAATATTTAATGCCAGGCGAAGAGTTAGTTATCACAGCTGGTATTGGTGCATTTAGTAAAGCAGCACAACCCACCGTTTCTATTGATGGTGCTAATGTGCCACTGAATGCCGAAGGCACCGCCGAATATAAAACGCGTGTTGGCGGTTCAGGTGCTGGTATCAAGCGTGTAAGAATATCTTATGCCAAACCTGATGGAACAACAGCAGTGGTAGAAAAAGAAATCAAGTACACCGTTGGTGTGCCAGCAGGCTTAACGGTATCTACCGATAAAACCCGTGTGTTTTATAAGGGATTAGAGAACCCTTTGAGTGTAACTGGTGGTGGTGGTGACGAAAAAGTGAATGTAACAATCGAAGGAGCAGGTGCTTCATTAAGAAAAGTAGGACCTGGTCAATATATTGTTACTAGTACACAACTTGGAACTGTAACTGTTGTTGCCAACGATGGAAAAAATATTCAGCGAATTGCGATTCCTGTAAAGCGTGTTCCAGATCCAATCGTAATTGTTGGGGGAAGTGCTGGTGGTGCTATGCCTGCAAATGTATTCCGTGTGCAAAGTGGTGCCATTGCTGAACTAAGAGATTTCGTATTTGAAGGGGTGGCTTATAAAGTAATGTCGTTCATGCTCATTTGTACAGGTAAAGGTTTTGATGAGCCTGAATTTGCAGAAGTGAATAGCGCTTCATTCAAAGACGCTGCTGCACAAGCGCTCATTAAAAGATGTCAAGCAGGAACGACTGTTACCATTGGCGAAATTAAAGTGTTGGAGCCAGGAGGCGGTAGTAGAAAATTAGATCAAAACATAACGTTCATATTGCAATAAAGCAGATTACTATGAAAAACATTTTATTAATTGGTGTTGCTATTTGTTCCTTTGGCATTAGTGCATCTGCACAAGGCTTTGGTAATTTAAAAGGTAAGAAAACAGCTACAACTGTTGATACTACCAAGAAAACGAATAGTCCAGCGGTAACACCATCAGCAGGTGCATCAACAGCAAGCCCTGGTAACAACAGCAATGTTGTGGCGCCAAAGCCTACCAAAACTGTTGACACTACTATTGTGGGTGGTTTTGGGGAAGTAGTTCCTAAAAGTTTACGCAATGAAACGGTTACTGACCGTAAAACAAACCGTTCAAAAAATCCATTGGAATACGAATATTTGAGAGAAGATGATTTTTTGTATTCAGAGTTTATCTGGCGTGAAATTGATGCAAGAGAAAAAATGAATCAGTCATTCATTTATCCTGGTAAAGATAATTCTGGTGATCAGCGCTTTTTTTCAATTTTATTGAGTGCTATCCAAAATGATAGTGTTGCAGCATTTTCTGCCGAAGGTGGAGATGACCGTTTTACCAAGCAGTTAGCTTACGATGACATTACTAAAATGATGAAAGGTAAGTTGGATACAATTTTGGTTCAAAATGCTAATTTTCCAAACGTCTATGACACCACTGTTATTTTTGACACCAAGTTTGCACCTAACCCAGATTCTATTTATACGTTTCGTTTAAAAGAACAATGGATCGTAGACAAGGAAGCGAGCAGACTGTTTTGCAGAATTATTGGTATAGCGCCTGTTGCAAAAATCATGGTTAATAACAAGCCTACAACTAAAACATTATTTTGGATCTACTATCCTGATTTGCGTAAGACCCTTAACAAATTTATGGTGTACAATCCTAAAAATTATGCAGGTCGTATGACATGGGAAGAGCTTTTTGAAAGTCGCTTCTTCTCTAGCTACATCGTAAAATCTAGTAATAACAATCCAAACGATAAGTTCATCAGTCAAATGATTAAGAACCCACTGTTTAGACTACTCGAAGGTGAAAATATCAAAGAACGAATTTTCAATTATGAACAAGACTTATGGTCTTACTAATAACAAAATCGTTTGTAAAAAAAGGGACTTTATGAGTCCCTTTTTTTATGTAGTTGTTGTAAAATACTTTTGAATGGCAGCTGCTTTTTTTGCGCCAATTAAATCGGCTAATTCTTGTGTGTTGGCTTTTTTAATATTTGTAACCGATGTAAAGTGATTCAGGAGTAATTCTATGGTAGCCGGTCCAATACCTTCAATATTTTCAAGTGCTGTTGTAAATGTGCCTTTGGACCTTTTGTTTCTATGAAACGTAATGCCAAAACGGTGCACTTCATCACGAATATGTCTTAAAAGCTTTAAACTATCGCTATCCCAGGGTAATTTTAAGGACTGGCTATCACCTGCAAAAAACAGCTCTTCTTCATTTTTGGCCAGGCCTACAAGTGTTGTACTGCCTGTGAGTTCTAATGCATCAATGCTTTCTAATGCTGCGCTTAACTGTCCCTTACCGCCATCAATTACAATCAGCTGTGGCATGGGTTCACCAGATTCCTTTACCCTTTTATACCTCCTGTACACCACTTCTTTCATGGTGGCGAAATCGTTGATACCTTCTACAGTTTTTACATTAAAATGACGGTAATCTTTTTTGCTTGGAACTCCATCTTTAAAACATACCATCGCAGAAACTGGAAAACTTCCCTGAAAGTTAGAGTTGTCAAAACATTCGATATGTGTAGGGGCTTCTTGTAAGTGTAAATACGATTGTAGTTCGGTAAGCACTAATTTTTTTTCTGATAGGGATTTACCTTCAAGTTGTAATATTTTTTTGAGTTGCAATTCTCTGGTAAAATAGGTGACGTTTTTAATAGACAGGTCCAGTAACTTTTTTTTGTCCCCTAGTTTTGGAACGGTGATGGTAATAGTTTTATCAAAATAGTCGACCGGATAGGGAACAATAATTTCGTTGCTAAGGCTATTAAAGTCTGCTCTTATTCTTTCGATGGCAAAACAAAGTAGTTCCTCTTCGGGCTCATCTAATCTACCTTCTAATGGAACCGTATGGGTTTGTATGATACTTCCGTTTTGAACCATTAAGTAGTTGACATAAGCGAGTTTTCCATCTTTAATGATTGAGAACACATCTACATTTGCAAAGTGTTTGCCCACTACCACCGATTTTTCTTGATAAGTAAGTAAGAGGTCCATTTTATATTTTAGCTGGGCGGCTTTTTCAAAATCGAGCGATTCTACGCGCGCTTGCATTTCCTTTTTGAGGTGATTCATGAGTTGACCCATGTTCCCCTTCAGTAAATGTTTCAATTGCTCTAAACGGTCAAGGTAATCATCTTCGGTTTGAAGTGCTGCACAAGGCGCCAAACAATTACCTAAATGGTATTCTAGGCAAGGCTTAAATTTTTGCTTGTCGATATTTTCTTGACTTAAATTGAGCTTACAGGTTCGCAGCGGAATAAATTGCTTTATAAAACTTAGGACTTCCCTAATGGTTCCTTTGGAAGTAAAAGGGCCTAGATAGATGGATCCATCGTTGTATTTTTTCCATGTCGAAAAAACGCGCGGAAACCTTTCTTTTTTAATGACCAAGTAGGGGTACCCTTTATCGTCTTTTAATAAAATATTGTAGCGTGGCTTGTATTGCTTAATAAGGGAGTTCTCTAGTAATAATGCATCTTGCTCTGAATCAACAATAGTAAATTCGATTCGATCAATTTTTTGAACGAGTTCGATGGTTTTAAAACTATTTTGATTTTTTGTAAAGTAGGATGCAATCCTTTTTTTCAAGCACTTTGCTTTGCCCACATAAATGAGTATTCCACTAGTATCATAATACTTATAGATACCTGGGTCTGCGGGTAATTTATGTGCTAATTGTTGATACTGCTCCTGGGTCATTTATGGAATTATAACGCGAACAGTAGTTGTTTTGTTGAGTAAAAATCCGTTATTGGATTTTTTACTTACCGAAATTGTAAACCCCTCATTTGTTTTCCAACTCAACTGTTCCGTATTTGTTGTGTCACGCGTCAGCTGCTGTTTTCGAATAAAAATTCTTTTAACCAGTGAGGTTTGTTCATCCATTAAAATGTCAATATTTTTTATGGGGGCTAACGTGTCGCTAGGGGTGTAGTTGATATTTAAACTGGCTGTTCCTGCGTCCCGAAATACCGATTCTTGATAATTCTTTTTATGGATGCTATCACTAATGTCTGCATCCATAAAAGACTGTATCATTGGCCTGATTGCCTCTAGTTGTGTAGTGATACTATCTTTTTTAGCCCCCTCTGATGTTACAACGCTATATGTAACGCCCATACTATCAAAACACTTTAATTGAGTATTAATATAAGAAGCGATGGAGTAAAAACTTGTTGTATCAGCTGAAATAACTATAGTGGTTTTCTCTTTTGTATCACTACACGCAGCTACCATCATCACGTAAAGGATGTAAACAAAAATAAGAGGTTTCATTTTGTAAAATTACTTAAACTGTTTGCTCCAACCTATTCGGAAGCCGTAATCGATCAAATTTTCTTTGATGGGATAAGGATTGTTGTAAGTAGGCAGTGTTTGGTATCTGATTTGTGGTCCTAACTGCCAAATGGTATTTCCTTTTTGATAGCTAAATTGAATGCCAGCACTGGTATTGATGTTCCATTTACGTACGTAGTCGTTACCGGCAGCATAATTTGCATAATCGGTAGAAAGTAGGTAAACATTTTTATTCATATTATAGGTAGGCTGAATAGAAGCTTGAGTATGAATACCAAATTTCTTAAACTTTATAAGTTGATAATCGAGACCAATAGGCAGGGCAATCTGATACACTTTATTATAAAGGTGGGCCGGTCTAAAACCAACATTGTTATTGTAACTAGACATCACTGAAACGGTTTGTACCCTGCCTGCGTTCACCAAAGCAAGGGTTGCAGTATTGGCGCCTGTTTCATAAGTGTCAATCTGATATTGTCTAATATTTAGCTGAAGCCCTGTTTTGAATTGCAACTTTCTAGTAATTGCGTAATTGAGTGTAAATCCAAGTTCTAATCCTATATCAGGCTTGTGTCTAACGGCTTGGTTAAATGTAGGAGATTGAGCGAGTGGCGCATTGATAGGAATGGCAATGAGTGAAGGTTGAATGAGCTCTTTTACCTTTTGATCACTAAGTACCCTAAAACTAGCAGATGGCGTAGCGTAAAATTGAACACTGTATTTTTTCTTTTTTACTATTGTTGTAGTATTCGCATCAATTTCAAAACTATGATTGACTTGCTGATGTATAATTGCCGGCAAAAGCGCATTGTGATTTATATTGTTTTTGCTGTCACTACTTGAAATAATAGTTCCTACTTCAAAGCTTTCCATTTTAGTATCAACAAGTGAATCGTTTGTTGCATTGATGTCTGTGGAAAAGTCACCGGTATTAATATCATTTGTTGCATACGACGCGGTTGTACCTGTAATAGGTTTATCTTCTAATTTTGACAAAGAAACCTGCGCTGCATGTTTATTGATGGGCGTTGTTGTTGTATGTTTTGATGGGATAATTTGTGCACTAGAATGATACGTTGTAAAAGGCTTTTCAATTGCCTGACTACTATTTTTTGTTTTCGACAAATTACTGGTATGTAAAATTGGCATTGATTTTTGTGTTACTATAAACGTTGAAACGGTTAGTGCCACAAGTACTGTTAAGGCAATAATGGTAAGGGCTGGCCATGATTTGTTACCGTGCACTTCGGTACGTATGTTATCCCAAACACGACCAGATGGGTACATCTTGTGTTCGTTTACCTCGTCAAGTATAAACTCCTCAAAAGCATCTAGTTGATTCCTCTTTTCCATTTCTGCCCGCTTCGCGTAATTATTTTTGTATCACCGACAACCACTCAAATTTCTCTTTGGGTGCTTCAATAATTCTTTTCTTAATTAAAATGTTTGAAAGCATATTTTTTGCCCTCGTGTATTGGCTCCTGCTTGTGCTTTCTTCAATGTCTAGTAAACTGCTAATTTCTCTGTGACTATATCCTTCGATTGCAAATAAATTGAGCACTGTTTTGTAACCAACAGGCAATAGTCTAATACACTCAACAACCTGTTTAGATTGCATAATCGAAGCAATAGATTCTTCTTTTACTTCTAAGTTCTCTGCACTGGTTAAGTCTAAACTCTCTGTAAATTTTTTATACTTCTTTAAAAAGTTGATACTGGTGTGTACCATAATACGTCTAATCCAGCCCTCAAATGAACCTTTGTTTTGAAACGTTTGGATTTGCGTAAAAACCTTGATAAACCCTTCTTGCAGCATATCTTCTGCATCTTCTCTATTTTGTGCAAACCGGTAGCAAACGCTTAGCATTTTTGGGCTATATCTATTAAATAGCTCCCTTTGTGCAGCGGCGTCGTTTTGTAAACAACCTGCAATAATGGCTTGCTCCGTCATTGAGTAGGGTTAATTGTTGTTCTAATTTAGGTAAAAAAAGGGTAAAAAGAGTACATTTTAAGTATAAATTCATTAATTTAAGGTCAAATTTATACTGTAAATACCCCCCTGTTACCATGGAAAGAAACAGATTCACTGAATTTACTCCACCGCCCACCACTGGTTTACAGCCTTTTACAGGCAGTTTGGGTGCTGCTGAGCTCAGGCATCTATTAAGAAGAACTCTTTTTGGCGCTACAAAAGCCGATATGGCCTACTTTTCTGGTAAATCGGTTACGCAGGTCGTCAATGAATTATTAAATCCTACGGCGCCGTTACCGGCGCCTCCGGTTAAAGAATATGTGGTAGCAGCTACCACACTCGTTCCGGATACAAACATTGCCGCGGGAACCACTTGGGTGGGTGATATTAATAACGATGGAACCATTGCCAGTTATAGGCGGGCTTCATTTAAGAAATGGTGGGTTGGAAATCTTGTAAACCAAGACCGAAGTATTCGTGAAAAAATGACGCTTTTTTGGCACAATCATTTTGCCACCGAAATGAATGATGTGAGCAACGCGCAATATATATACAAACACCATCATTTACTTCGAACCAGTGCGCTTGGTAATTTTAAAACACTTACTAAAAATGTAACGCTGGATCCGGCCATGTTAGTTTATTTGAATGGACAGCTCAATACAGCTGCTGCACCAGACGAAAACTACGCCCGTGAAATCCAGGAACTTTTTTGTTGCGGCAAAGGACCAGATTCTTTGTATACCGAAGCGGATGTAAAAGCTGCAGCGAGGGTATTAACCGGATGGCGTAACAATGCCACCACACTTAGTTCTTATTTTACTGCGTCAAGACATGACGCTACCAATAAAACTTTTTCTTCTTTTTATAATAATACAGTTATCACTGGTCGAAATTCAGCGGCAGCGGGCGAACAAGAGTTAGATGATTTACTGAATATGATTTTTGCTACCCAAGAAGTAGCCAAATACATGTGTAGAAGGCTTTACCGGTGGTTTGTATATTATGATATTGATGATACCGTAGAGCAAAATATTATTACGCCGCTAGCTAGTTTATTTAGGTCAAGCAATTATGAAATATTACCGGTACTCGATAAACTTTTAAAAAGCGAACATTTTTTTGATGTATTATCGAGAGGGTGTGTGATTAAAAGTCCGGCCGAACTAGTGATTGGATTTTGTAGAGAATCAGAAATTGTTTTTCAACCCGACACAGATTATGTTACCAATTATGGATTTTACAATTACATCGTTAGTTGGATGAATAATATGCAACAAAGTATTGGTGATCCGCCAGATGTAAGTGGGTGGAAAGCCTATTACCAAGAACCTCAATTCAATGAAATTTGGATCAATAGTGATACGTTACCCAAGCGGAATCAGTTCACTGATACTATGGTTGTAAGTGGCTATACTTTTAATAGCAAAAAAATACAATTCGATCCACTTGCTTATGCAAGAACATTTTCAAATCCAGGTGATCCAAATGCTTTTATTTCCGAATTAACAGAACGCTTGTTAGGTCTTGATATTTCTGCTGCTTCAAAAGCACAGCTTAAAAAAGATATTTTATTAAACGGCCAAAGCCTCGATATTTATTGGACACAGGCCTGGGATTTATATATCTCAACCCCTACCAATGCTGCTAATACCACGTCGGTACGTAATAAAATAAGAGACCTCGTAAAATATTTAATGAATCTAGCCGAGTATCAACTAGTTTAAATCATCCCCCCATGAAACGTAGAGATTTTTTAAAAAATACTGTCCCTGTTGGTGTGGTGATGCCTGCACTAGTTGGAGGATTTTCTTTTAAGGCATTTGGTGCAGAAGATGCTATTGCGCAATCACTCTTACTACCTGCTGCCGTAGAAAACGACCATGTACTAGTTATCATTCAACTCAATGGGGGTAATGATGGATTAAATACGGTGATCCCCCTCGAAAATTTTTCTAACTATGTAAATGCCCGTACTAATATTTTTATTCCAGAAGACAAGGTTTTAAAATTATCAGGTGTTACCAAAGTAGGCTTACACCCTGCTATGACTGGTCTTCAAGCGATGTACAATGATGGGGAATTAAGTATCGTACAGTCTGTGGGGTACCCGCAACCTAATTTTTCGCACTTCAGGGCTACTGATATTTGGATGAGTGCAAGTGATAGTAATATGGTTGTAAATAGTGGCTGGGCTGGAAGATTTTTAGATGCCGAGTTTCCCAATTTCCCAAATGGATATCCCAATGCTTCTATGACAGATCCGTTGGCGATTCAAATTGGTTCAGCAACTTCATTAACATTTCAGGGCCCTGCGGTGAGTATGGGTATGAGTATTAGCAATACATCCAGTTTTTATAATTTGATTAATGGTGTTCGAGATACGGCGCCTAACACCCCTGCTGGTAAGGAACTCAATTTTGTGCGCATGGTGGCGCAACAAACCCAGCAATATGCAGCAGTGATAAAAGACGCTGCTGCCAAAGTGCCTACCCAGGTGACCTATCCAACAAGTAATTCTTTAGCCGATCAATTAAAAATTGTTGCAAGACTCATTAAAGGTGGTTTAAAAACGCGCGTGTATATGGTTAATTTTGGAGGCTTTGACACGCACGCTACCCAAGTAAATGCTTCTGATACAACAACGGGTTCACATGCTACTCTTTTAGGAAGAGTAAGTGACGCCATTAGGGCTTTTCAAAAAGATCTTAAATTTTTGGGTGTGGATGACCGGGTAGCGGGTATGACATTTTCTGAATTTGGAAGACGCGTAAAATCCAATGGAAGTGTTGGTACCGATCATGGTGCTGCTGCTCCATTATTTGTTTTTGGGAAAAATGTGATACCTGGTATTTTGGGGGCTACGCCTAAATTTGGGGCGAACGCTACTGTTGGAGAAAACGTACCTTTCGAATTTGATTTTAGAAGTGTGTATGCAACGCTATTATCTAATTGGCTTTGTGTTTCAGATACCGACCTACAACAAATCATGCTTAAAAATTTTCAAACACTACCACTCGTAAATGCAGCAGCATGTAAGAAAGCTATTAATTTATCTGGCGAAGATTTAGTGCACAATTACCCCAATCCATTTACAAGTAAAACCGTCATATCATTTAAAACAGCTGGTGGCCATACCCTTATACAGGTGATGGATATGTTAGGCCGCGTGATCACCAATTTAACAGATCGCGATTATGCGCCAGGCACTTATACCGTTGTATTTGACTCCGGTAGCCTTCCAAGTGGCGTGTATTATGCAAGGTTGCAAAACATAACGGTACAACAGGTTCATACGATGTTAAAAGTGAAATAGGTTTGCTTTAAAATTCTTACGTACTTTGTGTGATGGAAATTAGTTTTAATACCCCAGCCCTTCTTTTCCCGGCTATTAGTTTAATTATGCTCGCTT
>CANHHX010000058.1 GCA_947461125.1 Bacteroidota bacterium | reverse complement strand
TCTCTTGGATATGATAAAGCATGGAATGGACAGTACAACGGAAATCCTTTACCCATTGGTACTTACTACTATATTATCAATCCTAAAAATGGACGAAAAATAATAACAGGTTCGGTGACGATACTAAAATAGTGAAAATGAAAAAAAATATATTTATTAGCCTCATTGCCATACTGCCACTTATTACTATGGCACAACAGCGTCCATATTATACGCAGTATATTTTAAACAATTTTTTAATCAACCCAGCACTTGCTGGAATTGAAAATTATTGGGACGTAAAAACCTCACATCGCATTCAGTGGCAAGGAGTGCAGGATGCACCAGTAACTACATATTTAACTTTTCACGGGCCACTTAAAAAGCAGGCCTATGCTTCACAAAATCCAACCAGCATGTCTGCTGCCGGAGATAATCCAAGAGGTAGGGCTTATTGGCAAAACTATCAAGCACCAGAACCTCATCATGGTGTTGGCTTTACCGTTTTAAACGATAAAACAGGACCACTCAATAGATTTGCAGCCTATGGAACTTATGCATATCATCGGGGTATTGCCGAGCAAACGACTTTATCATTTGGCGTTTCTGCGGGAATGACCAATTTAACGTTAAACACCAGTAAACTAAATTTTGGCAACACTACCATTGATCCAGCAGTAGGAACGAGTGGCCTCATTAATTCCATTAGACCAGATATCAGTGCAGGTTTATGGTTGTATTCTAATAATTATTTTGTGGGTTTATCGGCACAACAAATAGTACCTCAAAATGTCGCTTTTTCGGATAACAAAGTTTACCTCACACAAGGAAAATTGGTTCCTCATATTTTTTTGAGCGCTGGATATAGATTGCAAGTTTCGGAAGATCTAAGTTTATTACCATCTACACTCATTAGATATATTAGTCCATTACCAATAGGTGTGGACATCAACGCAAAACTTATGTACCAAGATTTAATCTGGTTTGGGGGATCATACCGTTTTAAGGAAGGTTACGCAGGTATGATTGGTTTCAACGTAAACAACAGTATTAACATTGGATATTCACACGACTTTGTTACTTCCTCTTTAAATACCGTAAGCAGAGGGACGCACGAAATTTTAATTGGATTTCAATTAGGCAATAAATACGGTGATTGGTGTCCTAAGAATTTATGGTAGCAGGTTCCGATAAGTAAGCGATGAGCGCTTCTTTATCTGCATCAAATAATTCGACTAGTATTTGCTTTACTTTATATTCCTTTGCTTGATCCTTAGTATAATTTGCTTTATACATGTGTTGTTTGGTTGTCGTATCTCTTTTTACAATACCTTTTTCAAACATAATTTGCATGAGTTTTAAGGTAGTGGTATAGCCTGTTTTAGATGCCAATTTTTCGTGCACCAATTTAACAGTTGCCGCACCTTCCTGCCATAGTACAGAAAGTATTTCAAACTCTTTTTCAGTTGGCTTTATATATTTTCCCATAGCAACATTTGAGTTACAATAGTACAAAAAAAATCCCTCCAAAAGAGGAGGGATTTAAATTCGTATACTTTAAAAGCTATTGTTTAATTGCCATTTTAATGTGCAAATAACTTTTATATTTTTCATTTTGTTCTGGCGTAAGTGCTTTACCATTTACAGAAATGTTACCATCTTTCACTTCAATTTTTACATTGTCTTTTGGCGCTAATCCATCTTCCTGTAAAGCTTGAACAAGTGTTTTAGAATCAGCACTCATTGTAACCGTATTAGCAGTATCAATAGCATTAGCAGAAGTATCCGTGCTAATAATTGACATTTCAATGGTTTGTGATTTTGTAACAGTATTACTTGTTGTTGGGTGCATTTTAGCAAGCGTTGGCGCAATCACAAGAGATACAATTGACATCAGTTTAATTAAGATGTTCATAGATGGACCAGATGTATCTTTAAATGGATCACCCACTGTATCACCCGTTACAGATGCTTTGTGTGGTTCAGATTTTTTATAGAACATCTCACCATTAATTTCAACACCTTTCTCAAAAGATTTTTTAGCATTGTCCCAAGCACCCCCTGCGTTGTTTTGGAAAATACCCATTAACACGCCACTTACAGTAGCACCTGCTAAGAAACCACCAAGTGCTTCTGGACCTAATAAAAATCCTACTAATAAAGGAGATACAATAGTAATAGCACCAGGTAACATCATTTTTTTAAGAGATGCCTCTGTAGAAATCGCCACACACTTATCGTATTCAGGCTTACCAGTACCTTCCATAATACCAGGAATGGTACGGAACTGACGACGAACTTCTTCTACCATTGACATAGCAGCTTCACCTACCGCTCTAATAGCTAATGAAGAGAAAATAAAAGGAATCATACCACCTACAAATAAGGCAGCTAGTACATCCGCTTTATAAATATCGATATGCTGATTGTCAGGCATTGCAACACCCACAAACGCAGCAAATAAGGCAAGTGAAGTTAAAGCAGCAGAAGCAATGGCAAAACCTTTACCACTTGCAGCAGTTGTGTTACCTACCGCATCAAGAATATCTGTTTTTTCACGAACCTCAGCTGGTAGTTCACTCATTTCTGCAATACCACCTGCGTTATCAGCGATTGGACCAAATGCATCAATGGCAAGTTGCATACCAGTTGTAGCCATCATACCTGCTGCAGCAATTGCAACACCGTATAAACCTGCACAATAGAAAGAACCAAAAATACCAGCAGCCAATACTAAAATAGGTAAGAAGGTAGACTCCATACCAATCGCTAAACCACCAATGATATTGGTTGCATGACCAGTACTTGATTGCTTGATAATGCTTAATACTGGACGCTTACCCATTGCTGTGTAATATTCAGTAATGATACTCATTAAAACACCTACAACAAGTCCTACACCAATCGCGCCAATTACACCGTTTCTTGTAAATTCTAAACCGCGTAAGAACATCGTTTCAGGTAATACATTACCAACTAAGAAATAACATACAACAGCTGTTAAAATCATAGAACCGTAGTTACCCAAATTAAGTGCGTTTTGCACCGTAGCTGTATTTAAACCTGCTTTATCGCTAATTCTTACAAATAGGGTTCCAATAATCGATAAAATAATACCGAAACCAGCAATTAACATTGGTAATAAAATAGGAGATAAGCCACCAAAAGCATCTACGAGTGGCGCTTTATTAGCACCAGTAACTTCTTGACCCAATACCATCGTAGCTAAAACGGTTGCAACATAAGAACCAAATAAATCGGCACCCATACCAGCAACGTCACCAACGTTGTCACCAACGTTATCTGCAATGGTTGCAGGGTTACGAGGATCATCTTCTGGAATACCTGCTTCTACTTTACCAACTAAATCTGCTCCAACGTCGGCAGCTTTGGTATAAATACCACCACCTACACGGGCAAATAAAGCGATTGACTCAGCACCTAAAGAAAATCCAGTTAAAATTTCTATTGTACGTAACATACCTTCTGCATCACCATCTGGTGAGAAGTAATGTTTCAAAATCAAAAATAATCCGCCTAAACCTAATACAGCTAAGCCAGAAACACCCATACCCATTACAGATCCACCTGTAAAAGATACTTTTAGGGCACGTGATAAACTTGTTTTAGCAGCTTCTGCTGTACGAACGTTTGCTTTGGTAGCAACTTTCATACCAATATAACCAGCGGTAGCACTAAACACAGCTCCAATGATAAAAGAAATTGCAATACTCCAGTGGCTTGATTCGTTAGAATTTGCCATGAAACCTAATAATAAAGCAACAATTACCACAAAATAAGCGAGGATTTTCCACTCCGCCTTTAAGAATGCCATAGCACCCTCAGCAATAAAGTCACTGATTTCTTTCATTCTTGGGTTACCTGCATCCTGCTTAGAAACCCATGCAAATTTGATAAATGTGTAAAGTAGACCGATAAGTCCCATTGCCGGTACGGCGTAAAACAACATGTTGTTCATAATCGATTGGATCTAGTAAAAAATTAGATTTTAAAGTCTGCAAAAATAAGGGTAATTGACTAAAAATCACCCAATTTTAGCCCCTGTTTGTATAAGTTTTTGGTTTATTCAGGTATTATTCAACAACAGAAGTTGTATCGGAACCTGCTAAAAAGGAAGCTGCAATATTATTGGCTTTGTATATATTACGGTTATATCTATTTCCTAATACGATTATGGTAGCTGTATCCTTTATAAATCGGCTAAATACCGAGTTATTACCGTGCCACCAACCATTGTGGTAAATAATTTTTTGATCAGGCTGGTTGAGCATACGCCAACCAAGACCATAGTTATGAATCGAAGGCCTGTCGTTACTACCTGGCAAAAATGCCATTTGCAGGGTTGTTTGACTTACATACGTTCCTTGATACAGGGCTATATCCCACATTAAAAGGTCTCGAACCGTACTATATATGTTTTTATCACCATATATACAATCAAATTTTTCAAGTAAATAGGGGCGATTGTTGGGGTAGTAGGAAGGCTGATAATTGCCTGAATCCTTTTGTGAAAAAACATAACTATGCTCCATACCAAGTGGCGCAAAGATGTTTTCCTTAATATAGGATGGGTAATCTTTCCCAGATATTTTTTCGATGATAAGGGCCAATAAGGCAAAATTAGTGTTAGAGTAATTAAATGCTCTATTCGCGCCAAAAATAACAGCAGGCTTATACCGGATCATAAAATCAAGCATATCTTGGTTGGTAATCAGGCCGGGCTTAACTACAACTGGCAATTTGATGGTTCGGTATTTTTTGATCCATCTCCCTTTTTTTCCTTTAACCCTATAACTCTGCACCTGTCTATCCACCATAAAATAAGCATAATTATTTAAGCCACTTCGGTGGTTAAGAAGCATTCGAACGGTGATTTCAGAATATGGGAACCCAGTTAAATAAGTTTCAACGGGTTTATCTAATTCAACTTTTCCTTCTTCCCAAAGCTTTAAAATAGCCATGGCAGTAAAGGTTTTAGAGGTAGAAGCGATATGAAAAGGGGTGGTAGGCGTGATGGGGGATTTAGACTTAACATCATACAGCCCTTGATAATCTTCAAACAAAATCTCTCCGTTTTTGGCCACTAAAATAGAACCACTGAAACCTCGCCTACCTAATACCTCTTGGTAGGATGCACGTATTTGACCCTCATATTTTTGTTTGGTACTTGAATCAATAACAGAAAAAATATAAGGGGTTGAGGGAATAGATTTAGGCTTGGCACCACAAGCAATGAGCACAAAGAATAAACAAAATGCGTATAAATATTTAGCAACCATATGTTAGTTTTTCACGAATCGCTAAATTATCACATAAACGCGTTCGGGATACAAACGTGAATAACTGTTGAGTAAGCCAAACTTTCTACACACAATTGCTTAAATTTGCCAACATGAGCAAGCAAGCATTAACCAGTTTCCCAAAAGAGAAAATTAATATTTTATTTTTAGAGAATATTAGCGAAAAAGCAGTTCAGCAATTCAAACAAAATGGATATGCCAACGTTAAAAAAATAGCTGGTGCACTAAGCGAAGAGGAACTCATCAAAGAAATTAAAGACGTTCATTTAATTGGGATTCGTTCAAAAACACAAATTACCCCAAAGGTTTTAGCAGCAGCAAAAAAACTACAAGCCATTGGATGTTTTTGTATTGGCGTAAACCAAGTTGATATTAAAGCAGCTTCTAAAAAAGGAGTGGTTGTTTTTAATGCACCATACAGTAACACAAGAAGCGTTGCTGAACTAGTGATAGGGATTTCTACCATGCTCATTCGTCGTATTTCAGATAAAAATATGGCAGCACATAATGGTATTTGGATGAAAGAAGCGAAAGGTAGTTTTGAATTACGCGGAAAAACATTAGGTCTTGTTGGATATGGAAATATTGGATCTCAAGTAAGTGTCCTAGCCGAGGCGATTGGTATGAAAGTAATGTTTCATGATACCGAAACAAAACTTCCACTTGGTAACGCAGTCGCTGCAAAAAATTTAAAAGAATTATTAAGCGCTTCCGATATTGTTTCATTACACGTTCCTGAAACACCTCAAACAAAAAATTTAATCAATAAAACCAACCTCAAATATTTTAAAAAAGGAGCCTTATTATTAAACTACGCAAGGGGAGAAGTCGTAGACCTCAAAGCCCTTGCAGAAGCTATTAAAGATGGGCATATTGGCGGTGCAGGCATCGATGTGTTTCCAGTAGAACCAGAAAAAAATGGAGACGCATTTACTACACCATTACAAGGTTTACCAAACGTTATTTTAACACCACATATTGGTGGATCCACAGAAGAAGCACAACAAAATATTGGTGAAGATGTAAGCATCAAATTATTTCAATACCTAGAGCGTGGCATCACCAATGGCTCACACTCTGTTCCAGCAATTGCACTTCCACCAGTAGAAGGTGCGCACCGAATTTTACACATGCACAACAATGTGCCGGGCGTATTAAGTGCCATTAATACGGCACTTTCTAAAAACAATATTAATATTGTGGGTCAATATTTAAAAACCAATGATGAAATTGGATATGTTGTACTTGATGTAGATACCAAATTATCCAAACGTGCATTGGAACTTTTAAAGGAAGTAAAAGATACCATCAAGGTAAGAATGCTGTATTAATTTACGAGCAAAGTTTTATGCAATAGCAGCAAGCATGGTATTAATGTCTGCTGCATCTACTAGCATGTTTTGTAAATTTTCTTGCATTGATTCTTTTTCAAATTGCATACTAGTGGGCACCACTTTCCTTGCCGACGAGTGAAATTCTTTTGCCTTAGTAACTGTTTTAATGGTGGCGATATTATTACCTCTAACGCCACTTCCTGGCATAATAATAATATTGTCACCCGCTTCTTGTACAAGTGTTTGTAAAAGATCTAATGCATCAGGTGCACTTGGTACTTGACCACTGGTTAATATTCTTTTACAACCCGTTTCAATAATATCTTGCAGGCCGCGTATTGGATCCTTACATCTATCAAACGCGCGGTGAAACGTAACAGCCATAGGTGCAGCAAGGTCTACCAGTACTTTTGTTCGTTCTTTATCGATACTACCATCCGGTAATAACAATCCAATTACAACGCCCGCAAAACCAAGCTCCTTACAAATTTGAATATCGTTTTTCATGACTTCAAACTCTGCGTTCGTGTATAAAAAATCGCCACCGCGGGGTCTTATAATAGGAAAAACTGGAATTGAAATTGTTTTTGCTACCACACGTAAAGTTCCATAAGATGGGGTAGTACCTCCTTCATTTGGATTTTCACAAAGCTCTAAACGGTTGGCACCAGCGGCCTCAGCCTGTATGGCCGATTCGATATTAAAAACAGCAACTTCAAGCATGGGACTATAATTTGTACGCGTAAAATTAAAGAATGTGTTTGCCGTCGACTAAAAAATTGGAATCATCGCCAGTACAAACAGCAAAATTGAAACCTTTTTGAATGCAGTAGCCACCATATTCGCCGCGCTTATTAATCGCAATAAAACCTACTTGAATATCACGCGCTTTGTCTCCTTTAATTTTTATAATGCGTTCTACTGCTTTTTTACAAGCCTCCTCTGGAGAATTTCCCATGCGCATCAGTTCAACTACTAAATGTGATCCACAAATACGAATTACATCTTCGCCCTGGCCGGTTGCAGTTGCAGCACCAATTTCATTGTCTACAAATAAACCCGCACCAATAATAGGAGAATCACCCAGGCGACCACGCATTTTAAATCCCATACCTGATGTGGTACAGCTGCCACTTAAATTTCCATTGGCATCTAATGCCACCATACCAATGGTATCATGGTTCCAATTGCCATTTTCTAGTTTATTGGGTGCAAAGGCCGATTGTGATTTTAGATTGTTACCAGAGTTTTCAATATTTATTATGGGCTTGTATTCACTTTTTTCGAGCCATTTTTTATAAGAACGCTCTGCGTCAGGTGATAATTTTTCAGATTCTAATGGAAAACCTTCGGCTACCGCAAATTGTTGCGCACCAGATCCAACGAGCATCACATGGGGCGTTTTTTCCATTACGCGTCTGGCCACAGAAATCGGGTGCTTGATACGCTCTAAAAATGCTACCGAACCACAATTGGCAAATTCATCCATAATACAGGCGTCGAGGGTAACATAACCATCACGGTCTGGATTGGCGCCAAGTCCCACACAACAGTTTTGGCTGTTTTCAGTAACCATTACACCTTTTTCAACGGCATCCACAGCACGACCGCCATTTTTTAATACCGCCCAAGCAGCTTTATTGGCGTTTAAACCTTCGGCCCAAGTAGAAATTACGATTGGCTTTTTACCAACCGAATTATTGGACTTACTGGTAAAGCCTGAAAATGTGATGGCCGATAAACCAAGGGAACTGAGTTCTAAAAATTTGCGTCTTTGTAACATGGTGGTAAATGATGTTAGGGTATAATGAGATTCAAATATAACCAATATAGACCCAAACTTGATTAGCCAATGATTCGTCAATATTGACTATCAAGCCCATATTTAGACCTAATATTATATCCTATAATTAATATTATGTTAAATAGATAGTTTGAATAAACAGATCTACTAGTCTATGGCTGCCAAATGAAATGTCTTAATATTGCGCATGCATATTTTGATCGTTAACAATACCTCTATCCCGGTTCATAAATATGGCGGCACGGAAAGAGTTATTTGGTGGCTAGGCAAAGCGCTCGTTCAGTTTGGACATCAGGTTTCCTATTTAGTGGCTCCTGGATCAAGTTGTGATTTTGCAAATGTCCACACCTACAACGAATCAGTTCCTTTTAATCGTTTGATTCCAGATGGTATTGATGTGGTTCATTTAAACCATCATGTAAACGAGATTCCTATAATCCCCTATATCCAAACCATGCACGGAAACCTAAACCATGCATTGGAATTAGATCAAAACACGGTTTTTGTATCTAAATATCACGCAGCCCGTTTTGGGTCTGATTGTTATGTACATAATGGTATTGACCCAATCGATTATGGACCGCCTATATTAAATACTGATGCGGTTAAAAACTATTTCCACTTTTTAGGGGACGCAGCTTGGCGGGTAAAAAACGTTAAGGGTGCCATTCAAATAGCCAAACTAGCCCATCAAAAATTAAGGGTGATTGGAGGCGTTCGTTTTAATTTTAATCAGGGCATTCGACTAACTTTTGATACCCATGTTAGATTTGATGGTATGCAAGGTGGCGTACAAAAAAATGAAATTATTAAATACTCCAAGGGTCTTATTTTTCCAGTACGATGGCATGAACCCTTTGGACTTGCACTTATCGAAAGTTTATATTTTGGCTGTCCGGTATTTGGAACCCCCTATGGTTCTTTACCAGAAATTATCATTCCTGAGGTTGGTTGTTTAACAACAACAGCATCAGGTTTAGCTGATGCTGTTGGTAATATAAATAGTTACAGTAGAAAAACTTGTCACGAATATGTGATGGATAACTTTACACACATTCAAATGATGTCGTCTTATGTACGTCTTTACGAAAAGGTAATGAATGGTGAAAAATTAAACCCTAAGCCCCCTATTATTCAATCCATTCAACACGATAAATTTTTACCGTTTAACTAAAATTATTTACTTAGTTAAAAGAGTTTTGTAAGGCATCAAACTCTTTGTACTTAGCTTCATACATATCATACTTTTGAGGGTCTTTACCTCTAAATTTATTTCTTTTAATCTCGTATAAGTTAGTTAGGTAACGCGCACAGTTGTTTAATAAGTTATTGTCTCTTTTTGTTTTTTCAGACTTGTCTTTTAATGCCACAAAAGCTTTTTCAAGTGCATCAATTGAGATGTCAATATTTTTTTGAACATCAACATCAAGAGCGGCATTGAGTTGTTTTAATGGAGCCTGTGCAGCAGCTAATTTATCAGCAGCTGCTTTGTTTACAGCAGCTTTTGCCTGAGGTGTTTTTGCAGCCGCTTTTTTAGCAGCAAACTCTTCTTCGTTTGCAGTACTTATAGCACGAAGTGTTCTGATATTGGTACTTACTTTGTCATCAAATTCTCCAAAAATATTGTAATAGATAACCCCCACGTTAAAGATAGCAGCAGCATTGGTGTTATTTAATTGGTAGGCTTTTTTAAATGCGTCCGCAGCTTTGAGGGTGTATTTTACTTGCGTTGCGCTATCTAAATCTTTCTCTTTGTTTTTAACATTGATAAATAAGTCACCAAATTGCAAATATTTTTGCTCACTTAATTTACCAGCAGCATCTTCAGAATCGTACAATGAGGTTTTTTTAGCTAAGTCATAATTGGTGTCGATAAAGTCAACTTCATAATCGTCCCATTGTTCTTTTGGATAAACTTCTTTTCCAATCGCTAGATACTTAAAAAACGAAACTTCGTTATTTGTTTTAGTATAATGTTGAGCTAGAAAACGATATAAATCTAAATAGACATCTTCATTTACTTTACTGTCTGCTAAACGTGCATAGTACTTAGCAGCCATATCCATTTGATTGGCGTTTTGATAAGCATATCCAGCATATAAAAGTGCAGTAGTGTCCATCGTTAAAGTTGGTGAAGCCGCCCATTTATTTTGAATAATGATATCAATATATTTGATTGCCTGTACAAAATTTTCGGCAGCAGGTAACCAAGATTTTTCGTTGAATACACCTACACCAGTTTGAAAATAAGTAGCATACATATCAAAGTATGGCTCTACCCCACCAAACTCTTTAATTTTAGTAAAACCTGCATCTAAGAAAGCATATTTTTCGAGTGCAGCAGCTGCTACTTCACTTGCTTTTGGATATTTAGCGCGCAGGGCAGCATCTTTAAAAAGTGTAGCATAGATACGTGCCTGGTAGTAATAAAATTCAGCTTTATCTTTTGATTTTGGGTCGTTGGCAAGTTTGTCTATTTCGGTTTTTGCATCTTCCCATTTTGTAATTAGAACAGCGGTTTTCACCTTTTTAAAATCTTGCGCTATTGATATTTGTGCAATAGCAGCAAATAAAAGCACTAATAAAATCTTCTTCATAACTGGAGTTTTATTAAATAAAAAATTTATTAATTAGTAATTGTATTATCTGATTCACCTTGAACATCAGTAGCAGCATCATCTGAAGAGCTAGCATCCGAATCGGCAGCGGCATTTTCAACACCATCTACGGTACCATCTGCACTCTCGATTGTAACTTCATCTTCTGCTTCTTCAATTTGAGAAATAGCCGCAATTTCATCACCCTCATCAATTCTGATAAGTTTAACTCCTTGTGTGGCTCTTCCCGCCTCTCTGATATCTTGGATACCAGTACGTATCGTTACACCCGATTTACAAGTAATGATCAAATCTTCTTTTTCGGTAACATACAAAATACCTACAAGGCTTCCCGTTTTATCAGTTACGTTAATGGTTTTTACACCCTTACCACCCCTATTGGTAATTCGGTACTCGTCGATAGGGGTACGCTTACCGTATCCTTTTTCACTCACTACTAATATAGTGCGGGTAGCGTCTTCTTTGTTAACACAAATCATACCTACTACTTCGTCTTTTTCATCGTCTACTTCAATACCCGTTACACCAATCGCTCCACGTCCAGTGGCACGCACTTTAACTTCCTCGAACCGAATAGCACGACCAGATTTTAAAGCCAACATAATTTCAGAAGCACCATCTGTCATACGCGCCTCTAATAATTCGTCGCCTTCATTAATCGTAATTGCGTTAACACCATTTGCTCTTGGTCTACTAAAATCTTCTAGTGAAGTTTTTTTGATGATACCTTTTTTGGTACAGAGGATGATGTAGTGATTTTGAACAAAATCTTTATCGGCTAATTTTTTAACCTCAATAATTGCTTTTACTTTATCGTCTGGCGGAATTTGAATTAAATTTTGAATGGCACGTCCTTTCGATTGCTTTTCGCCTTCAGGAATTTCATACACACGAAGCCAGAAACATCTACCTTTTTCGGTAAAGAACATCATGGTATCGTGCGTAGACGCAACAAATAAATGTTCTACATAATCTTCTTCTCTCGTTTTTGAACCTACTGCACCCCTACCACCACGTCTTTGTTGACGGTACTCGGTAGCCGATGTACGCTTGATATAACCTAAATGAGAAATAGTGATAACTACGTCTTCATCTTCAATTAAATCTTCGATACGCATTTCATCTGCGAGGTATTGAATTTCACTTTTACGTGCGTCGCCAAATTTTTCTTTTACTTCTAGTAATTCGGTTCTGATAAGCGCATAACGTAAGTCTTCGGAAGCTAGTAATGCTTTAAGATCTTTGATGGTGTTAATTAAACCATTGAATTCTTCAATGATTTTATCACGCTCCATGCCGGTTAAACGTTGTAAACGAAGTTCTAATATTGCTTTTGCTTGAGCTTCAGATAAACCGTTTTCTTGTTTGTATAACTCCCTGGTTTCATCATCAAACATTTCTTGTTTGAGCATCCAGCGTTCTTCTTTACTACGCGCAATTAAAGTATCTTTTGCTTCGTCAGGAGTGCGGCTCGCTCTAATAAGTGCAATCACTTCATCTAAATGATCCAGCGCTTTTAAGTAGCCTTCTAAAATATGCGCACGCTCTTCAGCTTTTTTAAGTTCAAATTTAGCGCGGCGAATCACCACATCCATTCTAAACTCAATGAACTCTACAATTAAATCGCGGAGGTTCATGATTTTAGGTTTGCCTTTTGTTAAGGCAACGTTATTGATACCGTAACTCGTTTGTAGTTCGGTAAATTTGTATAGCTGATTGATAACAACCTGTGCAACGGCGTCACGTTTTAAATCGAGTACAATACGTGTTCCTTCACGCTTGTTACTTTCATTGTTAACGTTAGAAATACCTTCGATGGTTTTATCGTTAACGAGTTGTCCAATGCGGTCTGTTAAGTTATCACGGTTTACTTGATAAGGAACTTCTGTAATTACGATTTGCTCACGACCACTTTGTTTAGTATCAACCTGGCATTTACCACGAACTACAACTCTACCACGTCCAGTAAGTAATCCTTGCTTCACCCCTTCCATTCCAAAAATCACACCACCGGTAGGAAAATCTGGCGCTTTAACATAAGTGATTAATTCTTCTACTGGAATGTCTCTATTATCAACGTATGCAACACAGCCATCAATGACTTCGCTTAAGTTGTGCGGCATCATATTGGTAGCCATACCTACGGCAATTCCAGAAGAACCATTTACCAATAATTGCGGAATACGCGTTGGTAATACTGTTGGTTCTTTTAATGAATCATCAAAATTAAGTTGAAAATCAACGGTATCTTTTTCGATATCGTCAATCATGGCTTCAGCTATTTTTTGAAGGCGAGCCTCTGTATAACGCATAGCAGCTGGTGGATCACCATCTTGGTTACCAAAGTTACCCTGACCATCTACAAGCGTATAACGCATGGTCCAATCTTGCGCCATACGAACAAGGGTATCGTAAATAGAGGCATCACCATGTGGGTGAAACTTACCCATTACTTCCCCAACAATACGCGCAGATTTTTTATAAGGCTTGTTGAAATTATTGCCAAGCTCATTCATGGCAAATAAAACCCTGCGGTGTACAGGTTTAAAACCATCACGCGCATCAGGTAACGCACGACCAACAATCACAGACATCGAG
>CANHHX010000057.1 GCA_947461125.1 Bacteroidota bacterium | reverse complement strand
TTGGCCACAGGATAACATTCGGCACTGATATGAACCACTTCCATAGCGCTTATTATAGGTTTACAACTAATGTAAGCATTTATTCTATGCCTACAAATTCTAGTTTTACTTTTTCGGTACCTATTTTATTATTATTTTAGAGCCTACTAACAAATTAAATGATTGATATGAGCCAACCTAAACAACCCACCAACACCGGTGCATTAACAACCCTTGTGATGGTATTTTTCTTTTGGGGATTTATTGCTGCTTCTAACAGTATTTTTATTCCTTTTTGTAAAACACATTTCAACCTCAATAATTTTGAGTCGCAACTAATTGGATCTGCATTTTATGGCGCTTATTTTATTGGCTCATTAATATTGTTTATTTTTTCCAACGTTTTAGGAAAAGACCTACTCAACAAAATTGGTTATAAAAAAGGTATCATTTATGGACTACTTATTTCGGTAGTAGGTGCTTTACTCATTATACCTTCTGCCAATGCGAACTCTTTCCCAGCTATTTTAGCTTCCTTTTTTGTGGTAGCACTTGGTTTTTCTTTGCAACAAACTGCAGCTCAACCTTTTGCTATTTCATTAGGCGACCCTTCTACGGGTTCACACCGTTTAAATTTAGGCGGAAGTATCAACTCATTAGGTACCACACTAGGCCCTATTATTGTAAGCTTTTTCTTGTTTGGAACGGCTGATAGTAAAGCAGCAGTGGTTACGGTTACCAACATTAATATTTTATACCTCATTGTGGCAGGCGTTTTTGCAGCTGTTGCATTATTTTTCACCTTCTCAAATTTACCAGACGGCAAAAATGATGAAGCGTTTGAAAAAGCAAACAAAGCTTCTTCTTCTTTACTCATGATGACTTTACTTATTGGCGCTATCATTGTAGTAGGTCAATTTACCGAAGTATCAAAACTAACTTTACTACTTATTTCTTTAGTTGCAGTTGTAGGTGTATTATTTTATTCTAATGCTAGTGCCATCAAAAATAATGATGGATGGGGTGCTATGAAGTACCCTCAATTAATATATGGTATGATTGGTATTTTCGTATACGTAGGCGTTGAAGTAACCATCGATAATAATTTTGGTGCTTTATTAAAAATACCTGGTTATTTAACTGCCGAAGGTTTAGATGAAAGTGCGATTTCAAAATACGTTTCACTCTACTGGGGTAGCTTAATGATTGGTAGATGGACAGGTGCTATTAGCGTATTTAATTTAAAAGGAACCCTTAAAACAGTGATGATGATTGTGGTTCCATTTATTGCATTTGGCGTAGTGCTTGGCGTGAGTCAAATTTATGGTAACGATGTTAGTGATTTATTTGGATACGCGGTGTTTATTGCCATTGCTGTTGGTGCATTCTTTTATGGTCAAGAAAAACCAGTTAAAACTTTATTAGCTGTTTCTGTTCTTGCCGCTGCTTGTATGTTAGTTGGCGTATTTACAAACGGCATTATATCGGTGTATGCATTTATGGCGGGCGGTCTTTGCTGCTCAGTTATGTGGCCTTGCATTTTCTCATTAAGCGTAGGTGGTTTAGGAAAATATACCAGCCAAGGATCTGCATTTTTGATTATGATGATTTTAGGTGGGGCAATTATTCCGCCATTGCAAGGTGCAATTGGAGATATGGATGCAGTAGGTATGCATAAATCATATTTATTAGCAGCCGCTGGATTTTTATTATTAGTGTACTTAACATTAAAACAAAAAGCAGTATTAAAAACACAAGGCATCGATTTTGATGCACAGGTAAGTGGAGGTCACTAATCTTGAATGGTATAGTTGAATGTAATTGAACAAGTGAACATGGCAAATATGACGAACTCTATGGAAGCATTAGCAATTGGAATTGACATTGGTGGAACGGGTACTAAATTTGGTATTGTAGACCGCGTGGGAAATGTTTTGTTTTCAAGTGAAATAGCTACACGTAAACACACAGATGTTAATGACTTTATTGATGAACTTTACATAGAGCTCAGTAAATTAATTGATAATGTAGGCGGCATAGGCCGCATCAAAGGAATTGGCGTAGGCGCACCCAATGGAAACTATTATACAGGAACCATTGAGTACGCCCCCAACCTTCCTTGGAAGGGCATTATTCCACTGGCCCGCATGATGGAAGATAAATTTAAAATTCCGGTCGTGTTAACCAATGATGCCAACGCCGCAGCTATTGGTGAAATGATGTATGGTGCTGCGCAGGGCATGAAAGATTTTATCATGATTACCCTTGGTACCGGTGTGGGAAGTGGTATTGTTGCGAATGGTAAACTCGTATATGGTCACGACGGCTTTGCTGGCGAGCTTGGACATACCACTATTATTCCTAACGGAAGATTACACGAGGGTACTGGAAAAAGAGGTTCATTAGAATCCTATGCATCAGCTACGGGTGTGCGCTTAACCACACTTGAAATTTTAGAAAAAAGTACCGAACCTAGTTCATTAAGATCCGTTCCATCGGGTCAAATTGATTCAAAAAAAGTATACGAAGCGGCAATAGCTGGTGATGCAGTAGCAAAAGAAATTTTTGAATCTACCGGAACAATTTTAGGCGCTGCACTTGCTAATTTTGTGATGTTTTCTAGCCCAGAAGCTATTATCTTATTTGGCGGCCTAACAAAAGCGGGCGATTTAATTTTAAAGCCTACCAGAGAAAGTATGGAAGCGAACCTCATTCAAATTTTCCAAAACAAAGTGAAAATTTTAGTGAGTCA
Source organism: Bacteroidota bacterium (assembly GCA_947461125.1). Classification (GTDB taxonomy): domain Bacteria; phylum Bacteroidota; class Bacteroidia; order Chitinophagales; family Chitinophagaceae; genus Sediminibacterium. The sequence continues at coordinate 10,941 of CANHHX010000057.1, read as the reverse complement.
TTTAAAAGAATCAGACGCTGCCATACTTGGCGCATCGGCACTTGCTTGGGATCTTAAATAAGTATCTTCCATTTTTTAGCGAATCATAAATACGGCTGGCACTGGTCTTTGCCCTTCTTTATCGGAAGGCTTAATGGTTTCTTTACCATTAATGAGCAAACAACTACTTCCGCCACCATCTAAATTGAGCGCTTCTACGCAACCAATTTGCTGCATCAGTGTAGCCATTTCAGGTAGTGTTAATCCGTCTGCTCTCCCTTTAAACCTTCCCTCACAAACAAATAGAATGAGCTCACCTTTTGCCGTGTAACCTACAGCCGTGCGGGGATGTTTATCTGAAATAGCTTTACCAGCAAATTTTAATTCTTCATTGTTGGTAATTTTAACAGCCCCATCTTGTAATAAAACCGGACCACCTCCTATTGCTGTTTTTACTTTCCATTTTTTAAAGTTTCCTTTGGATAGCATCACAGCAGCGGATACGTCTGCTACCGAGTCTTTAAACATGGGAATAACCGTTTGAGATGCATACACATTGGCATCTGCGGTATCGGTGTACACCCAAGCCACATCAGGTTTATTGGATTTTGAAATACCTAATGCAGCACCAAATACATGCCTGTATGTGAGTGTATCTTTTCCTTTACCAGGTAGTGAATGTAAGTGATATGATTTTATGTCACCGTTGTCTACCACCAAATTTAAATTTGAATTGTGTGCGAATTCAAAAAAAGTAGCGTTCATAACAACGAGTGGCTTGTTTGAAATAGAGTCGTAAAATTTTTGAGGCGTATAACGTTTACCGTTACCTACTGCTGTTGATAAAGTATGTGATTTATCTTTTAAATCGAAGCTAACATAATAAGCGATATTGAGTTTACCATCAATGGCATCGGTGGTTTTGTAAACATGCATAGAAGCTGGCAAGGGACCAAAATCGGCGTCCACATTTGTCCAATTCACTTGTGCGGTAACAGCAGTAGAAATAAATGTGAGTAAGAGTGCGTATATTATATTTTTCATGCGCTTTTTTCTGATAGCCATTTATTTTTACCCCATCCTTTAATCACATGCTTTTCACTGTGGTAAGATGAGCGAACAAGTGGACCACTTTCTACATAATCAAAACCAATTTCATATCCAATTTCTCTTAACTCAGCAAATTCATCGGGGTGCACAAAACGCTGCACCGCTAAATGTTTTTTAGTGGGCTGTAAATATTGACCCAGCGTTAAAACATCGCAACCTACGTTTACCAGGTCTTTCATAGATTGTACCACTTCTTCTTTGGTTTCACCAAGGCCAAGCATCATACCTGTTTTGGTACGCATACCGCCTTTTTTTAAGGTTTCTAAAACCCCCAATGAGCGTTGGTATTTTGCTTGCACACGCACTTGACGTGTGAGCCTTTCTACGGTTTCCATATTGTGACTTACCACTTCTGGTGCCGCATCAATAAGGCGTTGTATTTGATCTGGTATGCCTTTAAAATCTGGTATGAGTGTTTCGAGTGTTGTATCCGGCGTTAATGCTTTAACGGCTCTAATGGTACTATACCAAATGCCAGAACCACCATCTTTTAATTCATCTCTATCTACACTGGTAATAACAGCATGCTTCACCTTCATGAGGTGAATGGCTTCTGCTACGCGCTGAGGTTCATCAAAATCTACGGGTGCTGGACGCCCGGTGGCCACTGCGCAAAATCCGCAACTACGGGTACACACATTACCGAGAATCATAAAAGTGGCAGTACCCTCACCCCAACACTCCCCCATGTTAGGACAGTTACCACTCTCACAAATGGTATGGAGTTTATGGGTATCTACAAGCCCTCTAACGTGCTTGTAACTTTCACCAATAGGCAGTTTTACACGCAACCAATTGGGTTTTTGTATTTTGGAGGTGGTAGGATCTATTTTTGGAACAACGGGTAATTCTTGCATGAAATAGAGATTCTAAATGATTGCTTGGGATGCAAAAATAGGTCACTTTCGCTTACCAAAAATGACAGAAATATAAGCATTAAAAAAGAGGCTTTCTTCCTTGTTTAATAGCATGATGGGCATCTTTTTAGAGAAATAAGTGGCTTTTAAGCCTACTTCTAAGGCAGATACCACTTCGTTGTAGCGGCCATAGTCAAAACGAAGGGCGCCCTTAACATGCCCCCCAGGAGCCAATTGCATTTCATTAAAGCCTTTTGTAAAAGAACCCTTACCGATCACGATGGTAGGATCTAAAAAAAGTTGATCGTTGTTATCGTATTTTATTTCTTCCTGATTCCTTGTTGTTGGATTTTGAATTTGCAAATAATAAGGCTTTAATAAGCCGGCTGAGATACCGCCACCATATATAGCAGAAACGGCGACGCCGTTTTTATTCCCTTTTCCTCCAATTAATTTTTGCTGACCAAAACCAAGTTTAACATCATACAAATTATTTTGCTTGCCATAAACATAATTGGACAAAATAATGAAACCTTGCGATGAAGTGGCTGTTGGCGTTCTTTCTTCTTTTGGATGTCTATGTTCACCTGCTTCTATCCACCACAAATTTGTTGTAGTGATGGTTTTATATTTCCCTTTTTCATAAAATACACTCCAACCATTGGTATTAATGTGGATACCCTGAGTAATTTGTTTTTGATAAATTAAAGCGCCCTCTTCTTCTTGCCTAATGAGCTGATTTATTTTTTCTCGGCGTTCGTTTTTTAAACGCATTTTTTCTTCCTGTGCTGGCGTTAATTTTCGCAACTGCGCAGAACCTGTACTCACAAAAAGAAAGCATACAAAAAAGACATGTCCTATTTTTTGAAGGGTGCTTGATATATTTACTATTTTCTTCACGCTCATTTGATTAGTTACTTGTAAATTTAAGGCAAAATTGAACCAATGACAGCACAAATTATTTATAAAACTAAGTTAAGAACCCAGGCTACACATCTACAAAGCGGCACTACCATCGAAACAGACGCCCCCACAGACAATCAGGGCAATGGGGAAAGGTTTTCTCCCACCGATTTAGTGGCCACCGCACTTGCTACTTGCATGGTAACCACCATGGGTATTAAGGCGCAAAGCATGGGCATTGCGCTCGATGGCACTACCGCCGATGCCACCAAAATAATGGTGAGCGACCCGCGCAGAATTGGCAAAATAATTGTGCATGTAAAATTCCCTGAAAGCCTTCAACTCGACGAAAAAACAAAAGAAATATTGGAAAAAGTGGCGAGAACCTGCCCAGTAGAAAGAACCCTACACCCAGACGTGGAACTGGAACTGAGTTTTAGCTGGCCTGCGTAAAACGGCGGCAATTCGTCAGCGAAAAAGTCGGCAAAAACGGCGCAAATAAGCAGCGCTAAACAAAGTGCTACTAACTCAATTGCTGCAATGCCTGCAATACCTGCAATACCCTGCTTACTGGAAGTCCCATTACATTGTAAAAATCACCTTCCACCGATTTGATACCCACTACCCCAATCCATTCCTGAATGGCATAGGCGCCTGCTTTGTCATAAGGTTTGTATTTATCAACGTAAAACTCAATTTGCTCCGTTGTTAATACATGAAAATGTACGGTGGTACTATCCGCAAAAGTAGTTTCATGCTTGCCATCTAAAATTACGACACCCGTAATTACGCGGTGCGTGGCTCCAGAAAGTTTAGACAAAATATGCACCGCATCTTCTTTAGAGGTTGGCTTTCCAATTATTTCATTTTCTAAAACAACAATGGTATCCGCTGCAATAATAATTTCATTTCCACTAAGGCCACCCGCTACGGCCAGCGCTTTTTGACGCGCAATATGCACCGGCACTTCGTCTATCGAAAGGTCAGATGGATAGCTTTCATCGGTTGGTTGTACAATAACATCAAAAGAAACCTCTGCCCATTCGAGTAATGTTTTTCGGCGGGGAGAACCCGAGGCTAGTATAATTTTTTTATTCATATTTTCTACAAATAAAACCTGAAAAATACCATCGATACAATGCCCGTAAGCATTACTATTTTTATCACGGTACTAAGTTTACCAAAATCTTTTTCTGTTTGGGCAGATAATAATTTTACAAACACCCAAATTAAAGGAACAATAATGGCGAGTACACAATACACAATACTTTCCCACCATCCCATGGGCAGTACATAAAATTGCAATATCACAAGCACTGCAATTAATACCACAAGCCATACCGCCACAAATACTTTGGTGGCTGTTAATCCCCACACAATAGGAATAGTTCTGCAACCATACTTTGCATCACCCACCCTGTCTTCTACATCTTTAATCACTTCTCTAATGAGTGAAATAATAAAAGCAAAAGATGCGTATAAAACAGTGAGTCTAAAAAAACGAATTTCTTTGTCGCCCGATTCAAGCACCTGATGCAATTGAAGTGGTTCTTTGGAAAAAAATATAATGAGAAGTACCCATGCCGTTAATAAAGAAATGAGCACATTGCCAATGAGTAACTGTTTTTTAAAATTGGTTGAGTATACCCATAGTAACACAATACACATCATGTTTGCAAAAACCAAATACCAATAGGTTTGAATGGGAAGTGCGTAGGCGGTAAAAAACAAACCGAGCATACTTAATACCAAATGAAAAAATATAACCCAGCGCCTACTAATAGCAACATTTACCACCACTTTATTTGGCTTGTTTATTTGATCGATGTTTAAATCAAAATAATCGTTGATGCTATTACCAGCAGCAGCAATAAGCACAGAGGCTAGCACAATAAACCAAAATTGCTGCCTACTTTCTGATGAAGCAGGTCCATAAATACGCTCGTAAATACAATACTCAAATAAAAACTGAGTGAGTACAATAAAAACTAAATTACTTGCACGAATGAGCGTAAAAAATGCTGCTATTTTTTTCATGCAATAATGTTAGGATAATAAATTTTATTGAGACCTTACGGTTGTGTCTTCACTCCAATCACCTCTAACGCGCATAATTTTTTCTATCAAATCGCGCACACAACCTGCACCGCCAACAAGAGGCGATACATAAGCAGATAGTTCTTTGATTTCTGTAGCAGCGTCTGCGGGACATGTAGCCATACCAACATGTTTCATAACATCGTAGTCTGGCATATCATCACCCATGTAGGCTGTATGAGCTGCGTCTAAACCATTTAGTAGTAGATATTCCTGCAAAACAGATAACTTATCATGCACTTTCATGTACACATCTGTTACACCTAATTTTAGCAAACGATCTTTTACTTCCGGTGAATCGCCGCCAGAAATAATGGCTACATGGTACCCTTTTTTTACGGCTAGTTGTAACGCATAACCGTCTTTGATATTCATACGTCTTACCATCAGTCCGCCTGGCATCACAAGTAGTGTGCCATCGGTTAAAACACCATCCACGTCAAGTACAATAGTGTTTATATTTTTAAACTGATATAGCATTCAAATTATTTTTGGTTGTCTCTCCACTCATACACCCATGCACTCTGAATCATTTCTAAATGACCTTCGGTACTTTGCTCTCTGGTACCTGCAAAATTGGGCGTTTCTAAAATCCATTCTAATAAATCCGTAAAACGAATTCTGTAAATTTTTGCTTCCGTAAAATCGTCGCCAAAGCGCTCATATAATTTCATGGCAATATCTTCATGATCTGCCCAGTGTATTGGTGGTTCAAAATGACTCATAGCTATTTTTGATAAAGTAAGTTACAACTATTATTATTCGCCTAAAAACTGAGTTTGATCCGGAAGGGTAATTTCGATGGTTCCAGAACCCGCTTGCAAAACGCACTGACATCCCAGTCTTGAATTGATACGCGGATTCACGGCCCTATCAATATAATCTTCTTCCCTGTCAGATAATTCCTCGAGGTGCTCCATACCAGCATGCACATACATATGGCAGGTACTACACGCACAAACGGCCCCACAATTATGGTGGAGTTCAATACCATTATCCAAACAAACTTCTAATAAACTTTGATCCGGCTCAATATTTGAAAGGGTTACCGGCTCTAATCCTTTCTGTTCAAATTTTACGTTTAGGGTATACATAACTAGATGCTTTGGAGCGCAAAAGTATTTCAAAAATGTGGCTACACCCATTTCGTTGAACAATTTATATAGCGAAAAAGGAAATTTTTATGCAGAAAGAGGTCATTATCTTTGCGGCATGAAAATGAAATTAGGTCAGCGCTTACTCATTGGATACTATAAAAACAAATTAAGAACCCTTGGTTATTTGTCTAAAGAAAAAGCCGCAATGGAGGCCTTTCGTTTGTTTTGCACCCCCTATACCCGAAAAATTACGCAAAAACGCCCTGCTATTTTTACAAAAGCAACACCAAAACTGGTTGATTTTGAAGGGTTGGCCATTGTTGGTTATGGTTGGCAGGCACCGAGGCCCAACGGCAAAAAAGTAATGATCCTGCATGGTTTTAGCAGTTACGCCTATAAATTTGAACACTATGTACCCCTTTTATTACAAATGGGTTACGAAGTGCTTGCTTTTGACGCCCCAGGACATGGGGACAGTGAAGGAAAAATTGTAAACGCCCTTGTTTACAAGCGTTTCATATGCCTCGTGAATGAGCTTGAAAACGGCATCGATGCCTTTATTGCCCATTCTTTTGGTGGCCTAGCCTTATCGCTTGCGATGCAAGATTTGCCTGATGCGGCAAATAAAAAAATGGTATTGATTGCCCCTGCCACAGAAACAACCTCTGCCCTTCATGGATTTTATAAAATGTTGCAGGTACAACCTGATTTACAAGCAGCCATTGAAGCATATATAATAAGTATGGCAGGCAAGCCTATTTCCTATTTTTCGGTAACTCATTCCCTTAAGGTCATTGATACCCCCTGCCTTTGGATTCATGATAAAAATGATTCCATTTGCCCCTTTTCGGATACATTACAGGCACAAACGAGCGCCAAGCCCCACCAAGAATTTTTTATTACAGAAGGGCTCGGCCACAACAAAGTGTATAGGGATCAAGGAGTTATGAAAAAAATTGGCGCTTATTTAACCCCCCAGATCTAGGCTTTTGGGGGCTATTTTTACCTCATTTTGAGGTAAGTTTTTTTGTGTTTTCAAGGTTTCAACTAATATTGCAGCTACATGGCAAAGAATTTATTGATTGTTGAGTCCCCGGCAAAGGCCAAAACCATAGAAAAGATCTTAGGGTCTGATTTTGAGGTAAAAAGCTGTTATGGCCATATTCGTGACCTTGATAAAGGTGATAAGGGTATTGATATAAAAAAGCAGTTTCAACCGAGCTATATTGTTCCGGACGAGAAGGAAAGAGTGGTGAAAGAACTCAGACAAATTGCTAAAAAATCGGGCGAAGTTTGGCTAGCATCGGATGAGGACCGTGAAGGAGAAAGTATCAGTTGGCACCTTGCCGAAGTACTGGGTTTAAACCCTGCTACCACCAAGCGCATTGTATTCCATGAAATTACAGCACCCGCTATAAAAAAAGCAGTACAAAATCCACGTTTTATTAATATGGATCTCGTGGATGCACAACAAGCAAGAAGGGTACTTGACCGCTTGGTAGGTTTTGAACTCAGCCCTGTTTTGTGGCGCAAAATTGGCATGCAAAAAAGTTTGAGTGCAGGCCGTGTACAAAGTGTTGCAGTTCGTTTAATTGTAGAGAGAGAAAGAGAAATTAATCAGTTCATTCCAGAAAGTAGTTATAAGATTGAAGCTATTTTTACGGCGCTAGATGTCAACAAAAAAACAGTTTCATTTAAAGCAGAAGGTCCTTCAAAAGTAAATACACAAACTTCTGCCAATGATTTTTTAACAAGCTGCAAAGGAGCTACCTACACGGTAGATGAAGTAACGGTAAAACCTACCAAACGCACGCCAGCGGCACCTTTTACCACTTCTACCCTACAACAAGAAGCCTCTCGTAAATTAGGATATGGTGTTACTAAAACCATGTTGCTAGCTCAAAAATTATACGAAAGTGGTAAGATCACTTATATGCGTACAGATAGTATCAATTTAAGTGATACTGCTATGAGCGATATTAAAAAAGAAGTAGAAAGTAGTTACGGTGATAATTATTATCAGCCTAGAAAATATAAGAATAAAAACGAAAGTGCACAAGAAGCGCACGAAGCCATCAGACCTACCTATATGAATAATAAAACGGTAGCGGATGAAGAAACTAGACGCCTCTATGAACTAATTTGGAGAAGAACCATTGCTTCGCAAATGAGCGATGCAGCATTTGAAAAAACAGTTGCGAAAATTAATATTTCAACCAACAAAGAACAGTTATCTGCTTCTGGGGAAGTATTAAAATTTGACGGCTTTTTAAAAGTATACCTAGAAGGAAAAGACGACGAAGATGATGAGGACACAGAAGGTATTTTACCCCCGCTAGCTGCCAAGCAACAACTTGATTTTGCGGAGATGACGGCCACCGAAAAATTTTCACGTCCTGGTGCTAGATACACAGAGGCTTCCCTTGTAAAAAAGATGGAAGAATTAGGTATTGGTAGACCTTCTACTTATGCTCCAACCATATCCACTATTGTTAAACGTAATTATGTAGAAAAAAGAGATAAAGAGGGCGTTAAAAGGCTTTCTAACCTACTTATTTTGCGTAAAAACGATCGCATCGAAAAAGAAATTGTATCTGAAAATACCGGTGCCGAAAAATCTAAACTATTCCCTACCGACCTAGGTATGGTGGTAACAGACTTTTTAAAGCAGCACTTTGAAAAAGTAATGGATTACGGTTTTACGGCAAAAATTGAACAGGAGTTTGATGAAATTGCTGCTGGTAAAACCAAATGGAAAAGTATGATCGAATCGTTCTATACGCCATTCCATGAAAATATAGAACATACCCTCGAAAACGCAAATAGAGCCGTAGGTGAAAGAGAATTAGGGATTGATGAAGCCACTGGTAAAAAAGTAATTGCCCGTATGGGGCGCTACGGCCCGATGGTTCAAATTGGTCATCAAGACGAAGAAGAAAAACCAAGATTTGCTAAATTGAGTGCGAACCAAAGCATCGAAACCATTACCATGGAGGAAGCCATGGAATTGTTTTCATTGCCACGCGTACTTGGCAACTACAAAGATCAAGAACTTGCTGTTAATGTAGGCCGCTTTGGTCCTTACATTAAATTGGGCGAACAATTTATTTCCATTCCAAAGGGCGAAGACCTGCATGCCATGGATTTGGACAGAGCCATTGAACTACTTGGAGAAAAAGAATTAGCCGAAGCGCCAATTGCACATTATAAAGAACTGCCTGTAACGAAAGGAAAGGGCCGTTTTGGACCGTTTATTAAATGGGATGGCATGTTTATCAACATCCCAAGAGCCTACGATTTTGATAACCTTAGCGACTCAGATATCAAAGAGCTGATCGAAAAGAAATTAGAAAAAGAAGCCAACAGATATATTCAAAACTGGCCTGCCGAAAAAATTAGCATTGAAAATGGTAGATGGGGGCCCTTTATCAAGTTCAACAAAAAGATGCTAAAGCTTGGAAAGAAAGCAGATGGTACCAAATATGAAGCGGCCGATTTAGCGGAGGTTGATATCGAAACGGTAAAAGCTATGATTGAGCTTCAAGTGCCGGGTACATTTAGCAAAAAGGCCAAAGCACCAGCTAAAAAATCTGCGACGAAAGCGGCGACGAAAGCAGCCACAAAAAAGGCTGCGCCTAAAAAAGCGGCTACGAAATCTGCCACTAAAAAAGCAGCACCCAAAAAGAAAGCCTAAGCTCTACCCATATCACGTAAAAAATGTACGTGGGCTAATACGGCTCTGCGCATGGTAGGGTACTCAATGTATTGCAGGTGAAATTCTGTACATACATTTTTTACAATCTCACTAATGGCAGGATAATGTACATGTGATATTTTAGGAAACAAGTGGTGCTCGATTTGGAAATTAAGCCCGCCTACTAACCAACTAATTAATTTATTTTTTGTTGCAAAATTTGCCGTCGTTTTAATTTGATGTGCGGCAAACTCGTCTGGTAATTTATTGTCGTCATCAACTACCGGAAAGTCGGTGTGTTCTACGGTATGCGCCAACTGAAATACAATGCTTAATACAAAGCCTGCAAACATAGTCATTACCAAAAAGCCTACCATCCATTTAAACCAACCTAGTAGCGCAATGGGCAATACCACAAAAATTGCAGCATGGTAGACTTTTACCACCCAAAACTCAATATGGTCTTTGAGTTCCATTTTTTTAAGAGGCACCGATCCAATTCTTTGAGAGAAATATTTTTTATAATCTGTAAAGAAAATCCAAAAAACATAGAGGAGCATATAAAGGGCCCAAAAATATACGTGTTGAAATTTATGAATGCCGTATTTTTTTTGTGTTGGCGCCATACGCATTAAACCACCCACTTCAATATCATCATCTACCCCATCAACATTGGTAAATGTATGGTGGATCATAACGTGTTTCATTCGCCACATAAAACGGTTGGCACCGAGTAAACTAATAGACGAAGCTGCAATTTTATTGAGCCATTTGTTGGTACTAAAACTACCATGACTTCCATCATGCATCACATTAAATCCAATCGCTGCTACTAGACCTCCCATTACAATACATTCGGCAATTGCCAACCACCAAATAGGCGTAAAAAATACTACATGAATATATACGGCTATGAGTGCCAATATCATAAGTATAGCTTTGGTGAATAACCCTGGTGTTCCAGTAGCATCTATCCCCTTTTCATCAAAATAGGCTTGTACACGCTTTTTTAATTCGGCGTGCAATGAATCTTTGGTGGCAGGGAATTTAGGCGATGTATAGGTTGAAGACATGTACGTTATTTAGAGGTGCTTACACAAGTTAACACATAATTGGTTCTCCCCCTCAATGTTGTGTATAAATAGGTCCGATTTAACATAGAACTTATTCGGGTGCGCCAGTGAACGTTAAACAAAAGAAAATA
>CANHHX010000056.1 GCA_947461125.1 Bacteroidota bacterium | reverse complement strand
CTGGTATAACCAATGCCCATCATGCTTTTAATTTGCATGCCCGGCGAGTTTTTATTTTCTCCAAAGAGTCTTACATCATCATCGTAAATAAGATCTAGATTGTAATTCGCGGAAAAATATTTATTGATTTTAAAGGAGAAAAAATTGGTCATGAACACGTCAATATTTTCTGGCTTATTTGAATAGTTAGAGAATAAATCTAGCCTTCCTCTATAATTGATGTTACGGGCAATTACATTGTTGTGGTTGATGGTAGCAAATAAACCCACATCTTGAATTACATTTTGTCCTTTTGGAACCCCGTATTTACCCTGTGCCGCTAATTTATTATTGGCAACAATGGTCCAACGTGCTGTAAGTGGCGATAAGAAAATAGACAATTTATCGGAGGTTTTACTATCAAATCCAGCAGACACAAAAACGTAGGCAGGTGATAAAAAGGAAGAAGCAAAATTGGCCACATTGTTCGAGAAGGTATACCCATCAAAATACTGCGATCTAAAATTAAAAAGTGCCGACATATACCACTTTCCGGTACTGTCAATTTTATAACCATACTTACTTAGGATATCAAAACGATCATCATTTTTTCTACTTCCTAAACTGGTTGTTTGCACATAGCCTAGGTTCATGTCAAAATTATTATCCCAGTTTTGACGCCCTTTTTTATAGTATAAGAAATAATTGAAGTAGCTATTTACTGACAATGAAAAGTTATCACCCCCCGCTGCCCAATTGCTGAGTGAACCCTGAGCCAAGTTTGCGTTAAAAACACCCCCTCTTTTCCAACGCCAATTAGCCGTGTCGTTGTCTTTACGAATGGTACGCGCCGACTCATTTCTAATTTTATTGAGCATTTCCTGCCCAAAAGCCTGACTTCCAATAAAAAAAGCTACCCATAAGGTAAAGCCATACTTCATGCGGACAAAGTTATAATACTTACAAAACTAACTGATTAACACAATTTTTAGCGTTTTATAGCTGACAAACTGGCACAAATCGGTGATTTTATGTTAATTTTGCCACTAAATTAGATAGTAAGGATGGAAACCCTCGCTTTAGCTGGAAAAGAACACGACGAACTTAGACAAGGAGAAGCTTTCAAACCCTTCTCCAACGATCCCAATACGTATAAGAAAAGCTTTTATATAGAAAGTTATGGCTGTGCCATGAACTTTGCAGATAGTGAAGTGATTGCCTCTATTTTAAATAAAGAAGGATACGGTGCAACCAGAAATGTAGATGATGCGGATCTGATTTTTTTAAACACCTGCTCCATTAGAGAAAAAGCCGAGCAAACCGTTCGCAAACGCCTCACTGAATTTAGAAAAATTAAAGAGCAAAAGCCAGGTACTTTAATTGGGATGCTGGGTTGTATGGCAGAAAGATTAAAATCAAAACTACTCGAAGAAGAGAAATTAGTGGATATGGTGGTTGGTCCTGATGCCTACAGAAGCCTTCCAGGACTCATTGAAGAAGCTGAAACCGGACAAAAAGCAGTAAATGTCCTATTAAGTAGAGACGAAACATACGCAGATATTGCGCCTGTTAGACTTGACAGCAATGGCATTAGTGCTTTTGTGTCAATCATGCGCGGCTGTAATAATATGTGTAGCTTTTGTGTGGTGCCTTTTACAAGAGGTAGAGAAAGAAGTAGAGACGCCCATTCGATTGTTGCAGAAGCCACCGATTTATTTAATAGAGGATTTAAGGAAGTAACATTACTGGGTCAAAACGTAGATAGCTACCACTGGATGAACGAGCAAAACAACGAGGCCGTAACTTTTGCGATGCTCCTCGAAAAAGTAGCTTTAATTGACCCAAGCCTTCGTGTACGTTTTAGCACATCGCACCCCAAAGACATTACCGACGAAGTATTACATACCATTAATAAATACAAAAACATTTGCAAATACATTCACTTACCGGTTCAGAGCGGTAGCACCCGACTACTTCAACTCATGAACCGCACCTATACCCGCGAATGGTATATTGCAAAAGTGAACCGCATTTTTGAATTGATCCCAGACTGCGGTATCAGCTCCGATATTATAGCAGGTTTTTGTACCGAAACCGAAGAAGACCACCAAGATACACTTAGTATTATGGAGCATTGTAAATACGACATGAGCTACATGTATTTTTACAGTGAAAGGCCTGGAACCCTTGCTGCCAAAAGATATACCGACGATATACCGGAACCTATTAAAAAAAGAAGACTACAAGAAATTGTAGACATGCAGGGCGTACTTTCTACTGCAAGCAATCAAAAAGATGTAGGTAGTGTGTTTGAAGTATTGGTTGAAGGCAACAGCCGAAAAAATGAAAACGATTGGACGGGCCGCACTTCACAAAATAAAGTATTGGTATTTCCAAAAACAGCTGGCGTTGATTTAAAGGGCAAGTATGCGCAAGTAAAAGTTACTGGCTATACTAGAACAACTTTACTTGGCGAGCAGGTAGTATAAATTTATTTGAACGAATTAATAAGGTCAACTATGGATCTTCAAAGTATAAAAAACAGATTTAACATTATTGGTAATGCACCTGCATTAAATCATGCGCTTAACACCGCCGTGCAAGTAGCTGCCACCGATTTAACGGTGTTAATTGTGGGTGAAAGCGGCGTGGGTAAAGAAGTTTTTTCTCAAATTATTCATGCCCTATCTGCGCGCAAACACAATCCTTTTATTGCGGTAAACTGTGGCGCTATTCCGGAAGGCACCATCGACTCCGAATTATTTGGTCACGAAAAAGGCTCATTTACGGGTGCCGTAGATAGCCGTAAAGGCTATTTTGAAACGGTAAGTGGTGGCACTATTTTTTTAGATGAAATTGGTGAAATGCCCATTGGCACACAAGCCCGTTTACTGCGCGTTTTAGAAACCGGCGAGTTTATTAGAGTGGGTTCTTCAAAAGTGCAAAAAACAGATGTTCGTGTTATTGCAGCAACCAATAGAGAGCTCTTAGAGTTTACCCAAAAAGGAAGATTTAGAGAAGACTTGTATTACCGTTTAAGTACGGTGCCTATTCGGGTACCATCACTTAGAGACCGTAAAGAAGATGTGAGTTTACTATTCCGAAAATTTGTAGTAGACTTTGCAGAACGATACAAAACAACACCGGTTCAATTAGACGAGGAAGCCAAAGCAATACTTATCAACCATCCGTGGCAAGGAAATGTGCGTGAACTAAAAAATATTGCGGAGCAAATATCTGTATTAAGCAATACCAACTTAATAAACGCTTCTACCCTACAAGGATTTTTGCCGGATCAAAGTAAATTTTCTAGAATGCCCGTACTGGCTGGCCAAAACCAAGGTGGCGAGTTTGCCAACGAGCGTGAAATTTTATACAAACTCTTTTTTGACATGAAAAAAGATGTAACAGAGCTTAAAAAAATGTTTGTAGAAATACTTCAAAACCCTTCGTTAGCAGGTGCTGCGGCTAATTTCACCAGGGAATCTATTTTACAAGATTTTACGGGTCATGAAGCAGACCACAATCCACAACATTTTATTGCACCACCAAGTAATACAACAGCTGCGCAACCGGTTCTTCTCCAAGACAATGACATGCATCAGCATGAAGAAATTGAAGAGTCTTTAAATATTATTGATAAAGAAAAAGAATTGATATTAAAAGCGCTCAAAAAACATAAAGGGAAAAGAAGAGATGCTTCGTTGGATTTAGGAATTAGTGAAAGAACGCTTTATAGAAAATTAAAAGAGTACGATATTGAAGATTAATTTTTTGATAAAAAAATAGTATGAGCCAAACAAAAAAATACTTCAACCTATTTATCATTACTGCCCTACTTCTTACAAGTTGTGGTATTTATAAATTTAACGACGCTAGTATTGACCCAGCCGTTAAAACCATTAAATTAGGTTTTATAGAAAATAGAGCGCGTTATGTTAACCCTCAATTAAGTCCAAAGCTCAACGATAAGTGGCAATTAAAAATTGCGAGTCAAACAAAACTTACTAGAACCACAAGTGATGACGCACACTATATTATTAGTGGCACCATCACCAATTATGATGCATCACAAACGGTGGGTGTAAGCAATCAACAAGCATCGACCAACCGTTTAACGGTAACCGTTCATATTGTTTTTAGAAATACCCTCTCCAATAAAACTGAGGAGTTTGACGTGAGCAGAAGTTTTGATTTTGATGCCAATTTAACCCTTACCCAGGCCGAAGCAAGACTTTTAGATGAAATGGTAAGATCTTTAACGGATGATATGTTTAATCGTATTTTTTCAAACTGGTAATCTATTTGTACATTTAACCCCTAGTATTTTATCATGAGTCATTTCAGTAATTCAGTAGCAAAACACCTAACAGGCAAAGAAAACCTGTCGGCTACATCTATTGATGCACTCGAAAGCCTCCATAAACAATACCCGTTTTTTGCCCCAGCAGCCGTGCTGGTAGCAGCAAAGTCCCACAATAAAGGCACAGAAACGAGTAAAGCGGCACTTGCCGTGGGAAATACAGGATGGTATCAGCATGTTCTTACCACCCCAGTACCCTCTGCAATTAGCAATATTATTAGCAAACAGCTCGCCGACTACAATAAACCGGTTACCCCCGACCAAATTTTTGAGATGGAATCACCGGTTTTATACCATACCATCGATTATTTTGCCTCACAAGGCATCAAAATAGACCTAAATCAGGGTCATCAAGACGAATTGTCTACAAAGCTTAAGAAGTTCACAGATTGGCTAAAAGAGGTAAAACATCCTGCCCCAGATAGCCAAACAACAGCCGATTTAGAGGCAGATACCCCCTTTTCTAGCGAATCCGACATAGAAAAGGCCGTGGTTACCATTGCCGAAAAGTCTAACGAATCTAGGGAGGTTGTAACCGAAACCATGGCAGAAGTACTTGGTAAACAGGGGCGCCGGGAAAAGGCAATTCAGCTCTACCAAAAATTAAGTTTCATAAATCCTGAAAAATCCGTTTATTTTGCTGCCAAGATTCAACAATTAAAAGGATTATAAGATGACTATTTTGTTTCTAGTTTTGATAGTAGCTGCTTGTGTAGCTTTAGGTTTTGTGGTTTTAATCCAAAATCCAAAAGGTGGTGGATTATCTAGTAATGTAGGAGGTATTAGCAACCAATTTATGGGTGTTAAACAAACGACCGATGTTTTAGAAAAAGGAACCTGGTTGTTTGCAGGCATTATTGCTATTTTGGCTTTACTTTCTACCCTTTTCTTAAAAGGTGGAACAACAGCTGCTCCCGAAGATTCATTACTTCAAAAAGTAAATACGAATAGTTCAGCCCCTGCAACTCCAGCACCAGCTGCTAATCCGGCAACAACTGCCGATACCACAAAAAGATAAGGTAAACTTTTGATATTTTAAACCCTGCCTGTACATACAGTCAGGGTTTTTTGTTTAAATTGAAGTCATGAAAAAAATAGGAACGACCATTATACTCATTGTTCTCATTACAGGTATTGTAACTGCCTGGGGTATTTTTTCTTCAATTACTAATTTTTCAGGTGCACAAAAAAGCTTTACCGTAGATCAGTCCATTGTAAAAAAGAGCGCCGTTATTGGCTACCTAAGTAATGAAGGCCTTATTTCAAACAGTTTGGGACTGCATATACTTTCTCTCATTCTTCCTAACTGGGATTTGGTAAGACCAGGCAAGTACCAATTAAAAAAAGGTCAAACGGCTTGGCAAATTGCAAGGATGCTAAAAAATGGTCGTGTTGCAGAAGTGAAGTTGGTGATTAATAAACTACGCACCAAAGAAGACTTTGCCCAGCTTATAGGCAATCAGTTTTCTACCGATTCTACAACCGTGATGCAGTTTATTTCAAACAATGATTCGTTACAACCTTTTGGTGTTGACACCAGTACCTTCTATGCAATTATCATACAAGACACCTATCAGTTTTATTGGGATACGCCCTTCAAACAAATTTTAACCAAGTTAAAATCCTACCAAGAAAAGTTTTGGGATAATATTGATCGACGAAACAAATTACAAACAAAACATTTAACGGATATTGAAGCTTATACCCTCGCTTCCATCGTAGATGAAGAAACCAATGTGGTTTCAGATAAATACAAAATAGCAAGCGTCTATATTAATAGACTCGCGAAAGAAATGCCGTTACAGGCCTGCCCTACCATTAAATTTGCGCTCAAAGATTTTACCATTACGCGCATTTATGAAAAATATTTAACGAGTCCATCACCCTATAATACCTACCGCAAAAAAGGATTACCACCGGGCCCTATATGCACCCCATTACCTGCTACCATCGACATTGTGCTTAATGCACCAAACACCAATTATTTATATTTTGTTGCTAAAAGTGATTTTAGTGGCATGCACCATTTTAGCCCAACGTATGAAGAGCATAACAGATACGCGATCCAGTATCAAAAGGCACTTGATATTTATATGGCTAAAAAAAATAAAAAGCCTTGATAAAATTACAACGCATCATATTATCATGGCCACCCATCGATTACGTAGTAAAAAAAAGTAAAACGTTGGTGATACCTGGCTTTCAGGGCATGCCCGTGTATGATGTAGTGGTATTTTTTTTCAGACAAATCAATAAAGTAGGTTTAAACGAAAGAGCTTCTGCCATTACGTTTAATTTAATCATGGCACTACCTGCTGCCATGCTATTTTTATTTTCACTCATACCCTATTTCCCTGCATCGTTTAAAGTAGAAGCGCAAATTTTAAAACTATTTAAAGACATTACCCCCAATAGCCAAACCTATGCTGTTATAAAAAATCTAATCAACGATTTATTAGAAAAGCACGTGGGTATTTTTTCTTTTGGTTTTCTGTTACTCATCTTTTACGCGTCCAATGCTATGATGGGTATTATTAGAACCTTTGATCGATCTATTCAAGAACAAAAAGGCTTTTTCATGCAGAGGCGATGGAGAGCCATTAGGTTAACAGCAATTTTAATCATACTCATCATCGCTTCCTCCCTCATTTTAATTGGTCAAGAACAACTTGCTTCGCTCGTACGAAGTTTGTTTCAACTTAAAAGAAAAACAACGCTTCCTTACTGGAATGGAGTAAGATGGTCCATTATTATTGGACTTTTATTTACAGGCATTTCACTCATTTATACCTATGCCCCATCCGTTAAAAAGAAATGGGCTTTTGTATCGGCAGGATCCTTACTTGCAACCACCTTAACATTGTTAACTACCCTCATTTTTTCTTATTGGGTAGACATGTTTGCAAGTTCGAGTTACAATAAAGTATATGGATCGATTGGAACCGTTTTAATTATCATGCTCCTCATGTATTTCAATTCCTTAATCTTATTAATTGGTTTTGAATTAAATGTGAGTCTCACGTATTTGACCAAGCAAAAAGATCAGTCAGTTAAAAATTAATCGCCAAAAATTAATTGAGACAAATAATCGACACAATTTAATTGCGAAAAATTAATCGTCGGAGCACCAATTCGCTAATAAACTTTCTTGACGCTCCGTTGACATTGTTTGCTCCTTGTAATGTCCAGCTGCCATTTTTTGACGATGTGCTTCATAAATTGAAACAGCACAGGCCACCGAAATATTGAGGCTTTTTATAAATCCGAGTTGTGGAATAATAAAATTACCATCTGCCAAATCAATAGATTCTTGACTTACGCCATCATGCTCATTGCCAAAAACCAACGCCACAGAATCCGTAAAATCAAGTTCATATAAACTTACCGCATCAGAAGATAAATGTGTGGTATAAATTTTATTGTAATTTTTTCGAAGGGCTTCAAAACATTCTTGGGCATTATTAAAATGATGCACAGTTAGCCATTTAGCAGCGCTACTACTGCTTTTAACACCAAAATAATCATGCTTTGCAATTTTGGTGTTAAGGATATAAATATCCTGAATACCAACGGCATCACAGGTACGCATAACTGCCGATATGTTGTGTGGATCATTTACATTTTCCATCACCACCGTTAAATTGGTTTGTCTATTTTTAATCACCGATAACATTCGGTTGTAGCGCTCAGGAGTCATGTGCTGTAAATTAAAGTAGCGTAATGCCTAAACCAGGCCTATCCGTAATTTGTACGGTTCCGTTATCAAATGTAATTCCCGTAGCTATATCCTCCGATAACAATAACGGCCCATCCATATCTACATGATCGAGTTGTGGTAAAAAATGTGCGATGGCCGCGGAACCAATGCTAGACTCGTTCATAGAGCCCATCATCACTTTTAAACCAAGTGAGCGGGCCGTTTCAATCATGCGTAGTGCCGGTGTAGGCCCACTACATTTAGTAAGCTTAATATTAATACCATGAAAGTAGCCTGCACATTTTTGAACATCGGATTCCATCACACAACTTTCATCGGCGTATAATGGAAGCTCCGATTTTTCATATAATATTTTCATGCCCTCCCAATTATCTTTGGCGAGTGGTTGCTCAATAAATTCGACACCCATTTTTGCAAGCAATGGAATTTTTAAAAGCGCTTCTTCGGTGGTCCAACCCGCGTTGGCATCCACCCTAAATACAGCAGTAGTAGCAGTTGTTAGCGCTTCCATAATTTCAATATCCTCAGGCGTTCCTAATTTTATTTTATACACGGGCCAAGGTTTGGTTTTCATTTTTTCTAGCATTTTTGGAATGGTGTCAATACCAATGGTATAATCCGTTACAGGTGTATTTTGCCAGCTTTTATTCCATAATCTATAAAGTGGCTGCCCCTTCATTTTGCCATATAAATCCCAACAGGCCATATCAAGTGCCGATACTAAAAATGGATTTTGTGGAAATAAATGATGTAAATAATGCCAATAGCGCGCAGGATCTGTGAGTGCAAACTTTTCTACCATCGCTCTTTTTGATTCAAGGTCTTCGATCATTTTTTCGACAGTGATATCGTAATAAACAATGGCAGGGGCTTCCCCAAAACCAGTAAAATTACCCAGTGATAAGGAAACAACAAGAGATGGCTGATGCGTTTTTGTACGTCCATTTGAAATCGTAAATGGATACTCGAACGGCAACGCGATAGATTTATAATTGAGTTGCAATGCTAATTATTTAGGTAGAACAAAGATAAAGCAGAAACGATAAACTATGGGCTTACTTATGCCCTACCACTTGCTACAACATAGCTATGCAACTCACTATTAAATCGATCTTGCTCCAATAAATTTTCGAGGGTCATATGCATACGGTACTGCCAATAATGAGACGGGTTGGCAGGCACATTGATGCGCTCGTCGCGCGGGTTTTGTCTACGCAAATGGGCGTCGATACCAAGCAAATCTTGTAACTGGAAAGTGCTCCACATAGCAGGTGCATATAAATGCTGCATTACAATTGCCTTATTGATATCCGCTTCACAAAACTGCGGCGCCTTTCCGGAGGTACCTAAAATATGGTTATAAAAAGCCTGCGTTTGATGTGCATTTTCTTCCCACCAACCTCTAATGGTACTCATATCATGAGTAGATGGCGTTACGACACTTAAATACGGCGCGTCTTTTGGATGAAAAAAGGGCGTGTGTGGATTTTTAGGCATCCTTTGTATTTCGAGGCTTAATAAGCCCAATTGATGCATCACATCGGGCACACAAGAAGGTACGAGACCAAGGTCTTCACCACAAACAAGCATATTGGTTACGCGCTTTAATGCAGGTAGTTTATTAAGGGCTTCTTTTTTCCAAAAATCATCTTGTCTTCTAAAAAAATAATCGACGTATAATTCTTTTAGTTGGTGCTGAACAGACCCATCTAGTCCCTTAAAGGCAGCCGTATTTTCGATGCCAAACCTCAAATGATAAAAGTGTCCACCAGCGTATGCTTTTTCTTTGGCCTCAATAAATAGCACATTGCTAATGAGGTTAAATAAACCCTGTTTGATTTTTTGATGATACTCAGAAACAGGTAGTTGCGCAAAATGTTTTTCAACCAAACGCTGGGTTACAAAAGCTGATTTTAACGTATACTTTCCAAAACCATCATTGATTAAAAACTCAGCTTTTACCACTTCATTATCGTACCCAAAACAATCCCACAACACTTTATCGGTAATAATAGGCTTGGCATACTCCTTGGCACAAATGTTAATACCACGCTCCTTTAATTCATTTTCATGGACAGGAATCGCAGGAACAAAATGTCCTAAAATTCCTTCAACGGCGTCCATTGGGATACTCCAAATTCTAAAGAAACCTAAAATATGATCAATTCTAAACGAGTCAAAATAAACACTCATTTGTTCGAAGCGCTGCTTCCACCATGCAAAACCATTGGTGGTCATTTCATCCCAATTATACGTGGGGAAACCCCAGTTTTGCCCAGCTACAGCAAAATCATCGGGAGGAGCACCGGCCTGCATGCCCATGTGAAATAAATTAGGATGTTGCCAAGCATCAACTCCATATCTGTAAACCCCAATGGCAATATCACCTTTTACAATCACGCCATTATCATGCGCATATGCAGTAGCTTCTCTTAATTGCACATCAAGAATGTACTGTATAAAATAATATTTTTCAATAACTGCTTTTACCGCTGCATCAGATTCGGTCAAGGTTTTAAATTCTTTTTTCGAATAAGATGTATGTGCAGGCCACAAATTAAAATCGATGGTACCATACGCATCTCTGCAATAACAAAACGCAGCATAGGATTCTAACCAGTGCTGGTGTTGGGCAAAAAAATCTTTAAACCCTTTACTAGTAAGGGTGTTTTCACCAATTAGCGTATATACTTCATCTAAAATTTGGTACTTTATTTTTGCTACCTCTTCGTAATCAACAACAGTAAGTGCATTGAGTTTTTGTTTCGCGTCACCAAGTTTTGCAAATAAATTTTTATTAGAAGCTGGAATTAAAGGATCTAGGTGAATATAAATTGGATGAAGCGCAAATGCAGAAATAGCTGCATACGGATAAGAGTCTTTCCAAGAATGTGTTGCAGTCGTATCGTTAATAGGTAACAATTGGATTTTTTTAAGCCCTACTTTTTTTGCCCAATCCACTAATAATTTAATATCCGTAAACTCTCCAACCCCTAACCCATTATTGGTTCGCAAACTAAATACAGGAATCGCTACCCCTGCTCCTTTCCATGTATCGTTGGGCAAATAAGTAAATCCATCATTTACCACAATTAATTTATTTGCACTTGGTGCATCTACAAGCATACGGTTGCTTCCATTTTCAAAAACAACAAATGACTTTTTTACAACATCATATACCCCGTACTTGTATGAAATTGGAAAGGTAGCTTTTGACAAATCTAGTGATACCGAAAAATAGTCTTCCCCTTCTTTTCGTGAAAGTAAAATGGGATCTATGGCATCCCAAGAACGCAAATGTTTGGTATCACCCAACAAACAAATGGTTTGTGTGGGGGTTAATAATGGACTCTTAACTTTTAGATGATGGGTCGCTATTTTTGGCACGACTACATCAATGGTAGCATAGCTATTCTTTAAAAGCACATTTTTAAATGGCTCTGTATAAAAAGCATTCTCGTAATAACCAGCAGCATTCCAACTATCTACAAACAAAACCTGTTTAGCCTTAATGTTGGAAGGGTTAAAACTTTTATCGTTACCACCCCAATCATAACTAATGGTTCCATCTGCATTTTTAATAAAGTATTGGTAGCTAATACATTCATCTACCATGTCTTCCGCACTAAATGGTATAGTTAGATTCCAAAAATTATCGTTGAAATATTGGAGGGGAACGGCCTTTTCGATGTCATTGTTTCCTAAAAGTGGATGATTACCAACAACATAAATAGTTTGGCCAAATGCAGTGGTAAACCTTAATTGCAACACCAATGAAAAACCAGCAGCCTTTACAGCTACATCGGTGGACGCTGATATTACATGTACCGCTTTGGTAGTAAGGGTATCCAAATTCTTTTCCTTGGCCAACACAATCGTTTTATTCCTCGCTAAATTAATAAACAATGTGTAATAATCACACAATAGTTATTGAAAAAATCAATAATGGAGACAAAAAGCGGTAAAATCTGAATTTGTATAGGCCAACTACAATCCCAAAATCATGTCA
The DNA here is from genome assembly GCA_947461125.1 of Bacteroidota bacterium. Lineage (GTDB taxonomy): Bacteria > Bacteroidota > Bacteroidia > Chitinophagales > Chitinophagaceae > Sediminibacterium. The sequence continues at coordinate 1,632 of CANHHX010000056.1, read as the reverse complement.
GCTCCTTTTTGAGCAATCATGATGGTAGCGGCGTTGGTATTTCCAGACACAATGGTGGGCATAATGGAGGCGTCAACGACCCGTAAATTTGATATACCATGTACTTTAAGTTCATGATTGACAACCGCTTGGGTGTCGTTCCCCATTTTACAAGTCCCTACTGGATGGTACAGGGTTTCAAGGGTTTTATTGATATGATCTCCTATCATTTGATCAGAAACAGGAGGCGCAGGAACAAGCATTTCACCCGCTCTAAATGCATCGAAAGCCTCTGCATGAAGTACTTCAATGGCCTTTTTAAGGCCTTTAACAAGCATGGCACGGTCGTGGCTATCTGACAATGGATTGAGTTGGATGCTAGGGGGTTCCGCTGGATTTGAAGATTTTAACTTAACCTGACCCCTACTTTTTGGATGCAGTACAATGGACATGATCGAAAATCCACTATACGTTGGATAGGTATTAACATTATAAATATCTGTACTATAATCAGGCTTGATGGTAAGCGGCACAAAATGAAACTGAATATTGGGTTGCCCTTCTCCCAAACTACCATCTTCTTCTAATTTAAAAAATGCATTGGCCTCAAGCGGACTATTAGACAATGGCCCAGTTTTAAAAAGCAAATGTTGTAGTCCAGCCATCACCATTTTAACAGGTTTTAAAAGATCATTTCCAGTAGGAACGGTAGCAAGTGCACTTGCACCACTCCAAACATGATCTTGTAAATTTTTTCCAACTCCTGGTAAATGCGTAACAGCTAAAATGCCATGTTTTGACAATTCATTTTTATCACCAATCCCCGATAACATTAAAATTTGTGGAGATTGAATAGCGCCCGCTGCAACAATCACTTCTTTGTTGCAATTGTAAATTTCAGTTTGACCATTTTTATTTTTGACCTCCACACCTACCGCAACACCCGACTCTAACAACACACGTTTAACATAGGTGTGCGTTAATACCATCAAGTTTTTTCTTTTAATTATGGGTTTTAAAAAAGCAGCAGCCGTACTATGACGCTGGTTATTTTTTATGGTAAATTGTAAAAGACAGGCGCCAAGCTGCTCTGCGCCGTTGTAATCTGGATTAGACGGTATGCCTTTCTGGGCGCAGGCTTCAACAAATGCTGTTGCAACATTAGAAGGCGAAGCTGCATGTGAAACATACATAGGACCATCTGTCCCATGAAATTCGCTATCAAAATTTTGGTTGTTCTCCGACATTTTAAAATACGGAAGCACCGATGCATAATCCCAACCTTCGTTACCCAGTGTAGCCCAATCATCATAATCTTTTTTATTCCCCCTAACATAGGCCATTGCATTTGTTGCACTACTGCCTCCTAACACTTTCCCTCTTGGAACAAATAATTTTCGATTGCTTACCGCTTCACATGGTTCTGTCCAAAATGCCCAATCAACTTCTGTATGATTTAATTTTGAATAAGCGCCGGGTATATTAATTTCCATTTTAGAATCGGGTCCACCCGCTTCTATTAAAAGTACTTTTGTAGCCGGGTTTTCTGACAAACGATTTGCCAAAACACAGCCAGCCGAGCCTGCTCCAATAATTATATAATCATATAGCATACTTAAATATAATAAAAAAGACAAAAGGACGTATTTTTAG
>CANHHX010000055.1 GCA_947461125.1 Bacteroidota bacterium | reverse complement strand
TTGCCATGTCTTCTTATTTATAAGGTTTTGCCTGAGGCCCAAATAGGCCAAAGGGGTTAAATGGGCTGCAAAGGTAAGAATTGTAGGCTAAAAACAGCTCTATTATTTGCCAAAAGCGGCAATATTGCTGCTAAAGATCTTTACGGCGATGGCTAATAAAATAACCCCAAAAAACTTCCGAACGGCCAATAATCCCCCTTCTCCAAGGCCTCTTTGGATCCAATTCAGTGATTTTAAGACGATAAACACGATAAGGAGGTTTACAACAATGCCCGACAAAATGTAGACTTCTTCAAAATTTGCTTTGAGTGACATGATGGTGGTAAGGGTTCCACTTCCAGCAATAATGGGGAAGGCAATAGGGACCATGGTGCTGGATTTGGCATTTTTATCGCCCTTAAAAATTTCGTGCCCAAGCACCATTTCGAGACCCAATAAAAAGATCACCACCGATCCACCCACGGCAAAAGACCGGATGTCGAGGCCTAATACTTTTAAAAAAGGTTTACCTACATATAAAAATGCAATCATGAGGGCTCCAGAAATAAGGGTAGCATTAATAGATTTAATGCCACCCATTTTCTCTTTCAAGGATATTAAAAGCGGGATCGATCCCACTACATCTATAACAGCAAATAGTGTGAATGTAACAGTGATGAGTTGGTCAAATTGAAAGTTCATACTTTAAGTATTGGTACCCTTACAAATATAACTATTTATTTTACCAAGAAAACGCAGCCCCTACACTTGCATTAAATGGCATGGTTGTAAAGCCGTACACCTCGTAATATTTTGTGTTGGTGAAATTTTGAATATCAGCAGTAAAGCGCCAGTGTTTGTTTAGCTGATACCCGGCATTTGCTGCGAGTGTTACATAAGATGCTAATAGTACATCTGGTGCCCCATAACCACCAACATCTCTTCTTTTACTCGCATACCTACCCGTAATTTCGAGACGTAATTTTGAGTGGAGCTGCGCGCTTACACCCAAATTTAATTGATGCGCAGGCCTGCGTAAAAGATATTGATAAGTGATGGTATCTTTATTGGTGATTCTATTTTGCGTGGTTTCTTTTCCTTGTAAATACGTATAGTTAGCAAAAGCGGTTAGCGTACTTGTAATCGATTCTCTGATTTCAAATTCCAAACCATTTACCGCTTGCTTTACATAATTGAAATATTGAAAGTTGATATAATTATAATCGATACCATTTGCCGTTTGTCTATTAAAATAAACAAGCCTGGTTTGTAGCGTTTTATTTTGATAACTAAAGCCTGCTTCATAGCTCGTTGCTTTTTCTGGATCGAGCTTGTCATTGATGCTAATTTGATACAGAGACGGCGCTTTAAAACCTGTAGAAACACTCGCAAACATTCTTGTGTTTGCATTTATTGCAAAAGATGGATTTAATGTAAATGTTTGGTTGTTACCATATACCGAATGTTTGTTGGCGCGGCCTCCTAATTCAAGTGTTAATTTTTTATTGAGGCTGGTGTAAAGTAGCGATCCATATACTGCCAACTGCTCCGCAAATCTGGTAGGATCCTTAAAATTATAGGGCCCCCAACCGCTAACAGATGCATAATTTTGACTGTAGGATCCTTTTCTGTAATCGATGCCCAGTATGGCTGTTAGCCTATTTGATAACTTTACACTCGTAAAAATTTCTGCGTAATCGGAGGCAGCAGCATAATCATTTTTTTCAAACCAATTACTTGTTTTGTGTGTACTATCATTTAAAAAATGTCGCTCTAATGTGTTGTGCTGATAAGTGCCCGTAATTTGCCAATTATTTTTTTTGTATACAAAGCCAGTACCTATAAGTAAGCTGCTATTGGTAATAGTAAAATCTCTATCATCTCTAAAAATACCAGCGTCTACACCAGCTTTGTATTTATTGTACATGCTAAATGCTTTGATAGATAAATGCTCGGTAGCAGAGTAGTTGAGTTGGCCATGTAACGCAGTTCCATTGTAGGCATCAGCATCAAAATTATTTTTTCCGGAGGTATCCATTGAAGCAGAAAATCCTTTTGAATTTGTTTGTGCAAGTCTAGCACTGTAGGTCCATTTATTTTTTTTACCAGCTACTTGTAGATTATTTTTTACGGTCCCAAAACTGCCTACCATGGTGCTTGCATTAATTTGTAGTGGCTTTGAAATATCTTTACTTGTTGTGATTATATTAATAACACCCGCAATGGCATCGCTACCATAGAGGGTAGATTGCGCACCCCTGCAAATTTCAATTCGTTCAATACTGTTTGTTGCAAAAAGGTTTAAATCCAAATCATTGTTAATAAATGAAGGATCATTGACAGGTATACCATCAAGTAAAACCAGGGTTCTACCGCCGGATGCGCCGCGCGTAAAAATGGTTTGAACACTACCTGCATTATTACTAGCGCCATTGACCGTAACACCTACTTGTTCTTGAAGTAGTGTCGCTAAATTTTTGTTACCCATTTTTTCCAAATCGGCCTTGGTAATAACAGTAACCACTTTACCGGTAGTGGATTGTTTTTGTGCCATTTTATTGGCGGTCACCACCACTTCGTCGAGGGTAGTAGTGTCTTGTTGTGCGCTTACCATTTTCGCTGAAAATAGCAAGCTGAGGAGCATTAATTTTTTGCCCATTGTTTGTTTTTTTTAATTTGAACAATGAGCTTTCAAGAGTTAAAACGGTAGAAACATAAATAGCTGCTGAAACAGCATTTACATTCCATGCTTTTCGCCCGAAAGCCGTGAATGATGGTTTGTGACTGGCAGGTCTTCTGGCTCACGCGCTTCCAACGGGCCTTCCCATTCTAAATTAGAACAGTGGCTGAGGTGTTGGTTGCCTATTTGCGTTTACAGCTACGGGGATAGCGCAAGACTTACACTTGCTTCCCTTTTAATTCCGAAAAATTCGAAAACCAATTACAAAACGAAAGTAGTACTTCTGTTTATAAGGCATACCAATTGAATGTATTTAGTTTTGCACCAAGCGTTGAAAACTTCCGCGAAGTTTACTACATTTAAGCCCACACTGTATTATATGCAATCGAAACAAAAATTGAATTTATTTAGCTTCACCATGATTGTGGTTGGGCTTGTAATTGGGATGGGAATTTTTAGAACCGCCGCTACAAGTGCAAAAGATGCCATAGCACCTTCGGTATATTTTAGTGCATGGATTGTGGGTGGTTTGGTTGCCATGTGTGGTGCTCTTACCTATGCCGAAATTGGAAGTAGGTACCCTGTTACTGGTGGATATTATAAAGTGTTTTCTTATGCGTATCATCCAAGTATTGCTTTTGCTATTAACTGTATTATTTTAATTAGTAACGCTGCTAGTTTAAGTGGCGTAGCACTTATTGGTAGTGGATATATTGCTAAACTTTTTCCAGGGCATAGTTGGACCGATATTGATAAAGCACTACTAAGTGTTGCAGCTATTTTAGTTTTTTATTTTATCAATTTGCGTGGATTAAAAATGAGCGCGCGCGCGCAAAATATTTTAATGCTTATAAAAATTACAATGATTTTAGTAATCATTGCCGCTTTATTTTTTCCGCATGAAACCCTTTTGCACGCTGCTTCTGCGCCGGTTGCAGCTGCCACTAATATGAGTTGGATTCAAAGCTTTGGCATTAGTTTGATTGCCGTTTCATTTACCTATGGCGGCTATCAACAAACCATTAATTTTGGCAACGAAGTAGACAAACCATCTCAAACCATACCCAAAGGAATTTTTATTGGTATTGCCATTATTATCGTTCTTTATTTACTCGCCAATTTTAGTTACTACATGATTATTGGTTTTGACAATATGAAAGGTGAAAGAGAAATTGCATACGCACTTATTCAACAAACTTTTGGTGATCAGGCCGCTAATATTTTTTCTTTCTTTTTATTTTTTGGCGTACTCGCTTATGTGAATGCCTTACTTATGAGTAACCCAAGGGTAATGTATGCCATGAGTGCCGAAGGAACCCTACCCGCTGTTTTTTCTAAACAAGATAAAAAAACAGACGTGCTTGTCTTTTCATTGACCATTTTTGCCGCAGTGTGTATTGTGATTTTATTTTTTGCGCAAACTTTTGAGAAGATTTTAAACTTCACCATCTTTTTAGATTGCTTTGGTATGGTGGCGTCTAGTGCTGCTATTTTTAAGCTCCGCAGTAAAACAAAACACCTCGATGGAACCGGTATATTTAAAATGAAGTTATTTCCGCTGATCCCCCTATTTTTTATCGCCAATTACCTTTTTGTGGGGGTAAGTATCGCCATTCAAACCCCTGAAACCGCAGGGGTAGGTGTTGCGGTGTTGGCAGCCTTCATGCTGGTCTACTTTATGACGGCTAGGTACCGAAAAACCGGTCCCGAGGCCAGTTAATTGTCAAAATCGCCCTTCATAACACATAAATAGCCAAAATACCGGCTTTCTTTCCGTCTGTCTAAATTTTAAGGCTAAGGGCATGGAATGCATTATTTTTGTAGTTCTATGAAATCATTATTTACCCTACTTGCTGCCTTATTTGTGTTACAGGCACAGTCCCAAACCGAAAAGTGGGACCTCAAACGTTGTGTAGAATATGCGACTAGTCACAACATATCTGTTAAACAAGCCGATATTCAGGCGCGTATTGCTGCGGTGCAAACCAAGCTGTCTAAATTAGCATTATACCCTTCCGTTTCAGGTAACTCTGGTATGGGCGTTCGTTTTGGTAGATCTATTGACCCTACCACCAACGCCTTCGCCACTACACAGTTTTTATTCCAAAACATAGGGTTATCGGGAGGTATGCAACTATATAATTACGGTAGTCTTAAAAACAGTGTTGCCGTTGCAGATTTAAATGCCAAAGCAGCCCTTGCAGAGGTGGATAGAATCGCTAATGATATCTCGTTAAACGTTGCCAATTTTTATTTAAATGTATTGGCAGCGGCAGAGCAAGTTAAAATCACACAAGTACAAATTGCGCAAACATTAACGCAATTAGAAATCACTAAAAAAAGAGTAGATGCGGGTGCTTTACCAGAATTAAATTTGGCTGAAATACAGGTGCAGCTTGCCTCTGACAGTAGCAACTATATTGCTGCGTATACTGGATATGAGCAAAATATTTTGAATTTACAAGGGTTGTTAAATTTAGATCCTGCTGTACCTTTCGAAGTAGCGACTCCCAATATTAGTAATATTCCTATTCCAAGTTTTGCAGATTTGCAACCCGCTATGGTGTATCAAATGGCACTTGGAACACAGCCTTTACAAAAAGCAAACGCCATTCGATTGGAAGCTGCAAAAAAATCGGTACTTATAGCAAAGGCGGGGCAATATCCAACCTTAACAGTGGGTGGAAATTTGGCATCCAATTTTTCTAATTCCTTCAGAAGAACAACGGGTGCTAGCTTTTTAGGCTACGGAACACCCGTACCTGGTTTTGATCCAAAAGTATCTATTGGAGGCCAAGATTATTTTGTACAAAGCCCCATGTATAAGCTCAACCAAACCAACCGAAACATCAGTGAAATATGGGATGGCTGGTCTAAGCAGCTAAGTAATAACTTTGGTCAGAATATTGGACTTAACTTATCTGTTCCCATTTTTAATGGAGGCCAGGCAAAAGGTGCCTATGACCGTGCTAACCTGAATGTAAAATCTGCGGAGTTACAAAAAGAACAGGCAGATATTACTTTAAAGCAAAATATTTATACGGCTTACAACAATGCCACCGCTGCGCTGCAAAGATTCAACGCGAGTACCAAAGCGGTTGAGACTTCTCAAAAAGCCTATGATTTTGCTTTCAAAAGATATGAGGTGGGGCTTTTAAGTTCACTCGATTTAATCACCAATCAAAACAATTTATTGCGTGCTAGAGTGCAACAACTAAGCAACCAATACGATTATATTTTTAAGATGAAAGTGCTTGAGTTCTATAAAGGACAGGGTATCACACTTTAATTTAACATTATTATATTTTTAAAAAGTTTGAAATAAAAAATCATGAATAAAAAATTACTTTGGACGATCGTATCACTTGTTGTTTTAATTGTTTTGTTTGTAACGCTTAAAAAAACCGGCGTTATTGGGAAAGAAGATGGGCTTACTGTTTCTGCCGAAAAAGCAGCGATGCGTACCATCATTGAAACAGTTAATGCGAGTGGTAAAGTATATCCAGAAATAGAAGTAAAAGTAAGTCCGGATATCAGTGGCGAAATAGTTGAATTAAATGTGAACGAAGGGGATAGTGTAACAAAAGGCCAAGTGTTGGCCCGTATATACGCAGACATTTATTCTACACAGCGTGATCAAGTAGCTGCTGGTGTAAATCAAGCGAGAGCTCAGCTTGCCAATTCTGCTGCAAGCATTGGTGGACTTAAAGCAACGCTTGATAATGCGAAGCAGGTTTATGATCGTCAACTTAAATTATACAACGACAAAGTAACTTCTCGTCAAGAATTTGAACAAGCGCAACAAGCGTTAAGATCTGCGGAAGCAAATTATAATGGCGCCAAAGAAGGACTAAAAGGAACGCAAGCCGCAATCAGCGGAGCAGAAGCACAATTAGCGCGCGCCAATAAAGATTTATCAAGAACAACACTGGTAGCGCCAATGAATGGTATTATAAGTTTACTTGCCGTTAAGAAAGGGGAGCGTGTTGTTGGTACGGCGCAAATGGCCGGTACCGAAATGATGCGTGTAGCAGATATGCGCAGTATTGAAATTAGAGTGGATGTGGGTGAAAATGATATTCCGAAAGTAAAAATTGGTGACACAGCAGTTGTAGAAGTAGATGCTTATACGAATAGAAAATTTAAAGGGCTGGTATACAAAATTGCAAATCCCATGACTTCGGCAGCAGGGGCAACAGGGGGTAGTTCGGAAGTGACCAACTACAAAGTGCATATTCGATTATTACAAAGTAGTTACCAAGATTTACTTGTGGCTGGTAATAGTTTTCCATTTAGACCAGGCATGAGTGCAAGTGCCGATATTCAAACTAAAACCAAAGTAAACGTTTTATCGATTCCTTTAAATGCGGTTACTACACGAGATAAATCAGAAGCAAAGGCTGGCGCAAATAATGACAAAGAAGAGAAAAAAGTTGAGGCTGTGCCTGCAACAGATAAAAAATCCTTAGAAGCAGATGATACCGAAGAAGTAGTGTTTGTGCTACAAAAAGACAACCGTGTTAAAAAAGTAAAGGTAAAAACAGACATTCAAGATCTTAATTTCATCGAAATTATCGAAGGTATAAAAGCTGGGGATCAGGTAATTACTGGCCCTTATAATACAGTTAGCAAGCTCATTAAAGATAGTAGCCTTGTTAAAGTTGTTAGTAAGGATAAACTCTTTGAAGATAAGAAAAAAGACTAAGATTTTCAATAAAAAATCCTTTCGTATGTTTGTGGTTGATTAACAACCAAATTAGATATGCGTTTTGGAATTATCGGAAGTGGAAGTTGGGCAACAGCACTTGCTAAAATCTTAACGGATAATGGCAATGTAATTCATTGGTGGGTAAGAAATTCTGATACGATTCAGTATATTCAAAAACGCAAACACAATCCACACTACTTAAGTGCTGCTTATTTTAATCAGGCACAACTTCATTTAACGGACAACGTGCAGGAACTCGTGGCCGCTGTGGATGTAATTGTAGTGGCTGTTCCTTCTGCTTATGTGAGTTCTATTTTTGAAGGCATTGATGCAAGCGAATTACAGGGCAAAAAAATTGTGTCTGCTGTGAAAGGTATTTTGCCGGATCATAATGTACTGCTCAATCAGTATTTGCATACTTCATTTGGTTTCCCACTCGATCATTATTTTACACTACTGGGCCCTTGTCATGCAGAGGAAGTAGCCGCCGAAAAACTTTCCTATTTAACTTTTTCAGGGACTACCAATGAAGCAGCGCAGGAGATTGCATCGCATTTTAATTGTGATTACATCAATACGGTTGTCAACACCGATATCTATGGTTCACAATTCGCTTCTGTATTAAAAAATATTTACGCATTAGGGGCTGGTATTGCCCATGGACTTGATTATGGCGATAACTTCTTAAGCGTATATATTGCTAATTGCGCCAACGAAATGGCAAATTTTTTACAAAAATGCGATCATACAGAGGCAGTAAATAAAGTAGCAACTGCGCCAAATTATAACGCCTCTGTATATCTAGGCGACCTACTAGTTACTTGTTATTCCTTGTATTCTCGAAACCGAACGTTTGGAAATATGATTGGTAAAGGATACTCTGTTAAAGCGGCTCAACTCGAATTAAATATGGTAGCGGAAGGCTATAATGCTAGTAAATGTATTTTTGAAATTAATCAGGCGTACGGTGCTGAAATGCCTATTGCAACTTCGATCTATCAAATTTTGTGGAAGCACGTGCACGCTGCAAATGGCTTTGCAGAAGTTGAAAAAATTCTATTTTAATGTTGCGATCGCTACACTTCAAAAAAATCGGCGGCAATACCATCTAAAAAAAACTTCCCTTGCTCCGTTGCTATTAAGCAATTCCCTTGCTCCATTAATTGACCGTTATCAATATAATGCTCCGATATATTTTTTGTTCTATTAACAGCATTCTCTCCAAATCTTTCTTGTAAATATTGATACGAGCAACCTTCAATGGTTCGTAGCGAAGTCATGATATATTCATTGTACTGGGTTGCCTCTGATAATGTTTCTGACTCAAAGGGGACTACTCCTTTTTCTATGCTACTTATGTAAAGTGCATTGTTTGCAATATTCCACTGACGCGTATTGCCAGTAAATGAATGTGCGGAAGGTCCTATTCCTAAATATTTTTTTTGTTGCCAATAACTGGTATTATGTTTACTTCGATAGCCTGGAAGTGCAAAATTTGAAAACTCATATTGTTCATATCCAGCCTGCTTTGTATGCGACGTTAGTAGATTAAAATGTGCAGCTTGTTTAGCGGTATCTATATCTTCTTTTTCACCTTTTATGATGAGGGCACTGAGTGGCGTTTTGGGCTCCACGGTTAATGCATAACAAGATAAATGCTGCACGTTTAAAGCAATGGCTTTATTAATATTTTGTATCCAATTTTCATTAGAAAGGGTAGGTATCCCATAAATAAGGTCTATCGAAATATTACAAATGCCAACTTCTTTGGCTAGTTCAATGGCCTGAATAGCAGCTTCGGATCGGTGCGCCCGGTTCATCCAAATGAGGTCTGCATCTACAAAGGATTGGACACCCATGCTAAGTCTATTGATACCCATGGATTTCAACGATGTTAGTTTTTCTTTTGTAATATCATCGGGGTTGGCTTCAAGTGTAATTTCTATTTGCGCAGAAAGGCTGAAATACTTTTGAATGGTATCGAGTATTTGGCCGGTAGCATGACTTGGTAAAAGTGAAGGGGTGCCGCCTCCAAAATAAATGGTGTCAATGATACGATTGGGTGCATCAAAAAAATGCTGCTGTAATTCAATTTCTTTACAGATTGCCTTTACCATGGGTTCTAATAATTTGGTAGAGGCGCTAAAATGAAAATTGCAATAGTGGCAGGCCTGTTTGCAGAAAGGGATATGAATGTAAATGCCTGCCATGTAAATGTTTATGTTGCAAATCTACCAAATAGTTGCTACTATGCCGTTGATGTTAGATGAAGCTCCTTATTTTTGCATCCATGCAAGTTCGATATTTGTTATTCATAGGCGCTTTTTTGACAGTGTTCCTTTTATCAGGATCTGGCTTAATGGCGATGCAAAAACCGGACACCACCTCAATTATTGATACCTCATCCATTGTTTCTACCCCAGATTCGGTTTATGCAGATAGCGTAAAACGACTAGCTGATTCACTGTTGCTCCTTGCTAAAAAAAAGTCACTTAGAGATACGACGTCATTTAAAAAACTAATGACGCATCCGTACTTGCCCATGCAAACAAAGCCTTCTTTTCGAATCAATGAACTACATATCGCTTCTAATTTTGACGGTCGCTTTTATTTAATTATTGGCATGCTTTTTTATTTGGCTTTTATTAAAGTCACTTTTCCAAAATATTTTTTCAATCTATTTCAGCTTATTTTCCAGAGTCCAGTAAGGCAAAAACAAACAAGGGAACAGTTGCAGCAAAATAATTTAGCCGCACTGTTTAGTAATATTTTATTTATCCTCAATGCTTCAATTTTTGTATCACTCATAGCAGTTAAGAATGCTTGGGTAGATTTGTCACTATACAATTGCATGCTATATTGTGCTATTGCCTTTACAGGCCTTTATCTATTCAAATTTTTATTTTTATGGTTCTCCGGTTGGCTGTTTTCTCAGGGGGAAGCGATTGGTAATTATAGCTTTATCGTTTTTTTGACCAATAAGGTAATGGGTGTGTTTTTAATACCCGCCATTTTATTACTAGCGTTTTCACCGGTATCTGTTCAAGATTTTGCCTATAAAACTGCCTTAATCGTCATCAGTATCCTATTTGTTTACAGGTACCTTATATCCTTCTCAATCGTTAGGGCTTCTTTGAAGGTGAGTGCCTTCCATTTTTTCTTGTACCTTTGCACCTGCGAAGTACTTCCAATGTTCGTTTTATACAAATTGACCATGGATTTTATTAGCGGAACTTTTTAACTTTGCACAATCTTAGATAAGTAGCATGGCAAAAATCGGATCAAAAACGGGAACAGCTGTTAAGGCAGTGGCTCCTAAACGAATTTTAATTTCTCAGCCAAAACCGGATAGCGACAAGTCTCCATATTACGATTTGGAGCGCAAGTACCAGGTAGAGTTGGTGTTCCATCCCTTTATTAAACTAGATGGTATTCCTGCAAAAGAATTTAGAAAACAAAAAATTGATATCGCTACTTATACAGGCGTCATTTTTACCAGCAGAAATGCCATTGATCATTTCTTTCGAACCGCAGAGGAAATGAAAGTATCTATTAACCAAGACACAAAATACTTTTGTATAACGGAGGCTGTTGCACTCTATTTGCAAAAATTTATTTTATACAGAAAGCGCAAGGTATTTTATGGTGCTGACGGATCTAGCAAAAGCATGCTTGACGTAATAAACAAGCACAAAGAGAACGAAAAATTCCTCTATGTATGTAGTGAAAATCAGCAAGACAATGATATTTGCGGGTGGCTTAAATTACATAAGTGTAGTTTTGATTTAGCATTCATGTACCGAAGTATCAGTAATGATATTACCCCATTGTTTACAAAAAAAGGGTTTGAAATCATTTGCTTTTTCACCCCTAGCGGCGTAAAAAGTTTATTCGATAATTTTCCAGATTTCAAGCAAAATAAAGTTGTCATTGGTGCATTTGGAAGCAATACTTCCAAAGCAGTGGAAGATGCTAAACTTCGCTTAGACATTAAAGCACCAGCTCCTCAAAGACCAAGTTTGGTGGCTGCGCTGGACCACTATTTACAATCCCTTGTCGCAAAAAAATAATCTTTTTGCAAACGAATCATTCAACGCCCAATTTATTAATTGAGGAAACCAGTCCTTACCTTCTTCAACATGCCTACAATCCGGTGGAGTGGCATCCTTGGGGCGAAACTGCTTTGCAACTTGCCAAAGATTTAGACAAACCCATTTTAGTGAGTATCGGATATGCAGCATGTCATTGGTGCCATGTAATGGAGCGTGAAAGTTTTGAAGATTTGGCCACTGCCAAAATCATGAATGATCACTTTGTGAATATTAAAATTGACAGAGAAGAGAGGCCCGATTTAGATCATATTTATATGGACGCCGTTCAAGCAATGACGGGTAGTGGAGGTTGGCCGCTCAATGTTTTTTTGACACCTGATAAAAAACCGTTTTATGGCGGCACCTATTTTCCACCAGAGCCCATGCATAATAGAGCGAGTTGGAAAGATGTTTTATTAGGAGTATCAAAAGGGTTTAAAGAAAAAAGAGATCAGATAGATGCGCAGGCAGATACATTAACCCAACACTTATTAAAATCTAACGGATTTGGATTTCAAAATCAAAATACGGACGCAGGTCCTGCATTAAGTGATATAGATGCTGCGGTAGCGGCGCTATTAACGCAGGCTGATACTGTTTGGGGTGGCTTTGGCGGCGCCCCTAAGTTTCCGCAAACAGCATCGATTCGATTTTTATTGAAATATCATTATTTTAATCCCACGCATAAAAATTCATTCACACATGCGAATCTGTGTTTGGAAAAAATGATTGAAGGCGGCATTTATGATCAATTGGGTGGTGGATTTTCTAGGTATAGTACCGATGGGCAGTGGCTGGCTCCGCACTTCGAAAAAATGCTCTACGATAATGCACTTTTAGTAACTACATTATCAGAAGCCTACCAGTGTACAAAAAAAGAATCTTATTTAAAAGCAATCACTGAAACACTTGGGTTTGTTGAAAGAGAATTGATGGATGTGGATGGTGGTTTTTTAAGTGCACTTGATGCAGATAGTGAGGGCGTAGAAGGAAAATTTTATACATGGTCCGCGCCAGAAATTATTACCTTACTAAAAAATGATGCGCCATTATTTATGGCGTACTATGGTGTAACAGAAGCTGGCAATTGGGAGCATACCAATATTTTGCATACTCCACAACCTGCTGCTCTTGTAGCGCAAAGCTTTGGAATCAGTGAATCTGAACTGCTTCTAACAATTCAAAATTGTAATGCTGTTTTGATGATTGAACGAAATAAAAGAGTTCGGCCTCAAACAGATGACAAGCAATTGCTTGGTTGGAATGCGCTTATGAATTCGGCATTTAGTAAAGCCTATGCAGCAACTGGAAATAAAAATTATTTAATACGTGCACAGCAAAACATGTCGCACCTGTTTGAATGTTTCAAAAATTCAAAAGGTGATGGTTGGTTGCACACCTATAAAAATGGTCATGCCAAGACACCTGCTTTTTTAGATGACTACGCGTATTTAATTGAAGCGCTTATTCAGCTACAAATGGTATCTGGTGATTTTCATTGGCTTGAAAAAGCTGGCGAGATTACAGATTATGTGAATGATCATTTCATGGAATCTGATACAGGATTTTACTTTTACACCCATGATGCGCAAGCAGATGTTATTCTAAGAAAAAAAGAAGTGTACGATGGCGCTACCCCAAGTGGCAATGCTGTAATGGCAAGTAACCTATTTCATTTGGGTGTCGTATACGGTAGCGACAAGTATTTGTCTTTAAGTATGCGAACCTGTTCATCGCTCTTACCGGCCATTACCAAACATCCGGGTTCATTTGGCGTTTGGGCAAGCGTTTTGCTGCTCCAGCTCGTGGGATTGAGAGAGATAACCCTCATTGGATCAGGTGTTAGAGGGTATTTGGAAGCAGTGCTTCCTCTGTATAGGCCAAATAATATCTTAAATTTTTCAGAAAATCGGCTAACAAGCATTTCTTCAATTTCTAAAAAAATTATTGATAATCAGCAAGTTACATTTCAAATCTGTGAAAATAATACCTGCCAATTGCACCAACTCACTGATTTTGACAGTTTTTTAGCAATTGTATAATTAGGAATCAACTATTTTGCACTTCGGTTTTAGCCCAATCTTACGGCGAAACAGTGAAACATAAAATAAATAACTACTGAATAGATTTTTACCCTGGATCATTATTTTATTGGTTTTTAAGCGCTAAAACTCAGGTTTCTGACGTTTCAAAACTTATATTTGTCACTGTTATAAATCACACAGATCAGATGAAAGGATATTTAACTACAATTACCT
>CANHHX010000054.1 GCA_947461125.1 Bacteroidota bacterium | reverse complement strand
TTTAGTTCTTTACAATCAAGCGAAAGTAGCTCATTTGGTAGAGCACGACCTTGCCAAGGTCGGGGTGGCCGGTTCGAGCCCGGTCTTTCGCTCTAAATCCCGAGCCTTGTTCGGGATTTTTTTTACACCTTGCCCTGGTGGTGGAACTGGTAGACACGCAGGACTTAAAATCCTGTTCGCCGCAACGCGAGTGCGGGTTCGATTCCCGCCTGGGGCACTATCCCTTCGCTTACGCGAGGGGATTTTTTTTGCTATCTTGTGGCATAATTCTTACCCATGTCTCAGCGTAAACAAAGAACTGAACCAGATTGCCTTAACTGTGGCACTATTGTGGTAGGTAGATATTGCCAAAGTTGTGGTCAAGAAAATATTGAGGTTAAAGAAACTTTTTTACAAATAGTTTATCATTTTATCGCAGATATTACCCATTTTGATGGGAAGCTCATTCAAACTGTCAGGCTTTTGATTGGGAAACCAGGCTTTCTTACAAAAGAATATGTTGCTGGCAAAAGGTTTCGATACATTCACCCTATTAGAATGTACATATTTATTTCAGCTGTGTTTTTTTTATTCATATTTTCTGGTGATAAAAAAATGGTAGATATAAATACAAAAGCAACTAATTCTTCCGGAATTGTTTTTGGTGACAGCGCTTTTAGTACAGTTGCTCAATATGATAGCACTCAAAGAAAATTGCCAGAAAATAAAAAAGATGATTGGTTTACTTCAAAACTTTCTAAACAGCAAATATTAATCAATCATAAGTATGGCAATGACCGGAATAAAATATTTAATGCTGTTATTGAAAAATTCAAGGATCATTTTTCTACAATATTGTACTTATCACTACCTATTTCCGCTTTTTTCTTGTGGGTATTGTATAAACGTAATAAGTCGTATTATTTTGCTGACCACATGATATTTTCAATACACCTTTATTGCGCGTATTTTATCATCATTTTTGTTTATACAATTCTAGAGCAAGTTGTAAAGTTTTTTACTGCATCAACAGGCATTTTAGATTTCATATATACTGTCACGCTGCTATTGTATTTT
This sequence comes from Bacteroidota bacterium, assembly GCA_947461125.1. Lineage (GTDB taxonomy): Bacteria > Bacteroidota > Bacteroidia > Chitinophagales > Chitinophagaceae > Sediminibacterium. The sequence continues at coordinate 13,270 of CANHHX010000054.1, read as the reverse complement.
TATAAAGCTGTTCGTGTTTTTTATGGTCAATCTAGAAAAAAAACAATACTAAAATTTGCACTTATTAATATCTTGAATGTCTTCTCTTTTATGTTCTTGTTTATTATTCTTATTTTATTTTCTTTATTCACCCTATAATGCCAATACTTTTATTTGATAATGCTTTCAGACACCAGCTGTATCCATTTACGCATACAAGGGCTGTTGGCGCCATTAGATTTGGGATTTTTACGCCACAAGAAAGGTGGGAGCGAATTACAGGGGATAAAGTGCTAATTCAAACTAGTAAATCAATACAGCCTTTGTACGGCAAACCTGAAATTAGTGCAAATACAGTATGGATCGATTCGGCACTAGTTGTAAATGCGTCTCTAATTGAACAAATAACTTCTTTACAAGCTGGTCAATGTGTATATGATGAAACCGGTTTTATAGCAGGCGTTGGTCAAACCAATTGTATAGCGGACTATACTACTCAAACAAAGTTAGAAGGTCAAAAGAGGGTTCAATATGCTTCTGATTTAATCGCAATGAATGATGCGCAATTAAGGTTCGATTATGATTTACTAACTAGTGGTAAAACCTCAGAGCCTATACCTGATTCATGTTCGGCAACAAATAAAGATCAAATATTTATTGAAAAAAATGCAACTCTTTTAAACTGTCATCTAAATGCAAGTTCGGGTCCCATATACATTGCTAGTGGTGCTGAAATTCAAGAAGGATCCTGCATTAGAGGCCCGTTTGTTTTACTAAAAGACGCCTGCGTAAAAATGAATACAGTAGTGTATGGTGCAACATCCATTGGGCCTAAATGTATTATAGGAGGGGAAGTAAAAAATAGCATTTTGTTTGGGTATTCCAATAAAGCACACCATGGATACCTTGGTGATTCGGTCATTGGTGAATGGTGCAATTTGGGTGCAGGTACTTCCAATAGTAATGTAAAAAATACGGGAGGCAACATTAGCGTCTGGGACGAATCATCAAACGCAAATAGGTATGTAGGTAATAAAATGGGCGTATGCATGGGCGACTATGTAAAAACGGCTATCAATTCGAGTATCACTACCGGAGCAACCATTGGTGTGGGTGCCAATGTTTTTTGTGCAGGTCTTACCCCAAATGTGGTACCTCATTTTAGTTGGGGAATAGATAATACAACTTATCAGATTGATAAACTCATAGAAGACACTGCTAACTGGAAAGCTTTTAAGAATGAACCCTTTACCGATATTGAAAAACAGCTGATCCGCAGTACCTTTGAAGCATTAACAAATAAATCTTTGTAATAAATAAGCAATCATGAGAAAGCAAATCGCAGCAGCCAATTGGAAAATGAATTTAACCTTATCAGAAGGGGAAGCATTACTAGACGCCATTAATGCAAAACCACATAGTTTAGCCCCTAACCAAGAAGCAATATTTGCGGTTCCTTTCCCTTACATTTCAATGGCTCAAGCCAAAGTGGGTGCCAAAACAAATGTTTATGTGGCAGCTCAGAACTGTTCCAATAAATTATCAGGCGCCTATACGGGTGAAGTATCTGTTACCATGCTTCAAAGCATGTGTGTTAAATATGTAGTAATTGGACACTCAGAAAGAAGAGAATATTTTAATGAAAGCAATGAATTGTTGGCTCAAAAAGTAAATATTTGTTTGGAAAACAAAACAACGCCTATATTTTGTTGTGGAGAACCGCTGGAAATTAGAGAATCGGCTACACAAAATGAGTATGTTGCTAAACAACTAACCGAATCTTTATTTCATTTATCAGAAGAAGCCATTGCGCATGTTGTTATCGCTTATGAGCCCATTTGGGCAATTGGTACTGGTAAAACAGCTAGTAGTGAGCAAGCACAAGAAATGCATGCTTTTATTAGAAGTCATATTGCCAGCAAATACGGCCAATCAATAGCAGATTCTATATCAATTTTATATGGTGGAAGTGTCAAAAGTGCCAATGCCGTTGATATTTTTGGTCAACCTGACGTAGATGGTGGTTTAGTGGGCGGCGCTTCTCTCATTGCAGATGAATTTGTAGCCATTATTAATGCGCTAAAAAAGTAGTTTTAAGCTTATCTTCGCGCCCTTATGAAGCAAATACGTAATTTTTGCATTATTGCACATATTGACCATGGTAAATCTACCCTGGCCGACCGATTATTGGAGCATACCAAAACAATTGGTGAGAGGGATATGATGAACCAAGTTTTGGATGACATGGACTTGGAGCGTGAAAAAGGAATTACTATTAAAAGTCATGCCATTCAGGTGAGTTACGTGTACAAGGGTACAGAATATATTTTAAACCTTATTGACACACCTGGTCACGTAGATTTTAGTTACGAAGTGAGTAGAGCACTTGCCGCATGCGAAGGAGCATTATTGTTAGTAGATGCTTCGCAAGGCATTCAAGCGCAAACGATTTCCAATTTATATTTAGCGATTGATAATAATTTAGAAATCATTCCAGTGATCAATAAAATTGACATGGATGGTGCTAAAATTCCAGAAGTAACGGATCAAATTGTTGATTTAATTGGTTGCAAAGCAGAAGATATTTTATTAGCGAGTGGAAAATCTGGGATTGGTATTGAAGAAATTTTAATGGCCATTGTAGAACGCATTCCTGCCCCAAGCGGCGATCCTGAGGCACCATTACAAGCACTTATTTTTGACAGCGTATTTAATAGTTTTAGAGGTATTATCGTTTATTACCGCATCATGAATGGAGTACTCAAAAAAGGAGACAAAATTCAATTTGTGGCTTCTGGTAACGATTATTTTGCCGATGAAGTGGGTGTATTAAAATTAAACATGACGCCAAAGCCCGAAGTAAGGGCAGGAGACGTAGGATATATTATTACAGGTATTAAAAATGCAAAAGAAGTTAAAGTGGGTGACACAATAACGCTTGCAAATAATCCTGGAAAAATGATCAATGGTTTTGAAGAGGTTAAACCCATGGTATTTGCGGGGATTTTCCCAGTTAATACCGATGAGTTTGAAGAACTCCGTGATTGCATGGATAAACTTCAATTAAATGATGCTTCTTTAACCTTTGAACTTGAAACCTCACAAGCATTGGGATTCGGTTTTAGATGCGGATTTTTAGGACTCTTACACATGGAAATCATCCAGGAGCGCCTAGAACGTGAGTTTAATCAAACAGTTATTACCACGGTTCCTAACGTAGGATTTATTGCGTACACCACACGCAATGAAAAGATTATGGTTAACAATCCAACAGAGATGCCGGATCCTGTTAAAATTGATCGTATCGAAGAGCCATTTATACGTGCCCAAATTATTACCCTCCCTGATTATATTGGTAATATCATGACCCTTTGCTTGGGCAAAAGAGGGATGCTCATTAACCAAAGCTATTTAACACCTACACGTGTAGAACTTATTTTTGAAATGCCATTAACTGAAATCGTATTTGATTTCTATGACAAATTAAAAAGCTCAACGCGCGGTTATGCTTCTTTTGATTATAACCCTATTGGATACCGCGACGCAGACATCGTTAAAATGGACATCTTGCTTAACAATGAAAAAGTGGATGCACTAAGCGCCCTTATTCATAGAAGTAGAGCTGCCGATTTTGGTAGAAAATTATGCGAAAAGTTAAAAGAACTTTTACCTAAACAACAATTCCAAATTGCGATTCAAGCAGCCATTGGCGCTAAGGTAATTGCCAGAGAAAACATTAGTGCGATGCGTAAAGACGTAACTGCAAAATGTTATGGTGGCGATATTAGCCGTAAGCGTAAATTGCTCGAAAAGCAAAAAGAGGGTAAAAAGCGTATGCGTCAAATTGGAAACGTAGAAGTTCCTCAAGAAGCATTTTTAGCAGTACTGAAACTCGACTAATTCTTTCTTTTAATGGTTTGATCTGGATTTACTTTTGGATCTGGATCTAGTTCTTTAATACGGGGGAGGTGTACCCATTTGCCTTTATCCCAACTAAAACCTTCGTAGGTTCCATAGGGCACGAGTGTTTCCTTTTTTTGAGGAATATTTTCTTCGCTAATTAGGGTTGCAAAAATAATTAAGTCTAATTCAGTATCGTAATTCATTTTAACAATGGACTCTTTTTTGTATTCTAATACAAACCGAGAAGTGGGTTGTTTAGGCTTAAAATCATCGTTTTTGTACACAAAAAAATTGCCTCCAAAAATGGGTTTATTGTCTTCGTCGAAATACATAACTTCCATCCATTTTTTATGCGTTACGGCGTTGTTCCCATCTAAGCCAAGTAAGGTATAATAGGTGCGATTATTGTATTTTTTAGGAATAATTTTATAATAGATAGCACCAATCCAGTGCTTGGCGTCTCTAATTGAATCGTTGGGTGCGTCTGTGAATTCCGAGCAATCAAATAATGGAATGAGCTGTAAACTTCCATCTTTCGTTTGCATTTGAATGGCCCCTTTTTGGCGGTAGCTTTTTTCATCTTCTGATAGCAGCTGCCAGGTAAAAATCTTAAATGTACTATCGGGAGAAAATAGGGTAGAAACGGTGATTAAAGAATCAAAACGATGACTAAATGAGTAGGGCGTTTTTAAGGCTCTTACCAATCCTTTTGTAAATGCACTATCTGCTGTAACCCTTTCTGCGTAGGTTTCTCCATTAACAATTTGGAATGCTGATTGCTTAATTTGATTTTCAAGTTGCGATACAGTTTGCGCAGCTAAATGATTACAAATTAAAAGGAATACAAAGAATATTTTTTTTATCATTGTCATTATAGTGCGTTAGCAAATTCAATTAAGGAGTTAAATCTAAAATCAATACTTGGGTGAGGAAATTCTATTTCCGGATGTGTGGTGGCTAAAAAGACACTATGCATACCAGCATTACGAGCAAATCCCATATCACTTAATCGATTACCCACCATGATACTTTTTGAAAAATCAATGTCAGGAAATTGTTGCTGCGCCTGATAAGCCATACCACATTGAGGTTTTCGGTTAGGGGCATCATCGGCCATATCTGAGCAATAAAAAATCGCATCAATTTGCCCACCACCAAGTTCAATTTGTAATTGTAACGACGCATGAATAGCATCTAGGTCTTGAACGGTCATAAGTCCTTTACCAATCCCTTTTTGATTGGTTACGATTACAATTTTTGAAAACAGTGTGGCAAAAATACGCATCGCATCTACCACACCATCATAGAGTTTTAATTCAGACACATTTCGAATGTAGTCCAAATGTTTTTCATGATTTAAAACCCCATCACGATCTAAAAACAGCGTCCAAGAAGGATCTATATGATCTAAAATATCCATTAGGCAAATAATTGGGCTTCTACAAGTTCACAAATAATATGTCCAATTAAAATATGGCTCTCCTGTATTCGAGGGGTGTCAGTACTTGGAACATTGAGGAGTACATCTGATAATTCACTCATTTTACCTCCTGATGAACCTGTAAAACCGATGGTGACAATACCCATTGTTTTGGCCATTTCAAAAGCTTTTACAATATTTCCAGAATTACCAGAAGTGCTCATACCAATAAGTACATCTCCTTTATGCATAGTGCCTTCAACCAATCGACTATAAATATCATTGTAACTATAATCGTTAGCAACTGCTGTAAGATAAGAGCTATTACAGTGTAATGCATCGGAGGGAAGTGCTTTACGATTTTTATAAAAACGTCCAGAAAACTCAGCGGCTAAATGTTGTGCGTCGGCAGCGCTACCTCCATTTCCACAAAACTGAACTTTAAAACCGTTCTTAAATGCAGTTGCCACAAGGGTAACCGCAGTATTAATCTTTTCTAAGAAAGCAGCATCAGAAACATATTGTTGTTTCACAGCAATAGAGCTTTCAATGATAGTTTGTATTTTTTGTGTAGACATAATTTTAAGCTATTAAATCCCAAATTTTATGGGTTAATTGATTCCAGTTATATTTTTTCTTTTCATTTTCGATAGCAGGAATGAAGTGAGGTTCGCCTAGGGAATACAGTTTTTCGATACCATGCGCAATCGATACCTCATCTGGCTCCGCTACTACACCTACTATATGATTGGGCACCATGGCAGCTAGGGCCCCAACATTCGTTACCAGCATGGGTTTGTTAAAATGAAAACAAAGAGGCGTAATGCCAGATTGCGTAGCATGCTTGTATGGTTGTATCACAAAATCGGTGGCGCAAAAATAGTTGCGCACATCACTATCTGCAATAAAATCACTTTTTATAATGACGTCATTGATTAAATCTTGCTCCTCGATAAGTTGTAAATAGGGTTCTTTTTTTTCATAAAATTCACCGGCAATAACGAGCGTAGGAATAATTTTTCCTTGCTTTTTTAAATAACCAAGTGCCTTCAATAAAAGATCAAGACCTTTATAAGCTCTTACAAAACCAAAAAATAAAATAATTGGATCAAAAGGATCTAATTCTATTTTTTTTCTTGCTTCTAATTTTGAAATGGGCTCACCAAAATTATCGTAAAGTGGATGTACTACCGTAGCAGATGGTTTTTGCGTAAAGAGGGTAAGGTCTTTTTGGACCTTTTCGCTAAGTGTTATAAAAGCATCTATTTGACCCACAAAGTATCTGGTAAAGAGTGTATCCAACGGACGTTTCTCGTGCGGAACCACATTGTCTGCAATACAAACTACCTTCGATATTTTATTTTTTCTGATGATAGAAGCGATCGTTCCAAGGCAGGGACCCATAAATGGAATCCAGTACCTGACCACCACCAAATCAGGAGCCAATCTTTTAATTTCATTACCAATTCGAACCCAATTAAATGGATTTACAGAATTGACTAACGCCTTAATGGTTAAATGAAGTGGTTTCGGTTCTGTTGCATATTGACTTTTACCAGGAAACAAAAAAGAAGGGTATTGTAGCGAGAAAGTGTAGATGATTACCTCATGTCCTTCCTCTATGAATTGCTTGGCCAAACGCTCATTAAATGTAGCAATACCTCCACCTCTTAATGGCCAAGCGGAACCGATAATCACTACCTTTTTTTTCATAACAGTAAATTATGAACGATTAATCTAGGCCAATCTTTGAGGAGATCAAATACACATTTCTTTCTGTTGCATTACGTGCTACTAGTTCGGCAACAAAGCCCGTTAAAAAAAGTTGCATACCAATCACCATTGTGGTAAGGGCAATGTAAAATGCTGGACGATTGGTTAATGAAAAATCTTGACTCGCAAATTTTGCAAGTACCAAATAAATACTAGCACCAAATCCAATCAAAAAAAACAAAGTACCCAATAAACCAAAAAATTGCATGGGACGTTTGCCAAACTTTCCTAAAAAAAGGATTGTTGCTAAGTCTAAAAATCCATTCACAAAACGCTGCCAACCAAATTTGGTTACCCCATATTTTCTGGCTCGGTGTTCTACTACTTTTTCACCAATTTTTTTATACCCACTGCCTTTTGCCAAAATAGGTATATATCGGTGCATCTCACCGTATACTTCAATGCTCTTTACCACTTTATTCTTGTATGCTTTTAGACCACAATTAAAGTCGTTGAGTTGGATACCCGAACTTTTTCGGGCAACAGCATTAAATAATTTAGAAGGAATATTTTTAGTAAGTGTATTATCAAATCTTTTTTTCTTCCAGCCACTAACTAGGTCAAAACCACCATTAATGATCATATCACGTAATGCAGGAATTTCATCGGGAGAATCTTGCATGTCAGCATCCATAGTAATCACCACTTGGCCCTGCGCTGCTTTAAAACCTTCATTTAAAGCAGCAGATTTACCATAATTGCGTTGAAATTGAATCCCTTTAAAAGCACTATTAGCAGCACTAATTTGCGTAATTACTTCCCAACTATTATCCGTACTACCATCATCTATAAGTATCACCTCATACGATAATTGTTCTTGATCCATTACACGCGTAATCCAACTACACAATTCAGGTAGGGATTCATCTTCATTAAAAAGGGGTATAACAACAGATATTTGCATGAGATGAGATTAGATTTGATCTGGTATTTCTTCGTTTTTCTTTATAATAATTGAAAGAACGAGTGCTTTTAAAAAATTAAAAACGATGGCTAAACCAAGTCCCAAAAACACTTGCTTAAACGATGTAACCTTTGGCTCTGCTTGCATTCTCTTTACAGTTTCTTCAATTTGAGCTTCTGATGCACCAAATTTCTCCATCATTTGAAGTGTTTTGGCAATACTAATTTCCATCACTTTTGCAGTCATGTCTGGATCTACTAGTGCATATAACACATAGTTGCCCAATGCTTCAATCAGTGCAAATAACACATAGGCAACAAAAGTAAACTGCAAGGCTTCTTTAAAGCAATAGAGGCCACCATTGTCTTTTCTTAACTTAAAACCTACTACTAGTAAAATAATAAATAGATAAGGAATAAAGGTTGTAACGCCAGATACTGCCACAAAATTTTCTACCGATCCAATAGCCCATACACCAAATAAGAGTACTAAAAAAATAAGGCCACCCACGATGCCAAATGTTATGCCTTGTTTTATATTGTTATTTTCCATGTGTAGTATTTAAGTATTAATTAAGTTAAATATTATTGCGATAATTGATTGTTATGAACAGTTGCCACAACAGCACCGTTAAGCGTAATATCCATAAAAGCGGAGTTGCTAGACTTGCTCTTATTATTTTTTGAGGTTAGGGTAGTGGTTTGGGTTCTATTAAATATAGTTAATTCTGCGGCTTGTCCTTCTTGGATGGCAACCTCAGGAAGTCCAAAAATTTTCCTAGCATTTCCACTTAACAAATTGGAGATTTGAGCGGCTGTTAAACCTGGAACTGTATGTTCAAGTGTGGCGTAAGTAGTTTGTAATCCTATATTTCCAAACTCGGCATATTCAAACTCACACACTTTATGATCCCAGTCTTGAGGGGCGTGATGTGAAGCGATGCAATCGATGGTACCATCTACCACAGCGGCTCTAAGGGCCTCTCTATCTTCTTTTGTTCTTACCGGAGGAATCACTTTTAAGTTGGTATTGTAGGAAGTCATGTCTTCGTCGCAGTAAAAAAGATGCGTTGGTGTAACACTACATGTAATTGCGAGACCTTCTTTTTTGGCAGCCCTAATTAGTTCAATTGTCGTTGCAGATGAAACACCCGTGATATGAAGTTTTGAACCCGTATACCTTAATAAATCGATGTCTCGTTTTACCATGAGTTCTTCGGCAACGGCAGGTAATCCAGGAAGTCCCATTTGCGTGGAGACAATGCCTTCGTGCATCAGTCCATTCGCAGCAATTGTTTTATCAATTGGTATTTGAATTAAAATACCATCAAACGCTTTTACATATTGAAGTGCTTTTAAAAATACACCCGGAGATTGAACAGGATGCATGCCATCTGAAAATGCTATTGCATGTGATGCGCGCATGTCGTACATTTCTGCGAGTGATTGCCCTTCCATTTTTTTTGTAATCGCTCCAATGGGATGAAGCGATACACTAGTTTGGTTGCCTGCTGCATGTATATAAGCTACCTGTGCTTTATTGTCTGTTACAGGTTTGGTATCGGCCATTACAAGGACCCTGGTGTAACCACCTGCTGATGCAGCGGCAATACCGGATTGTAAAGTTTCTTTGAATTCGAAACCTGGATCACAAAAATTAGAAAAAACGTCTACCCATCCACTTGACACATGTGCACCGTTACATTCGAGGGTGTGATCTGCTATTTGAGAACTATTTGATCCGATTGAAACGATAACACCGTTCTCAATAAAAATATCCGTTGTTAAACCATTGTGTTTTGATTGAGGATCGGCAATTGTGACTTGCTTGAGGAGGATCGTCATGGGCTGATTGGAAATTTTATGCAATATAACCTGATTTTTTGTCTTTGACCCTATATTTGCAGCGTTTTAAGGGAGTTTTATACTCATTTTCGGGATGTAGCGCAGCCCGGTAGCGCACACGTCTGGGGGGCGTGGGGTCGCAAGTTCAAATCTTGTCATCCCGACCATAAAAAAGGTCACTCTTTTCAGAATGACCTTTTTTTATTGCGATTGCTAACATTTAGAATCTTTCCAGTTTAGAAAAGAAGAAATCTCCTTCAATTACTGCATTATCATTACTATCACTACCGTGAACCGCATTTTCACCAATAGAAGCGGCAAATTTCTTGCGAATGGTACCTTCTTCTGCTTGTGCTGGATTGGTTGCACCAATCAATTTTCTAAAATCTTCTACTGCATTGTCTTTTTCCAAAATGGCAGCTACAATTGGGCCACTGCTCATGAAATCCACCAATTCACCAAAAAAGGGTCTTTCTCTATGGATATCATAGAATAAACCAGCTTGCTCGGTTGTTAATTTAGTCCATTTCATTGCCTTAACGGTAAAACCTGCCTTGATAATTTGGTCTAAAATGGCACCTGTGTAACCTTTGCTGGTTGCATCAGGCTTAATCATTGTAAATGTTCTGTTACTCATAGTTTTAAGTATAATTCGGGTGCAAAATTACAAATAAACTACCCTTTATTGCCATATTTGACGTTAATTTTTCTTAAACCCGCTTAAATTGATTTGACAAAACAGGCTAGATGCTGCATTTTTGCTAGAATATGCAATCCATTGACCAGTTTTATCCGTTATTAGCCAAGCCAAGCAAGGTTGTTATCACCATGCACCAGAAGCCAGATGGCGATGCCATGGGTTCTACCCTTGGATTGTATCATTTTTTAAAGGGACTTGGACATGACGCAGTTGTTATTTCACCCACCAATTGGGCCGATTTTTTAGATTGGATGCCCGGTATCAATACCGTTATTGATTTTGAAAAAAAGAAAGATGCAGCGTTAGCACTTATTAATGATGCAGACTACTTGTTTTGTCTCGATTTTAATACCCTTAGTAGAACCAAAAATATGGAAGCGCCCCTTGCCAATGCAAAAGGTGCAAGAATTTTAATTGATCATCACCAACAACCTCAAACCGAAGTGTTTGCTTATGGTGTAAGTGATACGAGTAAAAGTTCTACCTGTGAAATGGTGTATGATATTATTATGGGTTCTGAAAACGGAGCGCATTTATCTCTAGACGTAGCAACCTGTTTATATACAGGTTTAATGACGGATACCGGTTCATTTAGATTTCCTGCCACCACAGCATCGGTGCACCGCATGATTGCCCATTTAAAAGATTTAGGACTCGACCATACCGTCGTACACAGCCATATTTTTGATAATTCATTAGAAAATAGACTCAGATTTATTGGTTATGCATTACTCAACAGAATGGAAGTGTTGTACGAATATAACACAGCAATTATGTATATTACAAAGCAAGATTTACATCGCTTTGACATAAAAACCGGTGATACAGAGGGTTTGGTAAATTATCTGCTAGCCATTAAAGGCATGAAACTAGGTGCTATTGTGATAGATAGAGAGGAAGAGCGGAAATGGAGTTTTAGAAGCAAAGGAACATTTGATGTAAATTCTTTTGCTAGAAAACATTTTGAAGGCGGCGGGCATATTAATGCAGCAGGGGGCAGGAGTGATGAAAATATTGAAACAACTTTACATACTTTTAAAGAGGTCTTAAAAGACTATTATAATCAACTACAATGAAAATGATCAAATCAACACTATCGCTTTTAGCAGCGATTATCATTTTTGCGAGCTGTAATCAGTTCCAAAAATCACCTTCGGGTATGCCTTATAAAATCACAAAAGGCAACAGTAAAGAACTTTTAAAACATGGACAGTTTGTAAAGTTACACATCGAGTACAAGTTAAAATCAAAAGACACCGTATTGAATACTTCGTATGGTCATATCCCGATGTATTTTTATTTAGATACCGCTAGACTTGGAAAATACACTTTTACAGAAGTGATTACCAAGTGTGCGCCTGGCGATAAAATGGAATTTTCATTGAGCATTGATTCCCTTAAAAAAATGGGTATGATTGAGTTCAATGAAGTATTTAAAACAGGTGATTTTATCAACGGTAAACTAGAAGTGATTGCAGCATTTGCTAAAGAAGATTTGGTAAAAGCGGATTACGAAAAAGAAGTTGAAAACGAAAAAGGGAAAGAAATTGCTGAGGTAAAAAAGTATGCTGAAAGCAAGAATATGAAAACAGTTTCTACTAAAAGCGGTGCTCTTGTAGAAATAACGAATCCGGGTGTTGGTCAAAAAGCCGATTCTGGATATCAAGTTTCAGTTATGTACAGAGGGTACTTTGCTGATAAAGACGGTAGAGAATTTGATGCGAATATGGGTAAGCCAGCTCCTGATAACAAACCTATTGACGTTGTTATTGGACAACATGGTGTGATTCCAGGTTGGGAAGAAGGGTTGACTTTCTTTGCCAAAGGTGGAAAGGGTCGTATAGTAGTTCCATCATTTTTAGGTTATGGCCCACAAGGTCGTCCACCTGCAATTGCCCCATTTGCAAACTTATGTTTCGATGTAGAAATCGTTGACGTAAAATTAGCGCCGCCTCCACCACCTCCTGCTCCAGGATCAGGTATGCCAGGTGCCCCAGGTCAATAATTTTTAAAGATATTGTAGAAGCCTCAACCTTTTGGTTGGGGCTTTTTTATTGTAAATAACTACACAGTGTTACCACTTCGTTGGCTTCTTTTACATCATGTACCCTTAAAATAGAGGCGCCATTTAAAATAGCCGCTGTATGTAACACCGTTGATCCGTTTAGTGCCTCTGCGGCTGTAATACCAAGGGTTTTATAAATAGTTGATTTTCGTGAAACGCCTATTAGTATTGGCTTTTGAAAGCTAGCAAATGCAGATAAATTGGTAATAAGTTCAAAATTTTGTTCCGGTGATTTACTAAATCCAAAACCAGGATCAATTATTAATTGATGGATGCCAGCATCTTTTGCCGTAGCACATGTTTTTGTAAAAAAATCATGCACTACTGGTACAATACTTGCTGTAGCATCTACGCTATGCATTTGATCTTTATTTTCATTCACGTGCATAACAATGTATGGAACATTCAGTGCTGCAATGGTAGTAAACATATGAGCGTCATATTGTCCACCACTTATGTCATTGATGATATGCGCACCAAGCCGAGCCACTTGTTTTGCTACCTCGCTATGGTAGGTATCAACCGAAATAAATACACCCGGAAAATGTTGTACTACTGCTTCAATAACGGCGCCAATTCTATCTAATTCTTCATTTGCAGAAATAGCGGTTGCGCCTGGCCTTGTACTTTGTCCACCAATATCTAAAATGGACGCACCATCTAGGAGCATTTTTCCTGCTAT
>CANHHX010000053.1 GCA_947461125.1 Bacteroidota bacterium | reverse complement strand
TGAATTGTCATGCTTGATGAATCCAAAACCTTTTTCCTCGTTGAAGAACTTTACAGTTCCTTGAATTTGTGTGTCCATTTGTAAATTTGTAAATTGTAATTAAAGTGCAAAAGTACGCATAAATAGCCCCCCTTCCAATTAATACTTGTTAATTGAAAAGTTAAATTATGAAGCGACAAGTGAATTAAGGCGCAAAAAACGAAATATTACTTAGTCCTCAACGCTTTATAGGCAAAAAGGCAACTTAACAACATTAAGAGCGCTGCAAGCATAAATGGTGCTCCCGGAAAATAAAAAGGTGCAATAGGCCCCGTAAAGAAGGCAAATAAGTTAGACATCACGAGCGGACCAATAATGGAAGTAATGCTGATAATACTTGTTAATGACCCTTGAAGTTCACCTTGTTCGTTGGCTGGAACACTTCCTGAAATAATGGCTTGCAAGCCAGGTCCTGAAATGCCGCCTAAACAATAAGGAATTAAAAAAGCAAACATCATCCAACTTTGTGACGCTAAACCAAACAAAACAAGTCCAATAGTATATAAACCTAAACCTACATATACACTTTTTTCATTCCCAATTTTAGGATTCACAAACCGTACAAGTACACCCTGAACCAAACTTACCAACACCCCAACGACAGCAAGTGATATACCAATCATTTTGGGTGACCACTTAAATTTTTCAATATTAAAATAACTCCAATTACTTTGAACAGCATGTGAAGCCACATAAATCAAAAAGAAAGAAATAATAAGTCCAGCAACTGCTGGAAATCTTGATAAATTTTTTAAAGAACTTATGGGGTTTGCGCGCTTCCAATCAAAAGCTCTTCTGTTAGAAACATCCAAGGACTCTGGTAAAACAAAATATCCATAGGCTGCATTTAAAAGCGCAAGTCCTGCTGCTACTAAAAATGGAATACGCGGCCCCATTTCCCCTAATAGCCCTCCTATCATTGGACCTACAATAAATCCAAGTCCAAAAGCGGCACCAATCATGCCAAAGTTTTGTGCGCGCGTTTCAGGCGTACTAATATCAGCGATATACGCAGATGCCGTTGTCATACTCGCACCCGTAATACCTGCAATAATTCGTCCAACAAATAACCATCCAATACTTGGTGCAAAAGCAAGGAGTAAATAATCGAGGCCAAATCCTAATAATGAAAATAATAAAATGGGGCGACGTCCGTATTTGTCACTCAAATTTCCAAGCACGGGCGCAAACAAGAATTGCATGATCGCATAGGAGAATGTGAGCAAACCGCCAATCAGTGCCACTTTACTAATATTAGTTGTGTGCATCAAATCTTCAATTAGCTTAGGAACAACAGGAATAATTAAACCTAGCCCTGTTACATCTATCAACAGCGTGATAAAAATAAACCCAATAGCTGCTTTGCGATTCTTAATCATGTGTACCAATTAATATACCTTACAAAAAAAGGCATTTTAATTGGTACTATCAAATAGAAACTTAATTTGAAAAAACAACCACCCCATCAAAGACATCCACAAGTACTGGTTTTGTTTTATCCACCTCCCCAGCGAGTATTTTTTTGCTTAATGCATTTACAATGAGCTTTTGTATAAGTCTTTTTAAAGGCCTAGCACCCATTTGAGGATCAAAACCCTGCTCTGCTAAAAACTCCAATAAATAATCAGAATACTGTAACGTGATACCCGAAAGCGCCACCATTTTTTGAAGCCCTTGTAATTGAATTTTTACAATACCTAGTATTTGCTTTTTTAAGAGCGGACTGAACATGATAATTTCATCTACCCTATTTAAAAATTCGGGTCTGATGGTTTGTCTTAAAAGTTCCATCACATCCGTTTTTGCTTTATCTGTAACGGCTTCAATATTTTTTTCGGTTACTTTTTCAAAAGCATCTTGTATGAGATGACTACCTATATTACTTGTCATAATAATGATGGTATTTTTAAAATTCACTTTACGGCCTTTATTATCCGTTAAGTGCCCATCATCCAATACCTGGAGTAATATATTCCAAACATCGGGGTGCGCTTTTTCAATTTCATCAAGTAGCACCACACTATATGGCTTGCGTCTAACCGCTTCCGTTAATTGACCACCCTCATCATACCCTACATAACCCGGAGGCGCTCCTACAAGGCGCGAGACCGAATGCTTTTCTTGGTACTCACTCATGTCTATACGGGTCATGAGTTGTTCATCATCAAATAAATAATCGGCGAGTGCTTTTGCAAGTTCTGTTTTACCCACACCAGTCGTACCTAAAAATATAAAAGAACCAATGGGTTTTTTAGGATCTTGTAATCCTGCCCTACTTCTTCGAATAGCATCCGAAACAGCTGCTATAGCTTCTTCTTGACCTACCACGCGGTGGTGTAATTCATCTTCTAGGTGGAGTAATTTTTCACGATCCGACTGCAGCATTTTGCTTACCGGGATACCCGTTGCCTTAGCTATACTTTGCGCAATGTCTTCGGCGTCCACTTCTTCCTTCATCAGCCTACTGCCGTTTTCGTTAATAGTTCCTAGTTGTGTTTGTAATGTTTCGATAAGCGCTTCCTGGTCTTTAATTTTACCATACCTGATTTCAGCCACCTTACCATAATCACCATTGCGCTCTGCTTGTTCGGCCTCATACTTATAGGCATCAATAGAAGTTTTTGATTCTTGAATTTTTTCTACCAGTTCTTTTTCTTCCTGCCATTTTGCTTTTAAGGTATCGCGCTCAACCGATAAATTACCAATCTCAATATTGAGTTCCTTTAATTTTTCTTCATCATTTTCTCTTTTAATGGCTTCACGCTCAATTTCAAGTTGTCTAATTTGACGCTCCAAGGTATCTAGTTCTTCGGGCATCGAATTCATTTCTAATCTTAATTTAGCGGCACTTTCATCAATTAAATCGATGGCTTTGTCCGGTAAAAAACGGTCTGTTACATACCTATTAGATAGCTCTACTGCGGCAATAATAGCTTCGTCTTTGATACGCACGTGGTGGTGCGTTTCGTAACGGTCTTTTAACCCACGCAAAATAGAAATCGCATCTTCTACACTAGGCTCTTCAATCATTACTTTTTGGAATCTACGCTCAAGTGCCTTATCTTTTTCGAAATACTTTTGATACTCACTTAGTGTGGTGGCACCAATGGCTCTAAGCTCACCTCTTGCAAGTGCTGGCTTTAAAATATTGGCAGCGTCCATGGCACCATCGCCGCCACCGGCGCCCACTAGTGTATGTATTTCATCAATAAATAAAATAATTTCTCCGTCGCTTTCCGCTACTTCTTTTACAACCCCCTTTAATCTTTCTTCAAACTCACCTTTGTATTTTGCACCCGCAATTAAAAGTCCCATATCTAGGGTATAGATAATTTTAGACTTTAAATTTTCAGGTACGTCACCATTAACGATACGCATGGCTAAGCCCTCTGCGATGGCGGTTTTACCAACACCAGGCTCACCCACTAAAAGCGGATTGTTTTTACTTCTTCTAGATAAAATATGAAGCGTTCTTCTAATCTCTTCGTCTCTACCAATTACGGGATCGAGTTTGCCCTGACGCGCAGCTTCATTTAAATTGCGCGCATACTTTTTAAGCACGTTAAACTGCGTGTCTTGTGTTTGTGAACTAATTTTTTCGCCTTTACGGAGTTCCTTAATGGCAGCCACCAAACCTTTTTCGGTGAGGCCTGCATCTTTCAACGTTTTTGCCGTGCTATCATTTACATGTAATAATCCTAAAAGCAAATGCTCTGGACTAATAAATTCATCTTCAAAAGTGGCGAGCATGCTACTCGCTTTTAAGAGCGCCGTATTTAGATCTCTCCCAATTTGCGCAGCAGGTTCAGTACCTTGCACTTTTGGAAGTTTAGCCATCGCATCCGTAATTTTTGCAGCAATAAAGGCAGCATTGACATTGTTCTTTTTTAACAAAAACGAAACCGTACTATCTTTATCTTCCAAAATTGCTTGTAGCAAATGCTCTGTTTCGATAGAAGGATTGTTATTGTTAAAAGCAAGCTGTTGAGCAGCAGCAATAGTTTGCTGTGCTTTAATGGTATAATTTGCTAAATTCATAATTATATTGTTTTGAATGCATAATTTGTGTGCAAAAACGATACTAAACCCATTTATTTCTTTGCAACCCTACAAAACCGGAAATTATGTCTGCAAAAATAGTTTCAACCTGCATGAAAGTCAGCTATATCATAACTTTCATGCTATTCTTACAGGTTTCTAAGGCCCAACTTAATTTTACCGAACTAGGTGCCAAACTAGAAGCTAGCAAAAAGGAGCTTGGCGGAAAAGCAGTGTTACTGGTTTATAAAGATGGAAAAATAGTATTTGAAAAAAGTGTGGGGGAGTTTACACCAAAAACACAAGCACCGATTGCAGCAAGTACCCAGTGGTTGACAGCTGCACTTGTGATGAGTTATGTAGATGAAGGTAAACTCTCACTCGATGACAAGGTAAGCAAGTTTCTTCCCATATTTTCAAAATATTCGAAAGGCTATATCACCATTAGAGACTGTATCACGCATTTAACAGGGATCGAAGGTCCTTCGATTGGATCTCTAAAAGACATGAGTAATCCTAAAAAGTTTTCTAGCCTTGATGAACTTGTAAATGACATTGCATCTAGTAAAGAAATTTTATCCAACCCAGGATTGGTGTTTAGATTTAACAATATTGGATTCACCATTGCAGCAAGGGTTTTAGAAGTTCTGAACAGAAGAGGATTTGAACAAATGATGGCGGAGCGCATTACTAGACCCTTACTCATGCGCACCACCAATTTTTTTAGCTACACCGTTATTAATCCAGCAGGTGGTGCACAATCGAGCGCATACGATTATATGAATTTTTTATCCATGCTACTTAATGGCGGTATATTTAATGGGAAAAGAATTTTATCGGAATCAGCCATTGAAACAATGATGAAATCAAGTTCTACACAAGGCATGATCAAAGAAACCCCTGCTATACTAGAAGGTAAAAATTATGGAATGGGGCAATGGATATTTGCTACTGATGAAAATGGAAAAACAACCACGGTAGTATGCCCCGGACTTTTTGGAACATGGCCAGTCATTGATTTTTGTAGAAAATATGCATTTATTGTTTTTACCCCTGGCGAATTGGCAAGCGAAAACAAAGAACTCATGGCTTCTTTTAAAGCACTCATCGATGATCAAATAGTTGCTTCTTGCAAATAAAATATACATGCAATTGATCCAAGAACATACTAGGTTTATTAAAGAAACAGCTTTGTCACTCGGGTTTACGCATTGCGGTATCGCAAAAGCAGCACCCCTCGACGAAGACGCCAAAAGGCTTGAAAAATGGCTACACGCGGGTATGCACGGATCAATGCAGTATTTAGAAAATCATTTTGACCTACGCGTAGATCCTACCAAATTAGTACCTGGCGCTAAATCTGTGATTACGCTTACACAAAATTATTATAGCCCTAAAAAGCAACCCGTAGATAGTCCTAAAATATCGACGTACGCTTATGGCACCGATTATCATTTTGTAATCAAAGAAAAGCTCAACAAATTACTAGCCGCACTGCAACAAAAAGCGGGTGATATTGTAGGTCGTGGATTTGTAGACTCGGCACCTGTGCTTGAAAGAACCTGGGCGCAAAAAACAGGCGCTGGATGGATTGGCAAAAATGGAAATTTAATTTCTAAAACTGATGGTTCTTTCTTTTTTATTGCAACAATAATTGTAGACCTACCACTTTTTTATGATGACCCTTTTGCCAAAGACTTTTGTGGCTCTTGCACCAAATGTATTGACGCTTGTCCCACAGATGCTATTTTACCGAACAAAACCATTGCAGGTAATAAATGTATCAGCTATTTTACCATCGAATTAAAAGACGCTATCATTCCTTCCGAAATGAAAGGCAAATTTGACAATTGGATGTTTGGTTGTGATACCTGTCAAGACGTATGTCCATGGAACCGGTTTAGCAAACAGCATCAGGAGCCCGGATTTACGCCCAATACAGCCATTGAAACCTTTGGCACAAAAGAATGGAATAACTTAACCAAAGAAGGCTTTACAACCCTGTTTAAAAACTCGCCTTTGCGACGCTCAAAATTTGAAGGCATTTCAAGAAACCTTCAATTTATAGAAGCCATTCCTGTTACAAACCAAACAAGCCCGAGTTAATAAGTTGAAGTGTTTTTGTACGATCGGCGGTTGGTACGAGTAATGAAATATTGTGCGCACTACCACCATAACTTACCATGGTAACAGGTACTTCATCAATTGCATTGAATAGTTTTTTAAGTACCGAGTCTGTGTGGGCAATATGATTACCAACAATCGATACAATACTCTGCTCCTTTTCAACTTCTACGGTACCAAACGGCTCTAACTCTTTTACAATGTTAGCGAGGTATACATCGTTATCAATTGTTACTGATACCGCTACTTCGGAAGTCGTAATCATATCTATAGAGGTCTTGTACTTTTCAAATACTTCAAATACTTTGCGCAAAAACCCATACGCCAATAACATTCTACTGCTCTTGATTTTAATAGCAATGATGCCATCTTTTGCTGCAACGGCTTTTATGCCTTCACTACCAGCTTCTTTGGTAATAACCGTTCCAGGAGCATCCGGCTGCATGGTATTTAATAATTTAACAGGCACATTTTCTTGTTGTGCCGGCCAAATACAGGTAGGGTGTAAAATTTTAGCACCAAAATAAGCAAGCTCGGCAGCTTCATCAAAACTCAACTGCTCGATGGCTACTGTTTTATTGACAATGCGCGGATCGTTATTGTGCATGCCATCAATGTCTGTCCAAATTTCACAAACACTGGCGTTACAAGCAGCAGCAACTAATGATGCGGTATAATCACTACCGCCACGTTTTAAATTATCCACTTCGCCGCGTACATTTTTACAAATATATCCCTGAGTAATAAATATTTTTTTATCGGTGTGCGCTGCTAACAGTGCATTTAACTTAGAACGAATGAGTGGCAAACTAGGCTCTTCGTTTTGATCCAGCACCATAAAATCAAGTGCAGGAAGTAGTAAATGATCTTGCCCTTGTTGTTCTAAATAACAACAAAACAATTTGGTACTCATCAGTTCACCCTGTGCTAAAATATCTTTATTGAGCGCATCACTAAAAGAAATTTTAGTGATGATATTTAAAAATTCGAAATGCTCTTTTACAATCGCGTTTCCTTTTGCAATAAGTGCCTCTGTTTTTAAAAGATCTAACACAAATGCATGGTAATGCGCTTCGAGGGTGTCGATTTTTTGTTTGGCTTCTGTTTTATTTCCAGCACTTAAACTATTGCTAATGTCTACAAGCGCGTTGGTGGTTCCACTAAGCGCACTTAACACAACTATTTTAGATTCGGTATCTTTGGTAATGAGTTCATATACTTGATGCATACGTTCTGGCTTACCTACACTCGTACCTCCAAACTTCATTATTTTCATAATCGACTGCTTTTACTTGCGGAGCAAAGGTAGGTAAATCCTACAAAAATGAGGGCTAACGGATGTTAGAGCTGAATGCCAAAACGGGCACCAACTTCCTGTAAATCTGCAAAAACAGGATCAACAATAGGAATGCCCGTTTGCATACGCTCCCTTTCGGCTTCTCTTTCTGGATCGCCGGGAATGAGTACTTTTTGAGCCGGATTGATAGGGGTCGCATTTCTAAATCTTGTGATCCAGTTATCCATATTGCTTTTAAAATCTTGAGCAGGTCTAAATGCATCGATGCGCATGGCGCCAAAAAAATGTCCAAGCCCTTCGCCAGGCATATTTTGAGGAAGCGGAATATAAGCAGGGAAAGGCGGTGCCCACGGACCATAACTACCACCACTTAATACCGCCGAAAAAATATCAACAATAGAGCCCAGCGCATAGCCTTTATGGCTTCCATGCTCTCTATCACTTCCAAGTGGTAGTAGCGCTCCACCTTTTTTTAAGATATTAGCGTCAGTAACATCATTGCCATTTGCATCCTGCACCCAGCCATGTGGAGTGTCTGCATTTTTGCGTTGCAGTATTTCTAATTTTCCATTCGCCGCTGTAGTAGTGGCCATGTCTGCAACAAATGCAGGCTCATTACCAGCCGGAATAGCAACTGCAATTGGATTGGTACCCAGCATTTTTTCTGACGAAAAAGTAGGCGCTACCAGTGCACTTGCATTGGTCATAGCCATCCCAATCATATCATGTTCTAGCGCCATCATGGCGTGATAACCCGCAATACCAAAATGATTTGAATTTTTAACTGACACCCAGCCGGTACCTACCTGCTTTGCTTTATCAATCGCAATTTGCATGGCATAAGGCGCAACTACTAATCCAAGTCCTGCATCACCATCAACCACAGCCGAAGAAGGGGTTTCATGCACCACATGTATATTAGGCGTAGCATTAATACGGCCTGCTTCCCACAAACGCACATAACCACTTAAACGAGCAACGCCATGCGAATCGATACCGCGTAAGTCTGCGGCAATTAAAACCTTAGCCGCTGTTGATGCATCTTTTGCAGAACAACTCATGGCTAAAAAAACCGACTCGGTAAAACTGTATAATTGTTGGTAAGAGAAAACAGTCATGAATAATTATTTAATAAAGACAGCTCCCGATACATCTTTTTCGAGATAGTCCAACCCTTTTGCAACCTGATGCAAAATAAAACTCGCTTCTTTGCGGGTTAATGCTTTCGTCAATTTTGGCACAGCTAGTCCAGCATTGACATAGGTTTGATCTGCAATTAAAAAACTATCAGATAATTTATTAGCACGCGCCGACTTACTATTTTTTGCAACTGCTTTATTAAAACGAGCAATCATTTCAAATAATACCGCCGTTGTAACCGGATCATTGGGTTTTATTTTTTCAGAAAAAATTACTGGCACTAGTGCATGTAAGCCAGCACTAATTTCAGAAAAGGTTACCAGTGAATCTGGTTTAAAATAGGTTTTATTGGCCCAGCCCACAGACTTTCCAATGCCCTTAATAATACCCCATGACCCAATCCACTGAACCGCTTCAAACGCTTTATCGGTGTGCTTTACATCGGAATAAGGCATGAGGTAAACCTTTTCTTGTAAGAGCCCTTTTTGAACGTCCGTTACAGAAACATTTTGTACCGGAATATTTTGCTTAAAAGAAATAGCCGCTAACATTCCAGCAGCTTGCCCAGTTAAGAGCACCACAGGTTGTAAGCGTGTTGTTCCATTGGCGATATTACTTACACTAATTCCTTTTTCACATACGACTAATCCTTGTGTATTTTCTGGAATTAAAGCACCTAACGGAATATTAAATGAGGGTACTGATGGAAATGGAATTGGAGGAACCTTGCCATTATATCTTGCATGGTGATGATCTACAGGATAATCACCCACAGAAATTCCAGTGCGGTATAAATTAGTTTTAAAAGGTGTAGCAATATGATCAATATTTAAACGCACTTTCCCTTTTAACCTACGGCCCTCTCTATTATAAGGCATATAGGCCATGCCTTCATTTACTTCATCGGTAGCAAGGCCAATTTGTGGCTGCTTTAATTCTGTTTGTAAAAAATAAATAAAGCCTAATGTAAAATTTTTAGCGGCGTTATAATGCGCTTCTCTTTCGATGGGCTTTTTTTCTACGACATTGATATAATAATCGTTTCCAAATGCTGGCCAGTTTAACATGTATTTTAAAGATCCATCCGTTGTTTTTAACCGGCCATATTCCAACACTTTTTGGGTACCCAAACTATACGGCTTTGCATTACAAGGCGCATCTGCGGTAGAACAATAGTACGCAAGTGCATTGTAGCCAGCTGGCATAGCAATGGTTTTATTGGCTCCTTTGCCATAATCTTTTAAAACGGCCGCCCAGGTTAAATCTTGAATCACATCTGATTTTCCAGGTGCAATTTTTTCACCACTTTGGGTGCTGTCTTCGGTACCTAAATCGTAAGCGGCCCCTGCGCCCGCATATACATCGCCTAAATCGGTGGCGTCTATCACACGCTTTGCGTACACGGTTAATTTTTGACCGCGTACATTTTCAAACACCGCACCTTTAATGGTATTGCCTTCCATGATGGCTTTATCAAAATACCAATGATAGTATACTTTCATGTTAGGCTGCGCCTGAACCCAATCTTTAAAAATACTATCGGCTACATGGGGCTCGAAACAAGTTTCGCTCACCCAACCCGTAAATAAATTAGTAGACTTATAATGTTTGTAGAGCGCTTGTCTAAAACTTTCCCAGATACCACTGCGTAATTCGTGGTTGCCATCGGTGCAACTAACCGCCGCCGCAGAAAGCATACCGCCAAGCCAGGGTGTATGTTCTACCACAACGGTGTTCGCGCCCATCTTTGCAGTTTGCAAAGCGGCGGCAATACCACCCGTTGTTCCACCTACTACGAGTACATCGGTATATACAGGTTGATCCTGTGCTTTACTTGCGCTTGCAAATAAAACAGCAAATACAATAAAAAATAATGGACGCATATTATACTAAACTAAAATGGAAGATCGTCAGACTCATTCATGTCGCCAGCAGCAGGTGCACTTGATTGTCCACCATAAGAAGGGGCGCTTTGCGGAGCACTACCACCTTCGCTAGGCTTTGCGCCTAATAGTTGAACGGATGCAACACGCACAGAAAGCGTAGCACCATTTCTACCATCTTGTGTGGTATAGGTTCTAACATCTGGTGTTCCTTCTACATATACTTGCGTGCCTTTTTTTAGATACGGCGCAATACCTGTTCTATCTGTCCAATACGCACAATCAACCCAAGTGGTTTTATCTTTTTGATTGCCTTGTGCATCTTTATATCTTTCTGTGTGTGCTACTGTAAAGTTGATTACGTTTTTGCCATTTACATTGTTTAAAACGGCGTCCTTTCCTAAATTTCCAATCGCTAATAATTTTATCATGTCTATTGTGTTTTGGGTAAATATCGGTAAAATGGATAAAAGAGTGAAATTTCGCTTTTCGTAAGGTGTAAATCATGTGAAATACACGGATTTTAGGCATTTGACCCCGATTAGCTTAAATTTGTATTAGAATCAAGTATTTATGAGCCGAAAAGGAAAAGTATTGGTAGCCATGAGCGGCGGTATTGATAGTACCGTAGCTGCACTTATGCTCCATAACGAAGGCTATGAAGTGATAGGCATTACCATGAAAACATGGGATTATGCAACCAGTGGAAGCACGAGCACCAAAGAAACTGGCTGTTGCAATATTGATTCTTTTAATGATGCTAGACAGGCAGCTGTACAAAATGGATTCCCGCATTTTATTTTAGATATCCGTGATGAGTTTGGTGATTTTGTGGTAGAAAATTTTGTGGAAGAATATTTAGCAGGCCGTACCCCTAACCCCTGCGTTATGTGTAACACGCACATTAAATGGCGTGCACTTTTAAAAAGAGCCAATGCACTCGAATGCGATTTTATTGCAACGGGTCATTACGCATCTGTGAGACAGCATACCAACAATAGATACGTTATTAGTAAAGGCCTCGACGATACCAAAGACCAGAGCTATGTGCTTTGGGGACTTGATCAAGAATTACTGTCTAGAACCATTATGCCGCTGGGTCAATACCACAAAAAAGATATTAGGCAAATGGCGCATGATATGGGCTACCCCGAGCTTGCTAAAAAAAGTGAGAGCTACGAAATTTGTTTTGTGCCTGACAATGACTACCGTGGATTTTTAAAAAGAAACGTAGACGGCTTAGAAGAAAAAGTAAATGGCGGATGGTTTGTAGACCAACAAGGTAAAAGACTTGGCAAACACAAAGGCTATCCTTTTTATACCATTGGACAGCGCAAAGGACTTGAAATTGCACTTGGCAAACCTGCATACGTTACAGCCATTGACCCTAATACCAATACCGTTGTACTAGGTACCGAAGCCGACCTAGATCAAAACGATATGGAAGTGCTTAAAATTAATTGGATGAAATACAATGGCATCGAAGACGGTACCGAAGCCATTACAAAAATCAGGTACAAAGACAGTGGCGCAACCAGTCATTTATTTAATACCGAAAACGGTATTCGTGCGCGTTTTTACGAACCCGTAAAAAGTATTGCGCCCGGACAAAGTGCTGTTTTTTATGAAGGCAATGATGTTATTGGTGGTGGCATTATTCAGCGCGGGATCTTACTATAAACTCCCCGCAAAAATCGCAAAAACTTCCCTTACTTATTTTTTCTGAAACAGTGCCGCAAACATGGTATCTGCTTTCCCTGCGTACCCCGTAAAAAGTTGTTGGTGCAGGAGTTTAAACTCCGGAAAATTCGTTTCCATAAATTTTACTTGTCCTTCATTTTCTGCGGCAAACACCGAACAGGTACTGTATAAAAAATATCCATTCACCGCTACATACGGAATCGTGTTGGTGATAATGGTTTGTTGTAGTTGTCTAAAATTATCGATAGCAGCTTCATCAAAAAAGGCGAGGTGCTCCGGGGTTCTCCCCCAGGTACCGCTTCCGGTACAAGGTGCATCACAAATAATAAAATCTGCTAGTTTAGCAAAATTACTGAGGTCATGCGCACTAGTTAAATCCACTGCAAATGATTGGTAACCGCTCATACCTGCCGCTGCAAAACGTGTTTGCAAATTGCGCAAAATAGTAGCGCGCATATCGGAAGCCGTTAATTTAATTTGTCCAAAAGTATCAACCGCTAAAATAGATTTACCACCACTAGCAGCACAACAATCCCATATTCTTTTTTTAGAATCCGCAAACGCAGACGCCAGCGCATACATGCTTCCAATTTGTTGGGAGCTGTAATCTTGAATCACCGCTTCTTTATTAATGAGTAGTACTTCATCTAATTTAGTACCACTAGGAAGCCTATAACAATTGTCCGATATTTTTTCAAAAGCAATTTGCGCCTTATTTAATTTACCCATAACAGCAGCCTCTTGTTTAGGCCTGATACGAATAAATAAATCGGGTTGAGTGAGGTGGCTCCTGTTAAAGGCAGGGGCATCCACCCCAGCAGACAAATGCGCCGCAAAAGAAAATATGCTAGCAAGGTTGTATCCTGGATATACCCCTTTAATAAAATCTAATTTTTGATCTAATGTCGCTACTGATGATCCATCTGGTGCATTCCAAGCTGCAAGCCAACTTGGCTCAAATAAAAGCACCCAGTTACCCGGCTTGGCTTCACATAAAAAAATAGCGAGTTGTAAGCCTTTATCTGTGTCAAATTCTTTGATACTTGCACCGAGCCTGTAATAGGTATAGCATAAATGCGCAATGGTTCTACGATCTGTAGAACCATGCTTTTTGTGTGCAGCAAAATATTGTTTGAGATGGTGCACAAGTGGTGCACCTCCTTTGTAAGCATTGATAATTGTAAGCGCCGAATTAAAATAAGATTGGTAACGCACTTAGAGTTCTAGTAATGTTTTTACCGGATCTTTACCCATCAGTAATAATTCTGGATTTTCTAAGAGCTCTTTTACGCGCACTAAAAATCCAACACTCTCACGACCATCAATAATGCGGTGATCGTAACTAAGCGCTAAATACATCATAGGTCTAATAACCACCTGGCCATTAATAGCCATTGGACGGTCTTGAATTTTATGCATGCCTAAAATAGCACTCTGTGGAATATTGATAATTGGCGTACTCATTAAACTACCAAACACACCACCATTGGTAATGGTAAAAGTGCCGCCTTGTAAATCGTCGGCAGTTAGTTTGCTATCGCGTGCTTTACCCGCAAGCATCACTACTGTTTTTTCTACGTCTGCCATGCTCATGCTTTCTACATTACGCATTACAGGAACGGTTAAACCTCTTGGTGTACTTACTGCGATGCTAATGTCTGCATAATCGTGGTAAATAATTTGATCGCCATCAATGTATGCGTTTACAGAAGGCCACTCGCCAAGTGCTGTAGAACATGCTTTAGCAAAGAAGCTCATGAAGCCTAAATTAACACCATGGCTTTCTTTAAATTTATCTTTATACTGCTTTCTTACTTCCATTACACGCGTCATGTCTACTTCATTAAAAGTAGTAAGCATGGCCGTTGTATTTTTAGATTCCACCAGTCGTCGACTAATGGTTTTACGCAGCGCACTCATTTTTTCTTGACGCACATTTCTGGTATTAAGCTCCGTACCCGCAAATGCTTTTTTGCCTGGATGAGAAAGTGCTTCTAAAACGTCTTGCTTTAATATTTTTCCGCCAGTACCTGTTGCAGTAATAGCTGTTGGGTCTACTTTTTTATCAGCAATAATAGCAGATGCTACCGGTGTTGCTTTTACATCGTTAGGGATCGCAGCCACAGGTGCTTCCGATTTCGGAGCAGCTGGCGCCGGTGCAGCCGGTGCAGCCGGAACGGCGGCTGC
>CANHHX010000052.1 GCA_947461125.1 Bacteroidota bacterium | reverse complement strand
GTACACGAACAATTAACCGTAAAAAAGCAATATCCTGCCTTCAAGGCTGGTGATAATGTCACTGTTAACTATAAAATCGTTGAGGGTGGTAAAGAACGTATTCAAAGTTTCCGTGGAGACGTAATCAAGTTACAAGGAACTGGAGCAACTGCTTCATTCACTGTACGTAAGATTTCGGATGGCGTGGGCGTTGAGCGTTTATTTCCTGTCTTATCTCCAAATATCGAATCTATCCAATTAAACAAAACGGGTAAGGTTCGTCGTGCTAAACTATACTACCTACGTGAGCGTAGCGGTAAAAGTGCACGTATTAAAGAAAAACGTTTCTAGTCAAACAATACCTTTTTACAAACGGAAGTTAGCAGGTCAGCTACTTCCGTTTTTTTATGCCCATTATTTGACCCTTTACATTGTTTTTCCCCTACCTTTATAGTCTTAAATCAAATCATTATGGGCAACTTAGGATTTCAAGAAATATTACTCATCGCAGTAGTGGTACTTGTATTATTTGGCGGTAGAAAAATACCAGAATTTATGCGTGGCCTTGGTAAGGGTATCCGTGAATTCAATGATGCAAAAAACAACGTGAAAAAAGAATTAGAAGAAGGTATCAAAGAAAAAGATACACAAGCATAGTTCAATCTCACTTTTACTGACTCACAAACAACTTAGCCTTTGTTTCGGTTCACTACAATCAAAGACTATCATAACAATTTACAGAGCGGCCAAACCACAGTAGTGGAGGCCGTTCGTTTTTTTGGGGGAGCAGCAAAAAAACTAGACGAACCTATTACGGCCGGACAATCTTTGCTACGATTACATGAATAAGTTTTTACGTTTTTTGTTTTGTATATTATTCATGCTGGTGCAATATGTTGCATCCGCAAAAACAACCGTTACAGATACCATCATTGACGATAAAAAACCATTTGCCAATTTATTTTTGTACAATAAAGTAGCGTCCAATAAACCCTATCAATCGCAAATCAATCCTCGTGCGATTTCTTTTGTGGAAGAGTATATTAGAAAACAGGGAAAGCCTCTAGAAAAAATGAAAGTATGGGGTAAACCCTATTTTGATTTATACGATCAAATACTGTTTAATTACGGTATCCCCAAAGAAATGAAATACCTCAGTGTTATTGAAAGTCACTTAGGGGCAGGAGGGATATCTTGGGCAGGCGCTGTGGGTCCATGGCAACTCATGCCTGGCGTTGCCAAAGAGTATGGATTGCAAGTGGGTGGGTACTGGGATCAGCGCACCGATTATTTTAAAAGTACGCACGTGGCAGCGCGCATCATGAAAAAATTATATGCCGAATTTGATGACTGGTTACTGGTAGTAGCGGCTTATAATTGTGGTAATGGATGCGTCAGGTCGGCCATTAAAAGAGCAAAAAGCAAAGACTTTTGGCAACTGCAATATTTTTTACCCGAAGAGACGCGCAACCACGTAAAAAAATTTATTGCCACGCATTTAATATTTGAGGGCGCTGGTGGATTTACGACCATGACAGCCGCAGAAGTGGTGCAGGCGAAAGCGCAAAATAAAAATACACCGCTCACTTTATCTGCCGCAGAGCTTGCTGGGTCTGCACTGATTGAGATAGCTGGAAGGTATCACTCACTCGTTGTGGCCAATGAATTACAAATAAATATTCAGCAGTTTAATGCTTGGAACCCTGGTTTCGATAAAGCCCTAGCAGCAGGCGAAAAATATGCCATGCGTATTTCAAAAGATAAGGAAGCTGTTTTTTTGGCTAAAAAAAATCAATTGCTATTAGCGTCTGTGCGGGCCATCATCGAAGGCGTTCATCAGTAGCGCTCTCATTATGAGAGAGTACTTTTTTGATGGCAGCTGCTTTGAGTAAACACTCTTCATATTCTTTTTCAGGATCTGAGTAAATGGTAATCCCACCACCTACTTGGTAATTAGCTTTTTGGGTATCGTTGTTGTAAAAAATACTTCTGATGACAACATTAAAATCAAAATCGCCTTCTGGATTAAAATATCCAACTGTGCCGGAGTACAAGCCGCGTCTGGTGGGCTCCAAGGTATCAATGGTTTCCATAACGCTTTTTTTAGGAGCACCCGTCATACTCCCCATCGGAAATGTAGCCTCTAATACTTCTGAAAATGAAGTGTTGCTTCTAAGCGTACCCGTAATTGTTGAAATCATTTGATGTACCTGCGGAAAACTATAAATGCCAAAAAGTTCCGATACCTTAACCGATCCTTGTTCGCAAATTCTACTTAAATCATTTCTTACAAGATCCACCACCATTACATTTTCACTTTTGTCTTTACTACTATTTTTTAACGCTTCTACCTGTAACTTGTCAGCTGCATCATTTTCTAAACTCCGCTTAATGGTTCCTTTGATGGGTTGTGAAATAAGTTGATTGCCTTTTTTTTGAAGGTATCTTTCGGGACTTGCGCATAATAAATAGTCACTACTATTTTTATAAAAGCACGCAAAAGGAGTAGGTGATATATCCGTTAAGTTGGTATATACACTTACCGGATCTGCATTTAATTGCGGTACTTCAAAAGCTTGGCAATAATTGATTTCATAAAAATCACCACGTCTAATGAGCGCTAAAATTTTATGGATGTTTTCTAAATATGCCGCCTTGCTTATCAAAGGTGTGATGCTTGTTGTTCTAGCTGCATTGTTGACCGCTGCAACGGGCAACTTAAAACCGCTTATTTGATCAAAGAGTTGTTGCGGATTTTGAGAATCAGTTTGAATGGTTACTTTGTTTCCAGTAAGTTCAATGACAACGGCTGGTGTATACAAATAGGCTAGTGGAAACCCTGTAAGATTTACTTTGTTGGTTGGCTTTGTAATGCTGTGGTATTCGTAATTGAAATGGGCAAAAATCCATTCGCCGCTATGCGTTTGTATGAATTCGTTCACTGCAACAGCGTTGACTTGATCAAGCGATATAAAAGCTAAAGGGCCAGCAGCAGCTATGCAGTCAAGTGCGCCATAGGAGGAGGGATAAGCATGGTTATCTAAAAAAGTGCAAACCTCATACTGGTTGGACCAGTGTAAGATTTGCACTTTAAATGAGGAAGGGTTATCAATTAAAAAAACCTGCTTATTTTTTTTCACGTAGCGTTACAGATGATTAAAAATCATCGTCATCGTCATCAAATCCACTGTTCTTATCATCAAATAGATCAAACTCATTAAAGTCGTCGTCTAATTTAAAATCTTCTTCGTCAGAAGCGGCGCCTTTCTTTTTAGGACCAGCAGGTTTTTTGGTTTTACTTTTTGGTAAATCAAATTCTGCAAAGTCTGGGTCCCAGCTATCGTCTTCTTCACTGGCATTCCAATCATCATTTTCTTCTTCCTCATCAAAATCATCATCGTCGTCATCGACAGATTTTTTTGACGCGGATTTACTGCTAGATTTTTTGGGCGTTGACGTTTCGTCATCGTCTTCAAAATCATCGTCATCTTCTTCCAATTGTTTTTTGCTTTTTGAAGAAGCTTTGGGAGCAACTTTTTTGTTTGCTGCTTTAGGGGCTGAGGACTTTTGATCCTTATCAGATTTCGCTGCCATATTTCTAATAAGATTTACTGCGTAAAATTTCAACGCAAATTCCTTTTATCCAAATAAAATTGCAAAAAAATTAAAATATTTTTTCTCCTAAATTTTTACTATTTGTTCGCGGCCTGGTCCGTTTGATACATAAGTGACAGGTGCGCCAATATAGTTATTAATAAAGTCTACGTAGGTATTCATCGTGGAAGGAAGTTCAGATGCCAATTTTAATTGGGTGGTATCCATGTTCCAACCTTTAAATGCTTGTAAAACAGGCTCAATTTCAATATTTGACATCTGGAAAGGTACTTCTTTGGTAGTTACGCCATCAATTCCGTAGGCAGTACACACTTGTAGCTCTTCAAAGGCGTCTAAAACGTCGGCTTTTGTCATTACGACCTGTGTTACCCCATTAATCATACAGGCGTATTTTAGGGCTACTAAATCGATCCAGCCGCATCTACGTGGACGTCCGGTGGTTGCGCCAAATTCGCTACCAATTTTTCTAATTTCTTCACCCACACTATCGTGCAATTCGGTAGGGAATGGTCCACCACCTACCCTGGTGCAATAGGCCTTGGTTACACCAAAAACTTCATTGATAAGTTTTGGAGATACACCAAGACCAGTACAAACGCCCGCAGAAATAGTATTAGAGGAAGTTACAAATGGGAAGGTGCCAAAATCGATATCTAGCATACTTCCTTGTGCGCCTTCTGCTAAAACTTTTTTACCTGCTTTAATTTGGTCATTGATATAATATTCGCAGTTGATTACATTGAGTGTTTTTAAAAACTCAAGGGCTTCAAAAAACTCTTCTTCCCACGCTGAAATATCTTCAATGAAATGAAAATTATCTAATAATTTCTGGTGCTTTAAACGAAGTTTAATGTACTGTGTAGTAAAACGTTTGTCTAGTAAATCGCCTACTCTTAAAGCGTTACGGCCTGTTTTATCCATATAGGCTGGCCCAATACCTTTGAGGGTAGAGCCAATTTTACTTTCACCTTTTGAAAGTTCAGATGCTTTATCAAGTGCACGGTGCGTTGGAACAATAATATTGGTACGGGCAGAAATAAATAAATTTTTGCGTACATCAATTCCAAATGCAGCAACTGCGTCACATTCTCTTTTAAGTGTTACTGGATCTAGTACCACACCGCCTCCAATAATATTTACTTTGTTTTGGTGAAAGATGCCAGATGGAATTTGGTGAAGTACCATTTTTTTGCCTTCTACATATAATGTGTGTCCAGCGTTCGGTCCGCCCTGAAAGCGCGCAACAATATCATAATTGGGCGCAAAATAATCTACTATTTTACCTTTCCCTTCGTCACCCCATTGTAACCCTAATAATACGTCAACCATAAATTCAAATTTGAAGAACAAAAATAAGTCTAGAAAGTCCTACTAACAATTAATTTTCGGCTTCTGCGTCAAAACGGTCTACGGTTTGAATACCATGTAGGGCTTTAAGCCTTGTAACAAGTACTTCTAGCTCTTCTTTGTCGTGTACAAATATTTTTATGGTACCCTCAAAAAGGCCTTCTTTGGATTCGATGGTCAGGCCGGCAATATTGATGCGCAAATCACCACTAATAATATTGGTAATTTTATTAATAACCCCTACATCGTCGAGGCCAATTATTTTTAGACCCGTTAAAAACGATATTTCTTTATTTTTTGCCCACTTGGTTTTAACAACCCGGTGCCCGTAATTGGCTAATAATTGTGCGGCATTGGGGCAGTTGGTGCGGTGAATAATAAGCCCCTTTCCGGTGCTTACAAACCCAAAAACGTCATCACCAGGTATTGGATTGCAACATTTAGCGAGTGCATATTTGATTTTGTCGCTACTTTCTCCAAAAATAATCAGTTCCGATTCTTTTTTTGAGTAGGTTTTGGTTGTTCCAGTTTCGGTGTGGGTTTCGGTGAGTGTAGGTTTTGGTTTGGGGATTTCGATTTTATCGCCATGCACCAAAAAGTCTTTGAGTTCCTTTAAATCTATCGATTTGGTGGCAATTTTATAGTGTAAATCCAGTCCCGAAGGAAGCTTATAAAAGTGAACCAGTTCTTCCAGGTTGTGCTGGCTGTATGCCGCACCCATACTCTCTAATTTACGTTGAAGCACATATTTACCATCTTCTGCAACGGTTCTTTTTTCTTCACGTAAAGCGTCTTTAATTTTATTTTTTGCTTTTGCTGTAACAACAAATCCGAGCCAATCTTCAGAAGGTTTTTGTTTGTTACTGGTAATAATTTCTATTTGGTCACCACTGCGTAGCACATGACTTAACGGCACGAGTTTATGTTGCACTTTTGCGCCAATACATTTAGAACCTACTGCAGAGTGAATGGCAAATGCAAAGTCTAGTGCGGTACTTCCGGTAGGCAACATTTTTACTTCCCCCTTTGGTGTATACACGTAAATTTCTTCTGCTAAAAAAGAGGTTTTAAAATCTTGTAAAAAATCGAGACCTGCCCCATCTTGTGTATTTAACACTTCTCTAATTTGTCCAAACCATTTATCAAAACGGTCTTCACTATCATTGCCTTCTTTGTATTTAAAGTGTGCAGCCAACCCTTTTTCTGCAATTTCGTTCATACGTTTAGAACGAATTTGAACTTCCACCCATTTACCCTGCGGTCCCATCACGGTTGTATGCAAAGCCTCGTATCCATTGCTTTTGGGGTTACTGAGCCAGTCTCGTAAGCGCTCTGGTGATGGCATGTATTCGTCAGTAATGGTAGAGTATACTTTCCAACAATCTTCTTTTTCTTTTTCGGGCGCCGAGTCTAAAATAATACGAATGGCAAATAAGTCGTACACTTCTTCAAAAGCAACCCCCTTCTTTTTTATTTTATTCCAAATCGAGTGAATACTTTTTGGTCGTCCATAAATCTCAAACTCAAAACCACTATTCGTTAACTTCTCTTTAATTGGTTTTACAAACTCATTGATATACCTAGTACGTTCTCTTTTTGTTTCTGCTAATTTTTTTGCAATGTCTTTGTATCCCGCAGGCTCCATGTATTTCATGGATAAATCTTCGAGCTCTGTTTTAACATTGTAAAGTCCCATCCTGTGTGCAAGCGGTGCGTATACCCAAATGGTTTCAGAAGCAATTTTTAATTGCTTTTCTGTTTTCATGTGATCTAGCGTACGCATATTGTGTAAGCGGTCTGCTAGTTTAATAAGTATCACACGAGGATCATCGGTGAGGGTTAATAAAATCTTTTTAAAATTTTCTGCTTGCTGCGAAGTATTGGTGTCCATTACCGACGAAATCTTGGTAAGGCCATCTACAATTTTTGCAATTTCGGTACCAAATTCACGCTGCACATCTTCGAGCGTAATGTCTGTGTCTTCTACCGTATCATGTAAGAGTGCACAAATGGTACTTCTTACACCCAGGCCAATTTCTTCTACACAAATCATGGCTACCGCAATGGGGTGTAAAATATAGGGCTCACCACTTTTACGGCGCATGGTTTTGTGTGCGTCGGCAGCCATTTCAAAAGCTTGACGCACCAATTCTTTGTCGCCTTTTTTTAATTTAGGCCTGAGGCTCCTAGATAGGGCACGGTAATGCCTTACGATTTCGTTTTTCTCTTGCTCAGCATTTAAATTATATTTTGGAAGTGCGAGTTCTGCACTCATTTGCGGGTCCTGGTCCATATCTTTTACGAATATACGAATTAGCCCGCTTTTTTTGTGCTTACATTTGCATTTCAGTATGAGCATGACGGCACCTAAAAAAGTTTTTAGTTTTTCATTATTGGTTCGGGTTTTCAAATTTGTAAAGCCCTACCGCGCGATTTTTTATGGGAGCGTTTTGCTGGCTATCGTGATGGCTATTTTTGCGCCGGTTCGTCCTTACTTAATTCAGTTAACTGTAGATATGGCAACCGGAAAAACGGTGTATGTTCCGGGTTGGCTCAAACTTTTTATTGCCAAACAAAATATATCGGACGCCTCAAAATTTATCATTGCGGTAACGCTTTTTCAGGTCGTTTTTTTATTTGTTGAAACGGCCATTCGGTTTTTCTTTTCATTTATGACTGCAGCCCTAGGACAGCGGGTGGTAAAGGATCTTCGCATAGCAGTATATGAAAAAATTGTAGGTTTAAACTTACGTCAATTTGATACCACACCTATTGGTACACTCACCACTAGAACCATTGATGATATTGAAAGAATCAACGATATTTTTTCGGACGGCCTGATACCAATCATTGCGGATTTGCTTACTATTATTTTTACACTGGGCACCATGTTTTGGATTGATTGGCAATTGACGCTGGTGAGCTTGGCGCCATTCCCTATCATGATTATTGCTACCTATTTTTTTAAGGAAAGCGTCAATAAAAGTTTTGTGGAAGTGCGCAATGCGGTGGCCAGTTTAAATGCATTTATCCAAGAACATTTGTCGGGAATCGCAGTGGTGCAAGCTTTTGCCGCAGAGGGTAGAGAACTAAATAAGTTTAAAAAAATTAATGCGGAACACCGTCTCGCAAACATTAAAGCCATTTTTGCTTATTCGGTGTTTTTTCCAATTGTGGAAGTTGTTTTAGCCATTAGTACTGGCTTACTCGTTTGGTTTATTGCAGGCAATGCCCTTGACGCAGGGCTTTTAATGTCATTTATACTTTACCTGAACCAGTTATTTAGGCCACTTCGCGTGATTGCCGATAAATTTAACGTGCTCCAAATGGGCATGGTGGCCGCCGAAAGGGTATTTAAAGTAATGGATAATACCGATCAAATGCCACCAGATAACCCTGATAGCGTTGATGCTGGTGTATTAAAAGGAAATATCGACTTCAAAGACGTTTGGTTTGCCTATAAAGAAGAGCAGTACGTACTAAAAGGCATCAATTTTTCTATTGGGGCAGGCCAGACAGTGGCACTTGTAGGCCATACGGGTAGTGGCAAAACTTCTATTATTAGCCTGCTCAATAGGCTTTACTCCATTGATAAAGGGGCGTTACTTTTAGACCAAAAGCCCCTAACGGCATATACCCTTGAAAGCCTAAGACGCAATATTGGCGTGGTTTTGCAGGATGTTTTTTTGTTTTCAGGCTCTATTTTGGACAATATCACCCTTCGGAACCCAGCCATTACCGAGGAAGAAGTCATAAAGGCGGCTAAAATGATGGGCCTACACGATTTTATCATGCAATTACCTGGTGGATACCACTACCATGTTATGGAGCGGGGCGCCACCCTCAGTTTAGGCCAGCGTCAACTAATCTCGTTTATTAGAGCACTGCTTTATAATCCATCCGTTTTGGTACTAGACGAAGCCACTTCTTCGGTGGATTCAGAAACCGAAATACTCATTGAAAAAGCCACTGAAACCCTCATAACTGGCAGAACCTCAATTGTTATTGCCCACCGCCTCTCTACCATTCGAAAGGCCGATTTGATTATTGTGCTCGACAAGGGGGAGGTAAAAGAAACTGGAAACCACGAAACGCTGCTTCAAAAGAACGGTTTTTATGCCCGTTTGTATGAAATGCAATTTGAAAAGAAAGACCCTCTTTCTATGTAGGATTTCAGGGGTATAATCCCTATCTTTGCCGCAAATTTCGAGAAAGGTATGACGTTTAGAAGCATTAAATCTTTACTGGTAAAGACTTTCAGCGTTTTTTCGTTGCTGTTAGCGACCCAGGCATTTGCCGGAGAAAATCATACACCAGCCACTACTCAGGCGGGTGCTGTTGCCCCTGTTGCCGATGAAGCGCATGGTGCAAAAAAAGAAGGTGATTTTAATGTAACCGAAACCATTTTAGAGCACATCAAAGACGATCATAGCTGGCATATGTGGGGTCATGTATCTATTCACCTGCCAGTTATATTGAAAACATCAAAAGGATTCGAAGTTTTCTCCTCTGAAAAATTAGTAGATGAGCATCATGAGCCAGCGGTTTACAAAGGCAATTTTGATTATAAATTAATGGAAGGAAAAATAAAAATTGTGGATGCGGCTGGAAACATAGATGAGGATGCAAGCAAACAATTATGGGATTTTTCTATCACTAAAAACGTAGCAAGTTTATTTGTCTCTGTATTTATATTATTAGTGGTGTTGTTAAGTGCTGCTGCAGCGTATAAAAAAACAGGTGTAAAATCGGCACCTAAGGGACTTCAGTCTTTCATGGAGCCTATTATTTTATTTGTAAGAGACGAAGTAGCGATTCCAAATATTGGCGCAAAAAAAGCGGGCAAATACATGCCGTTTTTATTAACCATTTTCTTTTTGATTTTAATCAATAACTTTTTAGGACTTATTCCATTTTTCCCAGGTGGCGCCAACGTGAGTGGTAACATTGCGTTTACGATGACACTTGCTGTATTTGTGTTTATCGTGGTTAACGTAAGCGCTAATAAAAGTTATTGGGAACACATTTTCTGGATGCCAGGTATGCACTGGAGCATGAAATTATTTTTAGCACCGATCGAGTTAATTGGTGTGTTTACAAAGCCTATTTCTTTAATGATTCGTTTGTTTGCGAACATTACAGCAGGTCACATTCTAGTATTAAGTTTGATTTGTTTGATCTTCATATTCAAAACGGTTTTTGCTTCTGCAATTGCTGTTCCATTCGCAGTGTTTATTGGTATGATTGAGTTGTTGGTTGCATTTTTGCAAGCCTTCATCTTTACCATGCTTGCTGCGATGTACATTGGAATGGCGACAGAGGAGCATCACCACGACGCACATGGAGAAGCAGCACATCACTAAAATATTTTAATAACTTTTTTCAATAACAATTAAAACGTAAAAAAATGGTAGTAGGAAGTGTTGCCGCAATCGGCGCTGGATTAGCTGCTATCGGTGCTGGTATCGGTATCGGTCAGATTGGTAAAGGTGCAGTAGAAGGTATTGCACGTCAGCCAGAAGCTGCTAATGAAATCCGTTCAAACATGATCGTAGCTGCGGCTTTCGTAGAGGCAGTTGCATTGTTTGCAGTGGTAGTAGCCCTTTTGGGTAACGGCTAGTCCGTAAAATTTTATACAAGGTCTCGCGCAAAGGGCAACAGACCTTGTATTTTTTCAAGATTTTTTTTAATTAAGATAAATGTCTTTTATGTTGTTAGAGATCAATCCGCTGGTATTACCTGATATCGGACTTGTATTCTGGAACACCGTTGCATTCCTTTTACTACTCGTAGTACTCGGAAAATTTGCATGGAAACCTATTTTACAAGCGATCAACGATCGTGAGCAAGGTATCGAAGATGCTTTAGCAAAGGCCGATAAAATGAAATCTGAATTAGCAGCGATGCAATCAGAAAATGAGGCTTTACTTGCAAAAGCACGTGAAGAGAGAGCTACTTTAATCAAAGAAGCAAAAGAAACTGCTGATAAAATGGTTGCTGATGCAAAAGAAAAAGCAAAAGCGCAATACGACGCTATTGTTGCTGATGCGCAGGTTGCCATCAATCAACAAAAAAATGCTGCATTAACTGATGTAAAAAATCAGGTAGGTGCGCTTGTTATTGAAGTAGCAGAAAAAGTATTACACAAAGAACTAAGCAACAAAGCGGCGCAAGAATCGTATATTAACGAATTAGCTGAAGGCGTTAAATTAAACTAAGCAAAATGCCCAATCCAAGATTAGCAAGCAGGTATGCAAAAAGTTTATTAGACTTAGCCATTGAAAAAGGGCAGTTAGATGCAGCTTATGCAGATATGAAATATTTGCAGGCAGTTTGTGCGGCTAGTGCAGAATTTGTAAATCTTTTACGTAGCCCCATAATTAAGGCCGATCAAAAAAATAGCATCATCACAGCAGTTACTACTGGTAAGGTGAGTGAACTTACGGCTTCTTTTAATAACCTACTTGTTAGAAAAGGAAGAGAAAGTGATTTGCCTGAAATCGCAACTGCGTTTGTGGAACAATACAATACTTTAAAAGACATACATAAAGTTACCCTTACGACTGCTGTAGAAGTAAGCGCTGATTTACAAAATGCTATTGCGCAAAAAGTAAAAACAGCACATTCATTTGCAAGTGTAGAATTAGAATCGAAAGTTGATCCATCTTTAATTGGTGGATTTGTATTAGAGTTTGATAACAACTTAGTAGATGCAAGCGTAGTAAGAGATTTAAGAGATATTAAAAAACAATTTCAGCAGAACTTGTATGTTCCGCAGATGAAATAAACAATAACAAATCATCATTTATAAATAGAATATCATGGCCGACATTAAACCCGATGAAATATCAGCGATACTCAGACAGCAACTAAGTAATGTTAATGCAAGTGCTGACTTAGAGGAAG
Organism: Bacteroidota bacterium; assembly: GCA_947461125.1. Taxonomy (GTDB): domain Bacteria; phylum Bacteroidota; class Bacteroidia; order Chitinophagales; family Chitinophagaceae; genus Sediminibacterium. The sequence goes on along the minus strand of CANHHX010000052.1, from coordinate 2,617 downwards.
TAGGTACCGTATTACAAGTGGGAGACGGTATTGCCCGTGTATATGGCCTTAACGGCGTACGCAGTGGTGAACTAGTAGAATTTGAAAATGGCACAAAAGCTATTGCCCTTAACCTTGAAGAAGACAATGTGGGTGTGGTACTCATGGGCGAAAGTGGTGCTATCAAAGAAGGTGCAAAAGTTAAAAGAACGGGTAAGATTGCCTCTATCAAAGTTGGTGAAGGTGTAGTTGGTCGTGTGATCAACACACTTGGTGAGCCTATCGATGGTAAAGGTCCAATTACAGGTGAATTATATGAAATGCCACTTGAGCGTAAAGCGCCGGGTGTTATTTATCGTGAGCCAGTTAAAGAACCATTACAAACAGGGATCAAAGCAATTGATGCCATGATTCCAGTAGGTCGTGGTCAACGTGAGTTGGTAATTGGTGATCGTCAAACTGGTAAAACAGCCATTTGCGTTGATACCATTATCAATCAAAAAGAATTTTACGATGCAGGGAAGCCTGTATATTGTATATATGTAGCAATTGGTCAAAAAGCATCTACCGTTGCAGGTGTGATGAAAACATTAGCTGACAATGGCGCGATGGCGTATACAACCATTGTTGCTGCTCCTGCTGCAGATCCAGCTCCATTACAATTCTATGCGCCATTTGCTGGTGCTGCTATTGGGGAGTACTTCCGTGATACCGGTAGACCTGCTCTAATTGTATTTGATGACTTATCTAAGCAAGCAGTTGCTTACCGTGAGGTATCATTACTTTTAAGAAGACCTCCTGGACGTGAAGCATATCCTGGTGACGTATTCTATTTGCATAGCCGTTTACTAGAGCGTGCTGCAAAAGTTATTGCAAACGATGAAGTTGCGAAAAACATGAACGACTTACCTGCTTCTATTAAGCATTTGGTAAAAGGTGGTGGTTCATTAACGGCACTTCCAATTATCGAAACACAAGCGGGTGACGTTTCTGCCTATATCCCTACCAACGTAATCTCTATTACGGATGGTCAGATTTTCTTAGAAGGTAACTTATTTAACGCAGGTATTCGTCCAGCGATTAACGTAGGTATCTCTGTAAGTCGTGTGGGTGGTAACGCGCAAATTAAGTCAATGAAAAAAGTGGCAGGTACCCTTAAATTAGACCAAGCTTTATACCGTGAGTTAGAAGCCTTCTCAAAATTTGGTGGAGACCTTGATGCTGCTACTAAATCTGTAATTGATAAAGGTGCACGTAACGTAGAAATCTTAAAGCAAGCGCAGTACACACCATTTACCGTAGAAAAGCAAGTTGCAATTATTTATTTAGGTACACAAGGTTTACTTCGTGAAGTAGCTGTTAAAAATGTAAAAGAATTTGAAGCTCATTTCTTAATGGAAATGGAAAACAAATTACCTGAAGTTTTAGCTGCCTTCAAAAAAGGTGATTTACCCGAAGAGGGCCTTAACAAAATGGTTGAATTAGCTAAAGGGTTAATGCCTCAATACAAATAATAGCACTGTCTATATTTTCTTAAAAGCCTCCACGTTTGTGGGGGCTTTTTTATTTGCGAACATCTTGGTTACTTGTTTGTTATAATAGAATGTCATCAGTAATTCAAGTACAAGGCCTCACCAAAAAATTTGGACATCAATTTACAGCAGTCAATGATTTATCTTTTTCTGTGCATAAAGGGGATGTGTATGGTTTTTTAGGTCAAAATGGAGCAGGTAAAAGTACGACGATACGTATGCTGCTTTCACTGATAACACCAACAAGTGGTAGTATCGAAATTTTTGGTATGCCATTACAAACCAACAGGGCTGCTATTATGCAAAATGTTGGCGCAGTTATAGAAAAGCCGGCCATGTATGAATATTTAACGGCCTATCAAAATCTAAAAATATTTTCTGCTTTAAGTGGGGTGTCAAAAACCAGACTCCAATTACTACATGAACTTGATGTAGTAGGACTCGCTGCAAGGGCGCATGATTTGGTGCGTACTTTTTCGCAGGGGATGAAACAACGTCTTGCGATTGCAATGGCGATGGTTAATAATCCGGAGCTTATTTTACTCGATGAACCTACCAATGGATTGGATCCACAAGGTATTGCGGATATTAGAAATCTAATTTTGCAATTGAGTAGAGAGCAAGGCAAAACGGTACTCGTTTCTTCTCACTTGTTATCTGAAATAGAACAGGTTGCTACTAGGCTTATTATTATAGACAAGGGTTGTAAATTAGTTGAAGGCGATAGTAAAGATTTGTTTGACACCAGTAAAACGGTGGTTGAAATCAATACCCTCAATAATGAGCAGGCCCTAAAAGAGCTCTTGCAAAGTAACTGGTCGGGTCAAATACTTGTTGACCGCTGTAATAGCAAACAGGTAATCATGCAGCTCGATGAAAAACTACTTCCTTCCTTGCATAAACATTTGGTTGAACTTGGGATTGGCGTGTTGTCTGTAAAACCCATGCATTCATTGGAAGATTATTTTTTACAAATCACTTCAACTCAAAAATATGTTTAGTCTCGTTCAAGTAGAGTTGTATAAAATATTTAAAAGACCCAGAACCTATATTGCTTTTGGAGCAGTTGCTGCACTCATTGGTATCATTCAGTTTGGGCTAAAAGT
>CANHHX010000051.1 GCA_947461125.1 Bacteroidota bacterium | reverse complement strand
TTTGATCAACGGTTGTTTAGACATACAATTTTTGGGGCTGCAAAGATATTAGAATGCAACCGAAATACGAAGAAAACGGGGAAAAATTTACAGAATTTGTGAAAAATTACGTAACTCCTTGATTTTCAACATTTATTTTAGCTATTTGAAAATAGTGGCCAATTTGGTAGACAGCTCCTCTCCTCTAATATTCTTGGCAATGATCTTGCCAGCAGGGTCAACGAGGAAGTTTTGCGGAATTGCTTGAATACCATATTGTTTGGCAACCTGATTGTCCCAATACTTTAAATCTGACACTTGGGTCCAAGTTAATTTATCGTCATGGATGGCCTTCATCCATTTGTCTTTTGCATCTGGTTGGTCTAAACTTACGCCTAAAACGGTAAATCCTTTGGCTTTATAGGCTTGAAAAGCTTTCACCACATTTGGGTTTTCTTGACGGCAAGGACCACACCAGCTAGCCCAAAAATCGATCAAGACATATTTGCCTCTAAAACTTGATAAGGAAACAGGCACATCTAAGGTATCGTTTTGGGTAAAGTCCATGGCCATGGCGCCAACCGCAGTTTTTTTAGCGGTCGCAATTTTTTCCGCAAAAGCCTTTCCACTCGGTGTGGCGCGGGCAGGCTCAGACAATGCGTTGTAAATAGGCTCCACTACCTCTGGATTGATATCCCAACCAGCCATCTGGCCTAGCGCAAAAATGGCTATTGGAGAATTACCATTGTTAGCTAAATAACCTTTGTATACTTCTTTCATTTCGGTATCGAGTGCATCAAAGGTTGCATCGAGGGTTTTCATGGTTGCCGAGTCTTTAGCTTGATACGCAGCGCTGTATGCTTTACTAGCCGCTTGCATTTTATCATTTACGGGTTTTGTTTTTTCGGTCAAAGCAAGATAAGCTTCCTGCGCCTTAGACCCTTTTACTTTGATATTACTAAACGAATCCACAGAACTTACCTGAACAGTTCCTGGCTCAACAAACACAGAAGCATAGTCGCGGGGCTGAAACATCCGTATAGGCTTTCCTTGGGCATCATTTTTATAACGAACAAAAATGGTTACCATTAATGGCTCCGCAATTTTTCCGGAGAAACTATATTTCCCGTCGGTTGGAGCTATGCTATCTCTTATCGTAACACCATCGGCTCTGTAGGAATAGTATACCTTGTTAACCGGCAAAGTAATATTTTGAAGGGTGCCGTTAACGGTAAAATTTTGTGCTTCTTGTGCGGTCGCAACAAAAGATGCAAACACGAACAAAGCGAGTACTAATTTTTTCATGATTTCTTTTTTCGATTACTGTATGGTAACGAATATACAAAAGCCTTAACAACAATAAAAATTAGGTTTAGGCATGCCAATATTGAGTAGTTTGCGACTCATACTTATGTAACATGAAGCGGATTGGCCTTATTTCAGATACCCATAGCTATTTGGATCCCAAAGTATCGGTTCACTTTGCCGATTGCGACGAGATCTGGCATGCTGGTGATTTTGGTAGCTATGAAGTAGCCAAACAACTCCGCGCTATAAAACCACTTCGTGGCGTTTATGGAAACATTGACGGACAGGATATAAGATCCGAATTTCCGGAGTGCTTACAATTTGAGATAGAAGGCGTTAGAGTCATGCTATTTCACATTGGCGGCTACCCGCCCAATTTCAATAAAGTAACAAAGCCAATTATTGCTGCCTATAAACCACAGTTATTTATAAGCGGCCATAGCCATATATTAAAAGTAATCTATGATCCTACGCTTGCGTGTTTACACATCAATCCAGGAGCCGCAGGTAAACAAGGGTGGCATAAAGTTAAAACCCTCATCAAAATAGATATTGATGGGACCAACATTAAAAACTGTCAAATTATTGAATTAGGAACAAGGGCTTAAAAGGCCATTAAAAATTACATGCCCGGAAAAAGTGGACGTGCAATTTCAATACCTCTAAACGGCCAAGGCACACCTGCTAATATTAATACCAGCGCAATTACAAAAAAGTAAAACGCTTTTTTATACTTGGTGGTACTGTCTAAATTCTTTTTTGCAACGCCATGGGCCAGTGTTAAAAAAACAATCGCAGCAATCATGGTAACTGGATGTTCAACCCAAAAGAAACGTAAAAATTTATCTTTCATTACAGAAGTACCAGCGGCAACCTCTGTTGTAAAAATACCAATACGACCTGCTAGTAATTGATAGATTCCAAGCAACAAAGTGATATGCCCTGCAATCATTGTAAAGAGCCATGTTTTTTTATCTGCTGCGTCAAACTCTTTTTTTGACTGCCAACCCGTGTAAGCTTTTACAATCGATACAAGTAATAACACAAGGATTATCCAACGTAATAAATTATGTAAATGTAAAAGTCCGGTTGCCATAATAATTGAATTTTATATTGCTAATATAGTGGATTTGGATTTATTCTACCCAGTCGGCAACAAACAAGTTGGTATCTCTTGTGCCGCCATTGTTTCGGTTAGAAGCAAAAATAATTTTTTTACCATCAGGGCTAAACATAGGGAATGCGTCAAATCCTTTGTCTCTACTAATTTTCTCAAGCCCCTTTCCTTCCAAATCTATTCGGTACATGTTAAATGGAAATCCTCTTTTGTATTCGTGGTTGCTGCAAAAAATAATATGCTTTCCATCGGGTGTAAAATTGGGTGCCCAGTTGGCCTGGCCTAATGCAGTAATTTGTTTGGCATTTGAACCGTCTGCATTTGCCACAAACACTTCCATATTGGTGGGTGCCACCATGCCTTCTGCTAATAATTCTTTGTATTCTTTTATCGCCTCCGTTGTTTTGGGCCTACTCGCACGCCAAACAATTTTTGTGCCATCGGGGCTAAACCATGCACCACCATCATACCCTAGCTCGTTGGTTACACGAATTTCTTTTCCCGATTTTAAATCCATAACATAGAGTTCTAAATCACCACTTTTATCGGAACAATAAATCATTTTTTTTCCATCCGGAGAGAGTGTTGCTTCTGCATCATACCCCTTAGCACTCGTAATTTGTTTTACAATTTTACCTGACATATCGGCCATAAAAATGTCGTAACTATTGTATAAAGGCCAAATGTATTTATTGCCATATTTTGCCCTATCCGGTGTTGGCGGACAACTATCTGCTCCCAAATGTGTAGAAGCATAAACAATATGTTTACCATCTGGTAAAAAATAAGCACAGGTAGATCTACCCTTACCAGTACCAACCATTGTTGGTGTAAATTTTTGCGCATCCGTTACAGGAACTTTACCCGCAAAAATTTGATCACAAAAAACACCTTCTTTTGGATTTGTTTTTTGAAATACAATAGACTTTCCATCATAACTCCAATAGGCTTCTGCATTATCACCCCCAAAAGTCAATTGCCTAACATTTTTAAAATATTTTTCGCCTGCAAAATGCACCGAGTCTTGACTCGCATATTGCGCAAGCACAGGGGATACAAAAAGCGACAACAACAACAAATAAAAAGCGGTAGATAATTTCATAATTGTTCGTTAAGAGGGTGCAAAAGTAGGCATGTTTGTTACTTTTATTGTCAGAACAATGTCATGATAATTGAAAATGTGGGTATTTTTGGAGATGCGCATATTTCTATGTATCTTATTAGTTATTGTATTTTTTAGCTGCAACAACCCCAAAGGCACCAATACCACCACTGATAAAGCATCTGTGTACCCTGTTATTGTTCAGGATTTAATGCAAGCTATTAACCGGTTCCCCGATAGCGCCGAACTCCGCGTACAACTTATAGATACCATGGATAGCCTCAACTTAACAAGAGAGGCACTCTCACAAATAGACTCCCTCATCACAAAAGACCCAGCTAACTATGGTGTATGGTTTAGAAAAGGGGAACTCGCCATCAAAATAGCAGATACTGCACTTGCCATACAAAGTTTTGCTACGGCTTCAAAGATCTATTCCAACCCTGATGTTGTATTGACGATTGCTAACTTATACGCTGCTCAAAAAAATAAATTAGCACTTGAACTATGTAACACAATCATTGAACAAAAACCGGACAGAACCTACATCGCACACAGTTATTACATTATGGGGCTTTATTTTGGAAACACGGGTAACACAAAAAATGCGATCGACAATTTTAACAACTGTATTCAAAATAATTATTTTTATATAGACGCCTACTTGGAAATAGGTTGGATGTATGTTGACCAACAAAAATTTGAAAAAGCAAAAGAAATTTTTGAAACGGCTACTGCTATTAAACCCACCGATGCAAGAGGCCATTATTGGGCCGCTAAATGCCTCGAAAAATTAGGGCAATCTGACAAAGCCATTAACGCATACCAACTAGCCTTCAACCTAGACAACAGCTTATCAGAAGCCGCCGAAGCAATATCAAGAATAAAAGCTGCAAAAAAATAGCTCGGTTGCTTAAAAAAGTGGAAATTTGCACAAATCTTGTATATGCCAATCATTGCTCCCTCCTTATTAAGTGCCAATTTTTTAGAACTTCAAAAAGATTGTGACATGCTCAATAATAGTGCTGCCGATTGGTTTCACTTAGATGTCATGGATGGCAGGTTTGTTCCCAACATTAGTTTTGGCCTTCCCATTATCGAACAAATCAGAAAAGCTACCTCAAAAGTTTGCGATGTGCATGTAATGATTTTGGAACCAGAAAAATATGCCGAAGCTTTTAAAAAAGCAGGAGCAGATGTTTACACGGTTCACATAGAAGCATGTCCGCACCTTCATAGAAATTTACAACAAGCAAAACAACTAGGCATGAAAGCGGGCGTGGCACTCAATCCACACACGCCTATTCATTCCCTTGTTGACGTGATACAAGATATTGATCTAGTATGTTTGATGAGTGTGAATCCTGGATTTGGTGGTCAACAATTTATTCCGCAAACCATCCAAAAAATTATTGAATTAAAAACACTCATCACACAAAAAAATACAAATAGCCTCATTCAAATTGATGGTGGTGTAACCCTTTTAAACGCCCCTGAAATTTTAGCAGCTGGTGCAGATGTGCTTGTTGCAGGAAACACCGTATTTAAGTCGGAAAATCCTACACAAACCATTGCAGCACTGAAAGCATTGTAAAAGGCGCGCGTAAAAAAATATTCACAATTTGTTCATAAATAAGGCTTGGAAAAGTGGTATCCAATAAGTTAAATTTGGATAACTACCTCACTAAAACCAAGTAAGTTGACAGAAACAATCATCAACCTCGACTCCGTAAATCCCATCGAATTTTTTGGCGTTAATAACGGAAAACTAGATGTATTAAAAAAGAAATTTCCACTACTAAAAATTTTGTCGCGTGGCACCCAGCTTAAATTAAGTGGAGCGCCAGAACAGATAGATACTGCAGTAGAAAAAGTGAATTTAGTATTGCAATATTTAGAACGCAACGGACATTTAAGTGAAGCTTATTTTGAACAAATTTTAGGCGGTGATGACGCAGAAATTACGGATCATTTTGTTGATAAAAATCCAAACGATATTTTAGTGTTTGGCCCCAATGGAAAAACAGTTAGAGCGAGAACACCCAATCAAAAAAAGATGGTAGCTGCCGCCGATAAAAACGATATTGTTTTTGCAATCGGTCCAGCTGGAACCGGTAAAACATATACCGCAGTAGCACTTGCGGTACGTGCACTAAAAAATAAAGTAGTTAAAAAAATTATTTTAACGAGACCTGCTGTAGAAGCTGGAGAAAATTTAGGTTTTTTACCCGGCGATTTAAAAGAAAAAATTGATCCGTATTTGCGTCCTTTATATGATGCACTTGACGATATGATTCCTGCCGAAAAACTAGGCTACTATATGAGCACGCGCACCATCGAAATTGCACCACTTGCTTACATGCGCGGAAGAACACTTGATAATGCATTTATTATTTTGGATGAAGCACAAAACAGCAACGACCTACAATTAAAAATGTTTTTAACGCGTATTGGTGCGAATGCAAAAGCAATAATTACAGGTGACCCTACCCAAATTGATTTACCCCGAAATATGCGCAGCGGACTAGAAAAAGCCAGCCGAATTTTGCAAAATATTGAAGGAATTTCTCATATTGCCCTCACCGAAGAGGACGTGGTTAGGCACAAACTCGTAAAAGCCATCATCAAAGCCTACGACAAAGAGCATGAAAAAGAAGAGGAAATGTATGGCAAAAGGTAGCCCCAAACCCCTCAAAAAGGGGATTTTTTGCTAAAAAAGGCGTTTTTTACCTAAAAAGTGCCAATTTGTTAATACTCTGTTGAAATTAGTAGCGGAATATTCGTTTTCTTTGCAGCTGAAAAATCAAACTTATGCTTAGTAAAAAACTCTTGCAATTTGTACTTGCGGTATTAATCCTACCAGCATTTGCACTAGCACAGAACACCACCAGTAGCCTGAGTGGTTCTGTAAAAACAAATACCGGTGAGGTATTAGTTGGCGCAACCGTAACAGCAACCCATGAGCCTACCGGTACTACCTACCGCGTTCAGAGCCGTGCAGGTGGCCGTTTTGACATCAGCAATATGAACCCTGGTGGTCCATACATTGTTGAAGTTTCTTTCTTAAATTATGCAAACGAAAAAAAGACTGACCTCTACCTTAGTTTAGGTGATGTGTTAAAAGTTGATTTCGCGCTTGCCTCTAAGGCAAACAACCTCGGAAACGTAACAGTAAATGCTTTACGCAAGACTACTGAATCTTCTGGTAAAGGTGGTGCTGAAACAACCATTGGTCGTGATAAAATGGCGAACTTACCTACTGTAGGTCGTAACATTTACGATTACTTACGTGCAGTTCCTCAAGCTAAATTGGTTAATGGTTCTGAAGGTGCTGTATCAATTGCAGGCCAAAACAACCGTTACAATGCTTTCTATGTGGATGGTGCAATCAACAATGACGTATTTGGTTTATCAGCTTCTGGTACCAATGGTGGTCAAGCTGCAATCGCTCCATTATCTATCGATGCGATTGATCAGTTCCAAGTTGTGATCTCTCCATTTGATGCATCATTGGGTAACTTTACGGGTGGTGGTATCAATGCGATCACTAGATCAGGTACCAACAAAACTTCTGCATCTGTATACTATTTCTTACAAAATCAAGATTTAGCTGGTAAAACACCAACTGGTTTAAAAGAAAACGCAGTAAGACTTAATAACTTCAGCAAGAAAACTTATGGTTTTAGACTTGGTGGAGCTATTACTAAAAATAAATTATTCTACTTCATCAACGTTGATTTACAAAGAGACGTACGTCCTCAACCATTTGACTTTAGACAGTACAATGGTAACACCAAAGACATCAACGTTTTAAACTCTTTAGCAGCAACGCTAAAATCCAACTTCAACTATGATGCTGGTGGATTCTTAGACAACACAGAAGAAGTAAACGCAGATCGTATTACAGCAAGATTAGACTGGAATATCAACGATAGACACAAATTGTCTTTTTCTAATAGATATACAAAAGGGGAGCGTTTAAACACCTCTACTTCAAGTGCAAACACCATCAACTTTTATAACAATGGTTTCCAGTTCCCTACCACTACGAATTCTACTTCTGCAGAATTAAAAAGTTTAGTAGGCAAAAATGCTAGCAATAAAATGCTTGTAACATTTACCAATGTTAATGATGACAGAAGTCCACTAGGTCAAGCGTTCCCAAGGGTTCGTATTAACGACGGTTCTGGTGCAATTGTTTTTGGACCAGATAATAGTTCAACTGTAAACTTATTGACTCAAAAGAACTGGTCTTTCTATGATGAGTTTAAAGTAACACTAGGTAAGCACGCACTTAAATTTGGTGTAGATTATGAGTACAATGATGTGTACAATGCTTTCATTCAAAATACATTTGGTAACTATACCTATGCTAACTTAAATGACTTTTTAACCAATGCAAGACCTCAGGGTTACCAATTAGGTTTCTCTCAGATTGACAATGGTAAAGGTGATGCAACGGACGCAGCTGCTAAATTTAAAATGGCGAAAGGTTCTTTATTCTTAAATGATGAATTAAGACCTTCCGACAATTTAACATTGAGTTTTGGTGTTCGTGCAGACTACTACAAGTTTTTGAGCACTCCTTGGGCAGACGATTACACCAATAATGTTGCAATTCCTAGATTCTCTCAACACTACGATTTACAAGGTGCTAGATCAGGTTTAACGCCAAAAGTACCTATTGCTATCTCCCCAAGAGTTGGCTTTACCTACAAAATTCCTGAAGAGAACTTAATTTTACGTGGTGGTATAGGTATCTTTACTGGACGTATACCATTAGTATGGCCTGGTGGCTTGTATAACAACAATGGTATTTTTGTGGGCGGTTACTCAGCTAACGCTGCACAATTAGATAACATCCGTTTCAGACCTGATCCAAACAACCAATGGTTACCATCACAAGTGGGTGCAGGAGTAACAAAAGGACCTCTTAACTTAGTTGCTGCTGAATTTAACACACCGCAACTATTAAGAACTTCAATTGCAATTGATAAGAAATTTGGTAATGGCTGGTCTGGTACATTAGAAGGTATCTTCAGCAAAAACCTAAATGAAATATACTATACCAACGTTAACATTTTACCTCCGGTAGGTGTTTCAAATGGTTTTGATAGCAGAAATGTATATCCAACTGCAAACCTTGGTCGTATTCCGCTAAATGCAAACGGAACTAACCCATTTGATAACGCTATATTATTAAGCAACAACCAAGGTAAAACTGGCTACTCTTACAGCTTTACTTTAACAGCAAGTAAGCGTACCAACACTGGTTTTGCATTTGATGTAAACTATACCTATGGTAATGCAGTAGCTGTTAACGATGGTACAAGCTCTGTAAACTTCAGCCAATGGCGTTTCATGGAAACTGTAAACGGACGTAACTTTATTGGTCGTTCAAACTCAGATTTCAGTGCTGGTCATAGAATTTTTGCTTACCTAAGCAAGAAGTTTGAATATGCTAAAAAATCATTAGCAACTACCATTACACTTGCTTACACAGGTCAATCAGGCTCACCTTTAAGCTTTACATATTTAAATGGACCTGTTAGAGACAATAATAATGGAAACGGTGAAACAAACGACTTGATTTTCATCCCTACACGAGCGCAATTAGCTGCTATGTCATTTGCTCCCAATCCAATTGGTGGTGTTACTTTCACTGCACAGCAACAAAGAGATGCATTTGAAGCATTCATTCAGTCTAATCCTTACCTCAGAAACAATCGTGGTAAATTTGCTGAAAGAAATGGTAGCAGACTTCCTTTTACCAACATTATTGACTTAAAAATTGCACAAGACTTTAACATTAAAGTGGGTGCTAAGCGTTACCAATTCCAGTTAACATATGACGTGTTTAACTTTGGTAACATGATCAACAGAACTTGGGGTAGAAACTACTTCCAAGGAAACGACAACTTCTCTATTCTTACTTTTGGCGGTTACGCAAGTGCAACAGATTTGACACCTGTTAACTTCAGATTTAACCCTAACATCAGAACTCCATGGAACGTGAGCACCACTACAAATGCGGCTTACGCTGCAAGATGGATCAGTCAAGTTGGTTTACGTTTTAACTTCTAGTATTACATTATACCAAGACACTAAAAAGGTCGAATCTTAATTGATTCGACCTTTTTTTTATGAGAAAAACGGGGTATTTTTAGTTGCTTCATTTGCCACACAAAATATCACAACATGTCTAGCGTATCACCTACTCTATTTACCCTTGGTGTAGAAGAAGAATATATGGTTATTGATCCTTTAACCAAAGAATTGACAAGCCATGAACAGCGCATTGTAGTGGTGGGACAGAAGACATTAAAAGACAAGGTAAAGGCAGAAATGCATCAGGCCGTAGTTGAAGTAGGTACCGACATTTGCGGTAATATCGAAGAGGCACATCAAGATGTAACATCACTCAGAAATATCGTATCTAATATAGCAGGTGATTTGAATTTATGGGTAGGTGCTTCCGGTACACATCCATTTAGCCATTGGCAAAACCAACTGATTACCGATCATGTCAGGTACAATCAAATTGTAAATGAATTACAGGAAGCTGCTAGAAGTAATTTGATTTTTGGACTACATGTGCACGTAGGTATGCAGGACCGAAAAATGGCCATGCATATTGCCAATACAGCGAGATATTTTTTACCACACGTATACGCACTTAGTACCAACTCTCCCTTCTGGGAAGGAAGGATTACCGGATACAAATCTTACCGAACCAAAGTGTTTGATAAATTTCCACGTACAGGGATCCCCGACTATTTTGAAACCATTGAGGATTACGAGAATTATGTGAACCTGCTCATCAAAACAAATTGTATAGACAACGCTAAAAAAATATGGTGGGATGTGAGGGTGCACCCCGTTTTTAATACCGTCGAATTTAGAATTTGCGATGTACCTCTAACCGTTAGAGAAACCACCGTTATTGCTGCTTTGTTTCAGGCCATATGTGCAAAAATTTATAAGCTGAGACATCAAAATTTAAATTTCATCAATTACCAACGCTCGCTTATTAATGAAAATAAATGGAGAGCGAGTAGGTATGGTATTGAAGGAACATTAATTGATTTTGGCAAAGAAACAGAAGTGGAAACCAAAGCACTTATTTATGAGCTCCTAGACTTTGTTGATGACACTTTAAACGACTTAGGTAGTAGAGATATCCTTTCCAATATTGATGCTTTATTTGAAGCTGGCACAGGGGCAGATAGGCAGCTCGCGGTTTACCATCAAAATAACAGCTTTATAGAAGTGGTAGATTATATCCACGACCAGTTTTTGGCCTAAATGCAATGAAAGGCCCTAATTGTAATCAAATAATGTAGCGGTAAAAATAGCGCGTTCCCTTTTTTTAAAAACAACGTCCCAGTTGCCCTTGTACCTGAGTGTTTTAGGCACCGTAAGCCCATTAAATTTGGTCATTTCTACTTCCATGGCAACATCAAAGTCATACACCCCTGCTTTATAGCTTAGTGCATAATTGCGACCTAAAACTTCGAGCGTTTTTAAATCAAACCAGGTATTCATTTGATCTACTACCACACGGTCGCTTTTTAAAAAACCCAAATCTTCTTTTGGCTTGATAGAAAACAAATAACAAAGTGTTCCTTTATAATCTACTACATCTAGTCGGTAATCGTAGAGTTTGTGGGCGGCTTCGTCGTATAAATCAAGCTTGTCGCCAATAAACGGGATGCCCGGTATTTTTTTACCCGGATTAAAAAAAAGCATTTTTAATTGGTCTTTATGCTTTTCGATACCCGATTTATTACTGGATAATAAGTTACGACCCTTTACAATATTATTTTCGCCACAAATTTTTCCTTTTGTAAAAAATAAACCGGCGTATAATTCTGGCGTTAAGTATTTGTATTTGCCATTACCCGAATAAAAATCGCCGGTAGTTTGTTCTTCCAACACATCCATAGTACGGCAATTACCCAAATGATTTTGACGCGTTTTACTGGTTAATGAAGCTTTGATAGCACCCTCTTTACCTAGCATTTGAATGCTGTTGTATGAAGAAAATCCAATGATGCGAAGGTTTCTGAACGCCTTGTAAAAAGTAGTGTCTTGTTTGATGGTTTCGAGTACCTGTTTATAATCAAAATTATTTCGAACTACTACTTCCGATAAAGTAAAGGCTTGGTTACCCATGGCAATAGTGGTGTCTTGTGCAAACAAAGTCCCACTCATTAACAATAGTAATAACCAAGTGTATTTTATCATTTAATGAAAATCATTTTATAATCGATGCGGGTCTTGCCTTTACTAATATCATTTAGTTTTCCTTGTAATAATTTTTTACGCAGTGGCTTTAAATAATCGATAAATAATTTACCCTCTATATGGTCATACTCGTGTAAAATTACGCGGGCTGTAATGCCACTAAATGTTTTGGTGTGGGTAACAAAATTTTCGTCTTGGTATTCGAGGGTAACCGTTTCGTGCCTAGAAACATCTTCTCTAATATTTGGGATGCTCAAACAACCTTCGTTGTAAGACCAAACATTACCAGCCAACTCCACAATTTTTGCATTGATAAAAACCTGTTTAACACCTGGTGCATCGGGATACTTACCAATTTCGTGCGGCTCCAAACTTTCAAAAATTTGAGCGCTATCAATTACAAATAAACGTATGTCTTTATTAATTTGAGGTGCAGCCAGCCCTACCCCATTGCTTGAGTACATGGTCTCCCACATGTCTTCCAATAATTTAGGAAGCGACGGATAAGTAACGTCGATAGAAGCACTAACTTTTCTTAAAATTTGGGCCCCATAGGCTACAATTGGAAGAATCATGAGAATTGAGTTGTTGAATAATGGCTATTAGGGTGCAAAAATACCCCCAATTATGCCAATCAACAAAAATAGAGCTTACCGGTTTGCTAAATATTCCTGCAACATAATGGTAGCAGCTATTTCATCTACCATTTTTTTATTTTGACGGTCCTTTTTTTTCATCCCCATATCAACCATCGCTTTAACCGCCATTTTAGAGGTATAGCGCTCATCTACGGTTTGTATAGGTATTTGGGGGAAGGTTCTTTTAAGCTGACCAATAGCAGCCTTTACAAGTGGCGTTGCATGGGTAGGTGTATTGTCTAAACTAAGGGGCGCCCCAATTAAAATAAGCTCAACTGGTTCCGTTAGTATATAGTTTTTTATAAAAGCATGTAAATCTTTGGTGTCAACGGTTGTTAAGCCCGTTGCAATAATGTTCAGTGGATCGGTAACCGCCAAGCCCGTTCTTTTTCCGCCGTAATCAATACAAAGAATTCTAGCCAAAAGAGTAATAAATTTTATTTTAAAAATAATGCAACCAGCACATGAATGCCAAATATAACACTTGCAATTCCATTGGCTGTCATAAAGGCAATATTTACTTTAGTTAAATTGGTGGGCGATACAATAGAATGTTGGTAATACAACATGCCAATAAATACAAGCGCGCCCTCCCAGTAAAAATAACCATACCCTGCTTGCAAGCCAGCTACAATAACTAGCAACGCGGCTAACACATGTAAGAGCACCGATAAACGAAGTGCATTTACTTTTCCTAAATAGGTAGGAATTGAATGTAAATTTTGAGACGCATCAAAATCAACGTCTTGCATAGCATAAATAATATCAAAACCACTCACCCAACAAATAACAATACAAGAAAATAAAATGGGTAGCATTGCAAAAGACCCTGTAACGGCTAAATAGGCGCCAATGGGCGCTAAGGATAAACCAATCCCAAGTACCATATGACACAGCGCTGTAAAGCGTTTGGTGTAGCTATAAAATAAAATTACAAAGAGTGCCACTGGCGATAAAAAAAAACAAATAGGATTGATAAAATAAGTAGCAGCAATAAAAATAACCGCATTTAAAATTACAAACCTCAGCGCACTTGATGCAGCAATTACCCCACTTGGAATTTCCCTTATTGCTGTACGTGGATTTTTAGCATCAAAATGCCTATCAAGGTATCTATTAAAAGCCATCGCAGCACTACGCGCTGTTACCATACACACAAGTACCCATAAAAACAATTGTAACATTTGCTTTTGCAAAATTACTTCTACCATGGGTATTGCCTTTTCAGTTGAAACCTCAAACACACCCATAAAAAAACCAATGAACGCAAATGGCAACGCAAAAATGGTATGCGAAAATTTTACAAGACTTAAATATTTTTTTACCATCAGAATCCCTTTGTTAAATGTTTGATTGTTTTGTTCTTACCATTTCCCAAAGCACAATACCTGCTGCTACAGAAATATTAAATGAGTGCTTCATCCCTTCTTGCGGAATTTCGATACACCCATCACAAATGGCAATCACATCTGTTGCAACCCCTTCCACTTCATTTCCAAAAACAAGTGCAATGGGATCTGTAAAATGAGTATTAAATTGTGAAAGCGCGATACTCCCCTCTACCTGTTCTACTGCATACACTTTATACCCTTTACTTTTTAAATCTATAACTGCATCGAGTGTATTTTGAACATACCACCAATCTACCGATTCGGTAGCGCCTAGTGCTGTTTTTTGGATATCCCGGTGAGGAGGCTGCGGGGTGAATCCACAAAGTACAAGACCCTCAACCAAAAATCCGTCGGCCGTTCTAAAAACGCTCCCCACATTATGCATGCTCCTGATGTTATCCAAGATCACCATAATGGGTTGTTTTTCAGCAGCCTTAAACTGGGCTAGGGATTTTCGACCTAGCTCATCCATGCTTAGTTTTCGCATGCCACAAAGGTAGTTTTAACCGCTCAAATAGAGAAGTGAATGTATAGCGGAAGTTTGCTTATATTGAAACTAGTTTAATTGCAAACCTTTAATCAAAAGACATGATCAAACAACTTATTCAGCTGGGCTGCCTTGTTGCCCTGGCTTTTCCAATGGCCAGCACGGCACAGGACAATGTAGACCAGGCCATGATGCAAAAAATTAGACAAGAAGGCTTACAGCATTCCAAAGTAATGGATATCGCTTTTAATTTAACCGATAAAAGTGGTAGCCGTTTAACCAATTCGGCGGGCTTTAGTAGAGCTGCCAATTACGCCAAAGAAACCCTTACAAATTGGGGTGTTAA
>CANHHX010000050.1 GCA_947461125.1 Bacteroidota bacterium | reverse complement strand
TTCAACATTGGCCAAGATACCTTGGTTGAGTTCTTAGTGAAAAAAGGTTTTAGTCGTGATGAGTTAAAGCCTACGGCAAAACTTTCATCAGACCAGTACTATGCTTTACAAGCAGAGTTCCAAGGAGATAAAGTTGCTAAGAACAAAGCCGATCAGGTAGAGATACCTAAGGTTGCTGCGCAGGCAGAACCCAAGAAAAAAAGAGATGAAGAAGATCTTTCTTTTGCTAAAAAAGAAGATAAGAAAGTGCGCAAAGAAGAGCCTGTTGTAGAAGCACTAGTTGCCGCTGCTCCAGCTCCAGAAGTAAAAGCGCCGGTCGTAGAAAAAACAGTGGCTCCAGAAATCGAGTCACCTAAGGTGATCAACAAAATTGATTTATCTGCCATTGATTCTTCGACACGTCCTAAAAAAGCGGCGAAGAAAAAAACAGAGGATACACCAGCAGAGGAAGTAGAAAAGCCAGCTGCTAAAACCACAAAGAAAAAAGCTGCTGAAGAATCTGCGGTAGCTGCTGAACCCGTTGTAGCGCCTGCTCCAAAAGTAAGCGAAGAAGACGCTCCTCCTACCATCGAAAATATTAGGGCTGACAAATTAGAAGGTCCAAAAATTTTAGGAAAAATTGATTTACCTATCAATAGTGATACGCGTCCTAAGCCAGCGGCAAGAGATGAAAAGCGTAAGCGCAAACGTATTCCTGTAGATGGTAAACCAGCACCTGCTGCACCAACACTTGGCGCAGATGGAAAACCAGTAAGTGGTCCTAACAGACCTATTGTTGCTGCTAACAACAGAAACAATCAAGGCGGTGGCGGTGGTCAATTTAATAGAGGTGGTGGACCAGGTGGTAACAGAGGTGGCAATAGAAATGATAGAGGTAAACGTGCCCCAATTGAGGATAAAGAAATTGATCAAAAAGCAATTCAAGAAAAAATCAGAGAAACCCAAGCGAAGCTTGCAGGAGCTGGCGGAAAAGGTAAGAGCTTAAAAGCAAAATACCGTAGAGCTAAGCGCGACGAAGCAGCAGAAGCAATGGGCGAAATGACAGAAGACAACAAATTACAAGTAACAGAATTTGTTACCGTAAGTGAGTTGGCAAACTTAATGGACGTAAGCTTTGCAGACGTTATTGGAAAATGTATGAACCTGGGTATCATGGTTTCCATCAACCAACGTTTGGATGCAGAAGTTATTGAACTTGTTTCTAGTGAATTTGGATTTGAAGTAGAATTTATAGGTATTGATGACGTAGATGAATTTGATGAAGAAGAAGATGAAGATGATGAAGCGTCACTCGTAGAACGTGCACCAATTGTTACCATCATGGGTCACGTGGATCACGGTAAAACTTCATTACTAGATTATATCCGTAATGCAAACGTAGTAGCAGGTGAAGCGGGTGGTATCACACAGCACATTGGTGCTTATGAGGTAACAACGCCAACAGGTAAAGCAATTACTTTCTTAGATACACCGGGTCACGAAGCGTTTACCGCGATGCGTGCACGTGGTGCGAAAGTAACCGACATATCAATTATTGTAGTTGCTGCCGATGATGCCGTGATGCCTCAAACAAAAGAAGCCATCTCGCACTCACAAGCTGCAAACGTACCAATGATTTTTGCGGTGAACAAGATTGATAAAGACGGAGCGAATCCTCAAAAAATATACGAGCAACTTTCACAAATGAACATTTTAGTAGAAGCTTGGGGTGGTAAATTCCAAAACCAAGAATTATCTGCTAGACAAGGTTTAAATGTAGATGCGCTTTTAGAAAAAGTATTGTTAGAAGCTGAACTATTAGATTTAAAAGCCAACCCTAACAAAGAAGGCTCTGGAACTATTATTGAAGCATCTCTCGATAAGGGTCGTGGATATGTAGCTACTATTCTAGTGCAAAACGGAACGCTTCGTCAAGGAGACTTAATTGTTTCTGGACAACATTTTGGTCGTGTTAAAGCGATGTTTAATGAGCGTAACCAGCGTATTGAAGTAGCACCTCCCTCTACACCAGTAGTGATACTTGGTTTAAATGGTGCACCACAAGCGGGTGAGAAATTTAAAGTATTTACAGACGAAGCAGAAGCAAAAGAAGTAGCGACCAAACGTGCTCAACTTTTACGTGAGCAAGGTTTACGTGCTAGAAAACATATCACGCTTGATGAAATTGGTAGACGTTTAGCGCTGGGTAACTTTAAAGAATTAAACATCATCATTAAAGGTGACGTGGATGGTTCGGTAGAAGCATTATCTGATTCATTACAAAAATTATCTACTGCCGAAGTTGCTATTAGAGTGGTATTAAAAGGCGTAGGTCAGATTTCAGAATCGGACGTACTACTTGCTGCTGCATCTGATGCGATCATCATTGGCTTTAACGTTCGTCCTTCTATGCAGGCTAATAAACTTGCAGAAACCGAAGGTGTGGAAATTAAATTATACTCTATCATCTACACCGCAATTGATGAAATCAAGAGCGCGATGGAAGGTATGCTTGAACCTAAGTACCAAGAGAAAATTATTGCCAACGTTGAAGTACGTGAAGTATTCAAATTTGACAAAGCCACTGTGGCTGGTTGTTATGTACTTGACGGAAAAATTAGCCGTAATAGTAAAATTAGAATTATCAGAGACGGTATTGTTGAGTATCCTAAGGGTGAAGGACAAGCAGCCGAACTTGGAAGTCTCAAAAGATTTAAAGATGATGCCAAAGAGGTTGCATCCAATATGGAATGCGGCTTGACCATCAAAAACTTTAGTGACCTTAAAGTAGGGGATATTGTTGAAGCCTTTGAAGAAGAGGAAGTAAAACGTACCTTATAAATTTTGTTAAAAGCGATCCCGACCCTGTTGTCGGGATTGCGCTTTTAGTACATTTGAGTAACTATTTAGATTTTATGAAAAAAGTATTCTTGTTGATTGTGTTGATGGGTGCAGCGGGCTTGTTTACAATGCATGCTGCCGCACAGTCTAAAAAAGTGGTTGCCGATAAAATTATTGGTCAAGTTGGCGATAAAATTATTTTGCGTTCAGATGTTGAAAACGCGCTTCTCGATTTAAAACGTCAGGCACAGGGTCAAGAAAATGTGATGATACCAACTGCATGTCAGATCATGGAAGGTCAGCTCATTCAAAAAGCACTTGTCTTACAAGGTGAAAAAGATTCACTTAAAATTAGTGAAGATGAAATCGATGCCGCACTTGATAACAGAATTAGAGGCGCCATTCAACAGTATGGCTCTAAGGATTTATTGGAAGAAATTGCTGGTAAAACAGTGTATCAATTAAAGGAAGATTTTAGAGAAGCATTTAGATCGCAAAAATTGGCGGAAGAAATGCAAAAGAAAATTGTTGGTACTGTAAAAATAACACCCAACGAAGTGCGCGCGTACTATTCAAAAATTCCAAAAGACAGCTTACCCTTTTACGAGAGTGAAGTTGAAATTAGCCAAATAGTAGTAGTACCAAAAGCAAATAAAGATGTGGAAGAATATGTTGCCAAACAAATGCTTGACTTTAAAAAGCAAGTAGAAACGGGTAAACAAAAATTTGAGCAACTCGTAAAATTATATTCTGAAGATCCAGGAAGTAAAGATGCCGGTGGCCAGTACACACTTAATAGAAATGAAAAAACTTGGGATCCTGCTTTCTTGTCGGCATCCTTTCGTTTAAAAGAAGGTCAGATTTCACCGGTTGTAAAATCTAAATTTGGACTACATATTATTCAGCTCGTAAGCCGCAGTGGGGACGAAGCAGTGGTAAGACATATCTTACGTATCCCTCCTGTAACCGATGATGAAATCAAGGAAGCGACTATAAAAGTAGACTCTATCAAAACGGCGCTTTTAACTGGTACACTTTCATTTAACGAAGCAGTAAGTAAATTTAGTGACGACGAAAACAGTAAGTTTAGTGCAGGTTCCATTGCGGGTCCTAACGGAAGCGTTTTTTTAACGATTGATATGCTTGATAAAGATTTAGTTGTGGCACTCAAAAATTTAAAGCCGGGACAGTATAGTGCACCTCAGGTATATACCGATGAGCGTAATAGAAAAGCAGTGCGCCTTATTAATTTAAAGCGTAGAACAGAACCCCATCGCGAAAATATGCTTGACGATTATAACCGTATCGCGCAGCGTGCTATCGAAGAAAAGAAGGGTAACGTGTTAGAAAAATGGTTTAAAGATCATATTCCTACTTATTTTGTATCTATCGATACTGAATTTGTAAGCTGCGATAGCTTAAAAGATTGGAAAGAAGCAGCTGCCAAGGCAACTGCAAACAGGAAATAATTGAATATGCAAACAGAATTACATTCCGCTGCAGCTAGGGGACATGCAAAATTTGACTGGCTCGACACCTACCATTATTTTAGTTTTGGACAATACCACAACCCTGCGCGTGTTCACTTTGGTGCACTGCGGGTAATCAATGACGATCATATCGATGCAGGTATGGGTTTTGGCAAGCATCCGCATGATAATATGGAAATTGTAACGATTCCATTAGAAGGAGACCTGCACCATAACGACTCTACCGGTAGAGACGAAATCATAAGAGCCAACGATGTGCAAATTATGAGTGCAGGTTCTGGTATCTACCATAGTGAGTACAATGCCAATAATGATAAGCCTGTTAAACTGTTTCAGATTTGGGTTTTTCCAAAAGAAAAAAACATCAAACCTCGTTACGAGCAGCTTACATTTAGTGCAGCAGACCGTATCAATAAATTTCAAACCGTTGTTGCACCTGACAATGAAAACGCTGTCTGGATCAATCAAGACGCCTGGTTTTCATTAGGTGATTTTGATGTCAACCAAACACAAACCTACAACCTCCATAAATCAGGCAGTGGTGTGTATCTTATTGTTGTGAACGGTCAAGTTAAAATTGGTGAGCAGCAACTAGGCGCAAGAGACGCTATTGCTATTTCAGAAACTGATGCTTTTGAATTTACAGCAACAGCTAAATCTTCATTATTATTGATTGAAGTACCCATGCAGTGGTAATCAATCTAAATTTTAAACCTACCAATGAATTACTTAAAACAAGCCCCCACTTTCTTATTAGCCTTTGTATTTATTGTATTTGGTGCTAATTATTTTTTCAATTTTCTGCCAATGCCAGAAACGACTGGTAATGTAAAAGCATTCTTTGATTTGTTTTATCCCACAAAATATTTATTGGTCATTAAAACTCTAGAAGTAGTAGTAGGCCTTTTATTATTGTACAAGCCTTTACGTGCACTTGGCCTTTTACTACTCGCACCTATTGTTGTGAACATTTTATTGTTTGAATTGTTAATTGCACAGGCCCCTGGTATTGGTGTATTGCTTTTACTCTTAAATGGTATTGCTATTTATCAGCACAAAGAAAAATACATCGGCATCTTAAAATAGGTCCAAAGTACTATGAACATAGAAATTATTTCAGGAAGCCCACGCTCACAAAGTATAACCCATAGAGTTGCCGTTTTTTTACAACAAGAACTATCTAAAAAAACAAGTCATCATATAGGCCTCATCGATGTACGTGAATGGAAATTGCCACTTTTAGAAAATGTGATTGGCGCCCCCGATCAGGCTCCGGATCATTTAAAGCCGCTGGCTAACCGTATTTTTGCTGCTAATGCCTTTATTTTAGTGACGCCTGAGTATAATGGTAGTTATTCGGCGGCGCTTCAAAACCTATTAGATCATTTTCCCAAGCAAAGCCGAAAGGCCTTTGGCCTTGTGACCGGTTCGCCGGGTGGCTTAGCAGGTGCTAGGGCAAGCCAACAATTGCTACTATTGGTGCCTGCTTTATTTGGAATTGCTGCCCCAAATATGCTACTTATTCCATTTTTAGATAAGAAATTCTCTCCCGAAGGTGAATTAATTGATCCTGACTTTCAAAAGTCGGTGGATACATTTACCAACGAGTTTATTTGGTTAGCCGAGGCCTTACAGTCAAAATAACCGGTAAAATAGAGCTCATATTTAATTGCAAGGAAGTGGCGAAGTTATTAACTTCGCCACTTCTCATTAATACCTACCATGAGCGACGACATTAAACACGAATGCGGCCTCGCCTTTATTCGTTTAAGAAAGCCTTTTTCTTACTACCTACAAAAGTACGGTAGCGTAACCTACGGCCTCAATAAGCTGTATTTGTTGATGGAAAAACAGCACAATCGTGGCCAAGATGGCGCTGGTATTGCAGCTGTAAAATTAAATATCGAAGCGGGTAACCCTTATTTGCACAGAATGCGCAGCAGTGCACCGCAACCTATTGCCGATTTATTTTATACCATTGGTCAAGAAATTCAGGAATTGGAAAAACACCAGCCTGATATCAAAAATCATCCGGGTTTAATGAAAGGCCATTTGCCTTTTCTAGGTGAATTGTTACTCGGCCATTTAAGGTATGGTACACAAGGCAAAAACAATGTTGAGTTTTGTCATCCATTTATTAAAAGAAATATTTCTCCGGGAAAAAATTTAGCCCTCGCAGGTAATTTTAATCTAGTAAACACCGATGATTTATTTGCACAAATAAATTTTGAGCCAGCTGCATTTCAAAAGCAAAGTGATTTAGCTGCCATGATGGAAGTGGTGCATCATTTTTTGGTGCAAGAAGATGATAAAAATCCGAACGCCGCTAACATTGCAAATATTTTAAAAAATGCTACGCCAATGTTTGATGGTGGTTACACCATTGGCGGGCTGCTAGGTAATGGAAGTAGTTTTATTATGCGTGATGCACACGGTATTAGACCCGCTTACTATTATATTTCTGACGATGTTATTGTAGCAGCAAGTGAACGCGCAGCTATCAGAACCACATTTAATGTGGGTGAAAATGAAGTGCAGGAATTAATGCCAGGCACTGCTATTATTGTAGACCCCAATGGTGATTATAAGATTGAACAAATTTTAGCTCCCAAAGAGAGAAGAGCGTGTAGTTTTGAACGCATTTATTTTTCAAGAGGTAGCGACGAAAAAATTTATAGAGAACGTATTGCACTTGGAAGATCATTAAGTGAAACCGTTCTTGAGCGTATCAATCATGATTTAAAAAATACCATCTTCTCATATATTCCTAATACTGCAGAAGTTGCGTTTTATGGACTTGTAAAAGGAATGGAAGCCTACTTAAATAAAATTAAGGTAGAGCGCATTTTAAGTTGGGGCAAAGATTTTACCCCCGAGAAATTAGAAGAAATGGTGAACCGCAAAATTCGCCAAGAAAAAATAGCCATTAAAGACGTTAAGCTGCGCACTTTTATTACAGAAGATGCGAACCGCAACGAAATGGTACAGCACGTCTATGACATTACATACGGTACCGTACGTAGTGGCGAAGACACACTGGTCGTTATTGATGATAGTATTGTGCGTGGCACTACTTTAAAGGAAAGTATTGTTAGAATGCTTTCAAGATTAAGTCCTAAAAAAATTATTGTTGTATCGTCAGCACCACAAATTAGATACCCCGATTGTTATGGTATTGATATGAGTAAGCTTGGTGATTTTATTGCTTTTAAAGCAGCCGTTGCATTACTTCATGACACGGGGCAAGCGCATATTTTAACAGAAGTGCATGAGAAAATAAAAGTACTAGATGCCGCCGGTGAATTGCACACTGAAAATGTTGTACGAAATATTTATAAGCCTTTTACGACGCTTCAAATTTCAGACAAAATTGCTGCGCTGATAACGCCTCCCGAAGTGTCTACACCAGTAGAAGTAATTTATCAAACCATCGAAGATTTACACGCATGTTGCCCAACCAATACCGGCGATTGGTATTTTACAGGTAACTATCCTACGCCAGGTGGCAATAAAGTGGTAAACAAGGCTTTCTTAAATTATATCCAAGGCAAAAACGAACGCGGCTATTAGTAAAGAAATACTTAACTTTAAAATATGTCTGAAGTTATATTTTTAGGTAGTATTTTTTGTTCTATTATCACTGCGTATTTATTGTTTTTTCGCTTAGCTGACTACCAACAATTTTCTGGCCGAATACTAGGCTTTTCTATGTTGTTTTTTTCTTTAGGGGCTTGTATTTATTTACTCATCCATTCAGGATGGATATTGCAAGTACCATTTATGTTTAAGACAGCTGCACCTGTTAATTTTTTAATTCCACCCTTCGCTTATATTTATATTAGGTCTGTATTAAAAGATGAACAAAAATTTACAGCTAACGACTATTTGCATTTTGTTCCGTCGTTTTTTGTTTTTGTAAATTTTATTCCAGTTTATTTTATGCCTGCTTTACAAAAGCAGGAGTTGCTTCAAAATATAATGAAAGATTTTTCTCTTTCATATCTTACTGGCAACGGATATATTGCTGAAAAATATTTATTTTTTGCTAGGATGGCTCAGTCAATAGTTTACTTATTTTTTCAGTGGAAATTAGTTATACAGTATAAAAAAGAATTGTTACTTGATAAATATGAGGGCCACACCAATGAAGTGATTAACTGGTTAAAAACATTTAACTGGTTATTTTCATCGACTATACTTGGGTATATTATACTTTTCATTATTATTTCCTCAGATCCAAGTTTGGCAAAATCCGAACAAATTATGCTCATCCCTGGGTATATACTTTCTTTTAGTTTTCTTGGTCTTAGTACTTATTTGCTATTACACCCACAAGTGCTATTTGGGCTACCTTATGTCAAAAGCGAATCAACGAGTGTACATGATTTGCATATAATTAAAACCGATACTGTATCATTCCCAAAAGAATACGACGAAGAGATATTTCAATTAAAAAAGTATTTCGAAGAACAGCATCCTTATCTTAATAATGATTTAAATATCAATGAAGTAGCAGTTGAATTAGATATTCCTGCTCGTGAAGTATCCTTTATTATCAACCAGCACTTTAATCAACGCTTTACAGATTTTGTAAATATGTACCGTATCAAGTATGTTAATAAAAAAATCAAAACAGGTTATTTAAATAGATTTACTGTTGAGTCTTTATCAAAAGAAGCAGGATTTTCTTCAAAAAGCACGTTTAATGTTGCCTTCAAAAAAGTGAATCTATGTACACCCTCTGAGTACATCGCTTTATATGCTGCGCAATCATAAAATAGGTTAATAACCCATCCAAAGTTCTGTTTTCCGAACTCCGTACGCTTTGCTTAATTCTTAATTGAATTGATTTGGTGCTGATTTCACTTTTTCAGTTAGGAAAATAATGTCTAAGATTCAATGCTGTATTGACTTAGATTAATTAAACGTAATATAATACGTTCAATCATTGTTCTTACCTGCAACTTTGATTCAAATTTGATGTAAATAATGCGTGATTTTCAGCGTTTTGTACGTTGAACCACAAAATCATTTTTTTATTAAACACAATAAGCCTAAAAATTTGATGCATCTGAGGCTATTTGCATTATGTATTTATATAATGTGTTTCTTGGAAGTAAACGCTCAGGATCCACACTTTTCTCAGTTTTATGCATCACCCTTAACGCTTAATCCTGCCTTGACGGGTTTGTTTGCTGGGGAGGGTAGAATTTCATCTAACTACCGAAATCAGTGGCAATCGATCAGTAATCCATTTACCACCGGTACCGTTGCTTTTGATACGAGGGCACTCAGACGGGTATTTAAAGAACAAAATGTTTTTGGTTTGGGTGGGATGGCTCTTTATGATCAATCCAATAATGGTGGACTCAGATCACGATATCTCGCTTTTACGGCAGGATATAATCAGCAATTGGATAAATATGGGCATCATAGGTTAGGTATTGGTTTTCAAGCATCTTTTGTTTCAAAAACCATTGACTATAATAAATTTTTGTTTTCAAGACAGTTTACACCCATTGGATTTGATCCAAGTTTACCAACTGGGGAGCCTAGGTCTACACTAAATGTAAATTATCCGGATATGGGAACAGGCATTTTGTACTCCGGTATTAGTAACACAGAACAGCAGTGGTACATCGGTGCTTCCTATTACCATATCACACGCCCAAATGAATCTATGACAGGCGGTGAAGCAAAACTTTCACCTCGCACCACTATTCACACAGGGTATAATTTTTCTGTCAATGAAATGAGTAAACTTTATTTCAGTGGACTTTATATGAATTCTGCTATTTCATCAGAAGTAATGATTGGTTGTATCAATCAGCAATACTTAAACTTTTATGATAAAAAATCTAGTGTATTAGCCGGTCTCTATTATCGTCATAATGAATCAATTATTCCGTACGTAGGATTAGAGTCTGGTGATTTTCAAATTGGTTTATCGTACGACATTAATATTTCTTCGCTCAGAACGGCGAGTCAAAGTAGAGGTGGCTTTGAACTTAGTTTGCAATATGTGTTTGCAAAAGATCCGAGTAAAAACGCTGTTCCTAAATGTTATAATAAATTTTAGTTGGTTAACGTATGAGGGGAAAGTTATTGAACTTAAAAAATTTGTTGCTTACTATTTTTATAGTAGGCTCAATTTTTTATGCACCTCATGCTAATGGGCAGGCAGCCACAATGACCACAAATATTACAACTGTGTGTTCGGGTAGTGCTAGTCCGGTAGTTAAATTTACGTATACAGGAACTGGTAACGAAGGTGCAGCTCCTTATATATTTACTTACAAAATTAATAACGGAACTGAAGTTGCTGTAACAGCAGCTAGTGATACGGTTAGTATTTTTGTGCCAACAAATAATACAGGTGAATATACTTATAGGTTAATTAAGGTTAAAGGATCGGTAGGTGAAACCCAATTAACTGGTTCAGAAATTAAATTTACAATTAATACGGTACCAGATTTTGAAGTAACTGGAATATTTAACTTATGTGTAGGCGGAACATCACGTTTGTCATCGGATACAACAGGAGGCACATGGAGTTCAAGTGATCAAAGTATTGCAACAGTTGAACCTGATGGTGATGTTATTGCTCACGCTCCTGGGCAGGTTGCTATTTACTATACCATTTCAAATTCAGAGGGTTGTTCTTCAACAAAAATCATAACGGTAACAGTTTATCCAATACCAACCATAGAACAAATTACAGGAATTGACCAAGTTTGTGTTGGAAGTACAACAACATTTACAACAGCTACAACGGGTGGCACATGGACAAGTAGTGCCACAAGTGTTGCAACCATTAATAGTTCTGGTGTTATTACAGGTGTTAGTGCAGGTACTGCTACCATTACCTATAATTTTACCAATTCACAAACGACTTGTTCTGCATCTGCAACAAAAATTGTAAGAGTACAAGTTCTGCCAACCGTTGACCCAATAGGTGGCACATCAACAGTTTGTAAAAATCAAACCATAACACTAACTAACGACGTTACTGGTGGTGTATGGTCATCTAATCTTACAAACATTGCAACAGTCAATCCAAGTACTGGAGTGGTAACAGGCGTAAGTTCAGGAACTGCTACAATTTCGTATACGGTTACGGATGCTAATGGTTGTGCAAAATCTGCAATACTGGCAGTTGTTGTAAGTGCTCCAAACGTTAATCCTATATCATTAACTGCTTCAACACTTTGTGTAGGTGGAACCATTACGGCAACTTCCACAACAGCTGGTGGTACATGGACAACAACCAACGCAGGTATTGCCACAATTAATTCAAGTGGCGTAGTGACAGGTGTCGCAGCAGGCACTGCTTCAATTGTGTATACGGTAACTTCTGGAGGTTGTAGTAATTCAGCTACTATTGGAATTACTGTTTTAACTCAGCCAGCACCTACATTTAGTTTTACAAATAATCCATGTTCAGGATCTTCTGTTGGATTTACATCATCGGTGACAGGTACTGGCCCTTACACTTATTCGTGGAATTTTGGTGATGGGTCGCCAACTTCTAGTTTGCAAAATCCTTCGCACATATTTACTTCACTTGGTTGTGGTAGTGCAACATTTACTGTTACACTTACTGTTACCGATGTAAATGGTTGTAGTAATAGCGTGGTGAATACGATTACGGTTAAACAACAGCCAAATGTTGATTATGAAGATACGCGAAATCCTTTCACGCAATTTGATAATTGTGGTTTAACTGTCCCTAGTTCTGCATTTCAAATTAGACTGGCAAAAGTTGATGGCGCTTCAAGTTGTATAACTGGTTATAATGTTAATTGGGGCGATGGATCAACTCAACAATTGAATGTTCAATTGCCACTCAGCTATACGTATACTTCCGCAGGTACATTTAATTTAGTTGTTACTGCACTAGGCGAGGATGGATGTAACATTTCAAAAACTATCGTTGTTAAGAATGTTGGTAATCCATCGGGCGGTCTTGTTAATCCGGGAAGTACCACTAATTTATGTGCGCCAACTGCGCCCATCGCTTTGGCAATTTCTAATTGGGTAAATAATGCAGCTGGTACTAGATATGAAGTTAATTATGGTGATGGTTCAATTGAAACCTTTACACAGGAGCAAATGGTTGCCTCACAATATTTTGCATCTGCATCCAATTTTCCAATCCCTCACGTATATGATATTACAAGTTGTCCAAGTTCAACAATACCGGTTACTTTAACTATTCGAAATTCTTGTGGATCAACTGTTTTTTCAAATAACATTGGTCCAATATTAGCAAAGCCGGTTGCAAATTTTACAGCTGCATTAAAAACCTGTGTTGGAAGTTCAGTTGCTTTTACAAATACAACTATTGCTGGTTTTAACCAAAGCTGTTCTCGCTTAACTAATTATACATGGAACTTTGGAGACGGATCAGCAAATGTCACAACAGGAAATATTGTATCTCCTCTCAATAGAACCCATACATTTACGGCTGCCGGCACATACTCTGTAACATTAACAACAACGAGTTATTGCGGTACTACTACAAAAGTTCAAACTATTTGTGTTGAGCCAACAACAATAACACCTGCATTTACACTTGATACAGAAGAGGGTTGTGGTCCGCTCGCAGTAACTGCCACCAATGGTACAAATAGTTCAAATAGTTGCCCAACGCCACCTACTTATTTATGGGAAGTAACTTACGCGTCTGGGTTTTGTGGAACAGGTAATGGATCATGGAGTTTTACAGGTGGTTCTAGTTCTAGTTCAGCAAATCCAACATTTAGTTTTGTAACACCTGGAACTTATACTATTAAATTAACATCAACCAATGCATGTGGAAGTGCAAGTATTACTAAAACAGTCAAAGTAAAACAACCTCCAACAATTTCACTTGCTACGATTGCTAATTTTTGTAATAGTAGTAGTTTAACTCCATCTGCTACTGTTGCAAGTTGTGCACCTATTACAAGTACGCTTACATATGCATGGACATTTACGGGTGCCACTACAACATCATCAAGTAGTTCATCACCTTCTGATATTAGTTATGCTTTGCCAGGTAACTACGCTATTTCATTATCAGTTTCTAACGAATGTGGAACCACATCCGCTACCAGCAATACATTTACGGTACTACCTAATGGACAAGTAAATCAACCAAACAATCAGGTAGTATGTAATGGTGCAGCAACAACCGCTGTTATTTTTGGTACTACTAATGTTGGTGGAACCAGTACATATTCATGGACTAATAATACAACTTCTATTGGTCTTGGCGCAAGTGGTACTGGAAATATTAATTCATTCTTTGGTGTTAATACTGGATCGTCTCCAGTTGTTGGAACAATAACAGTAACGCCAACCTACGCAAGCGGTTCGGTAAGTTGCGTTGGATCTGCAAAACAATTTACAATTCAAGTAAACAATGTGGCAGCAGGTAGTATTGGATTCAATCAAACTATTTGTAATGGCGGAGATCCTTCTTTGATTGTTAATGTATCAAGTGGAACAGGAGCAGGCTCTGTAACATATCAGTGGCAATCATCTACAAATAATAGTACTTGGTCAAATATTTCTGGAGCTAATAGTTCATCCTATGACCCTCCTTCTGGTTTAACTGTTAGCACCTTTTATAGAAGAATCACGATTTCTACATTAGATGGTAACAATTGTAATTCTGTTCCTTCCAACGTAGTACTTGTTACGGTTCAGACAGTTCCAGTAAATGGTTCTATTGCTGACAATCAAACGATTTGTAGTGGTGGTAATCCTAGTTTGTTTACAAGTGTATCTCTTGGTTCTGGATCAGGTACTATTAATTATCAATGGCAATCATCTACTACAAGTACGACCGCTGGATTTTTAGATATTTCGAGTGCTACTAGTTCAACATATGATGCACCATCAGGACTTGCTGTAACAACTTATTATAGGCGATTAACGCGTAGTGTTCAAAACGCAAATACGTGTTTATCGAGTGGAACTAATGTGGTTACAGTAACGGTAAATCCAATTGCAACGATTGCCAATAAAACAGTGAGTACGTGTAGTGGAACAGGATTTACATTAACACCAAGTAATGTAGGCGGAGATATTGTTCCATCAGGAACGACTTATGCGTGGAGCACACCAGTAGTAACAGGTAGTTTATCGGGAGGTATAAGTGCTACCGGACAATCGAGTATTGCTGGTACACTTACCAATACAACAAACATAGCACAGACTGCAACGTATACGGTAACATCAACGAGTGGAAGTTGCACAGGGTCGACGTTTACAGTGGTTGCAACAATTAATCCTCGTCCTGTTGTTCCACCCCAAACGGCAACGATATGTAGCGGTACTGCATTTACAATATCGCCAACAAATAGTCCTTCCGCAACAATTATACCATCAGGTACTACATATACATGGACGGTAGCACCTAATGCAAATGTTACA
>CANHHX010000049.1 GCA_947461125.1 Bacteroidota bacterium | reverse complement strand
TTTTCTAGGTTGAGCACCATGTTTTTTAATGGCGATTCTAGACATTTATTGCAAATAGTCTCGATTTCTGCTGCTATAATGGCAGTAATTGAGGTTCCAGCGGGGGTTAAAAGCTGGTATTTTTCTTTGGTATCAATTTTGAGCTCCATAGTATAAGCGTGAAGTTAGTAAATGTGGATAATCCACACACAACTTCGCTCAAAAATATTCGTTATAATTGTATAAATCCAATTTTTGGTTATGGATAATAATTTTTCGGCACAAGTAAAAGAAATCATTTCCTACAGTAGGGAAGAGGCGTTAAGGCTAGGGAACGACTTTATTGGCACGGAGCATTTACTCCTAGGTCTAATAAGGGACGAGGAAAATACGGCCATTAAGGTGTTAAAGCAGCTTAATGTGGACCTGTATGAGCTGCGCAAAGAAATAGAGCTTGCCGTAAAGGATAAGACGGGTAAAAATATTGCCAATATCAATAGCCTTCCCCTAACCAAACAAGCAGAAAAAGTAATTCGTGTTACCGTATTAGAAGCTAAGGCTCTAAAAAGTCCACTTGTAGAAACGGAGCATTTAATGCTGAGCATTTTAAAAAACAAAGAAAATATTGCCACTCAAATACTAGGTCAGTTTGATATTGATTACGACCTTTTTAGAACCGAGCTTGGTATGGTAGGTAGTTCAAGTCCTCAAAATGAGTTCCCCGAAGACAATGACAATGACGACGATTTTGATGAAGAAAAAAGAGGAGGCGGGTTTAGTCAGCCCAAGGCGGCAAAATCTCCGGCTGGTGCAAAAAGCAAAACACCGGTACTAGATAATTTTGGTAGAGACATTACCAAGCTAGCAGAGGTAGGTAATTTAGATCCGATTGTTGGTCGGGAGGCAGAAATTGAGCGCGTGAGCCAAATTTTAAGTCGCCGCAAAAAAAACAATCCCATTTTAATTGGTGAGCCGGGTGTGGGTAAAACCGCAATTGTAGAAGGCCTAGCGCTCCGAATTGTGCAGCGCAAAGTAAGCCGTGTTTTATTTGACAAGCGTGTTGTATCATTAGACCTTGCAGCACTTGTGGCAGGTACTAAATACCGCGGTCAGTTTGAAGAGCGCATGAAAGCCATTATGAATGAGCTTGAAAAAAACAGAGACGTCATTTTATTTATTGATGAAATACATACCATTGTTGGCGCAGGTGGCGCGAGTGGTTCACTAGACGCCTCAAATATTGTTAAACCGGCACTCGCAAGAGGAGAGCTCCAATGTATTGGCGCTTCTACACTTGATGAATACCGTATGCACATCGAAAAAGATGGCGCACTTGATAGACGTTTTCAAAAAGTACTTGTGGAGCCGCCAAGTGTAGATGATACCATTGTTATTTTAAACAATATCAAATCTAAATACGAAGATTTTCACAACGTTACTTATGGCGATGATGCTATTGAGGCTTGTGTAAAATTAAGTGACCGCTACATGACGGACCGTTTACTTCCGGACAAAGCCATTGATGTACTTGACGAGGTGGGTGCACGCGTGCACTTAAAAAATATCAATGTGCCTGAAAATATTGTGGAACTTGAAAAAGAAATTGAAGCGGTTAAAAACGAAAAAAATAAAGTGGTAAAAAGTCAGCGTTTTGAAGAAGCGGCTGCACTTAGAGATACGGAAAAAAAATTAGGCGAATCGTTGGAGCAAGCAAAATCTGCTTGGGAAGAAGAAAGCAAAAACAAGCGTTATCCTATTTCTGAAGAAAACATTGCAGAAGTAGTGAGCATGATGACAGGTATTCCTGTTAAGCGAATGGTGCAAGCAGAAACAGACAAGCTGCGCCGCATGAACGAAGAGATGAAGGGCATGGTTGTGGGTCAAGACGAAGCCATTGTAAAAGTCGTAAAGGCCATTCAGCGTAATAGAGTAGGGTTAAAAGATCCTAAAAAACCAATAGGCACCTTTATATTTTTAGGCCCAACGGGTGTAGGTAAAACCGAACTAGCACGTGCACTTGCGCGCAATATGTTTGAATCTGATGATGCACTCATTAGAATAGACATGAGTGAGTACATGGAAAAATTTACGGTGAGCCGTTTAATCGGTGCGCCTCCGGGTTATGTAGGATATGAAGAGGGTGGACAGTTAACAGAAAAAGTGAGACGCAAACCATACTGTGTAATCTTATTAGACGAAATTGAAAAAGCGCATCCAGATATTTACAATATTTTATTGCAGGTACTTGATGATGGTCAATTAACCGATGGTCTAGGTCGTAAAATTGACTTTAAAAACACGCTCATTATTATGACTTCTAATATTGGCGTACGTCAATTAAAAGAGTTTGGTGATGGCGTAGGTTTTGCAACGGCTACACGTATTCAAAACGCCGAAGAAAATAACAAAGCTGTTATTGAAAAAGCATTGAAGCGTACTTTTTCTCCAGAGTTCTTAAACCGTATTGATGACGTAGTAGTGTTTAATTCTTTAACCAAGGAAAACATCTTTAACATCATTGATATTTTAATGAAGGGTGTAGAAAAGCGTTTACAAAACTTAGGATTTAGTTTAGAACTAACAGAAGCAGCCAAAGATTTTATTGCAGATAAAGGATACGATGTGCAGTATGGTGCAAGGCCACTGCACAGAGCCATTCAAAAATATTTGGAAGATCCTCTAGCCGAAGAAATCTTAAACTTTACCATTAGCGCAGGAGATACACTCGTAGCTGACCTTGATAAAGAGGCAGGTAAAATTGTATTCACTTTTCGTAAAAAAGTAACCGAAGACGAAAGCGCAAAAGTAGAGTAAGGTATTAGAATTTTTTTTGGACTTATTCGCCCCATCTATAACTATCTTGTTTTAGCCCTGCTAAATCAATAACACGGTCTACTACGGTAGCAGCTGCCTGTTCAATAGTAGTAGGTCTGCTATAAAACGATGGAGTAGCTGGGCAAATAATGCCACCAGCTAGTGTTACCGTTTCCATGTTTTTGATATGAATAAGGTTATACGGTGTTTCACGTACCATTAAAATAAGCTTACGCCTTTCTTTTAAAACGACATCTGCGGCACGGGTAATTAAATCGTCGCTAATACCAGCTGCTATACGGCCCAGGGTGCCCATACTGCAAGGAGCCACAATCATGGTATTATAACCTGCCGATCCGGAGGCAAAAGGGGCATTGAAGTCAAACTTTTCGTAGTAATTGAAAGGGTAGTTGTTAAAATCAGTATTTCCAAGTTCGGTTTCCCAAACTTCTTTGGCGTTTTTGCTCATGACAATGCCCACCTGTGCAATTTGGGTGTTTAAAGCAGCTAATTTATCCAATAAAACCTTGGCATAAATAGAACCACTGGCTCCAGTAATTGCAATGACAATTTTGTGTTGCATGGGCATCTTTTGTACTATAACAAAAGTAGGCCTAAAAAGTTAAACTTATTTGTACATGAGCTCGTAGTACTCCTTGGCCATTCTGTTGGCATCAAACTGCACCTGCACATCACGCATACCATTTTGAATCACTTGGCGCCAAGTGTCATAGTTGTCGTAATACATAGGAATAATTTGCTGCTCCAAAATTTCGTAGAGCTTGTTTAGATCATAATCGTCCTGCTCGTGCTGGTGCATGTTTTCGTAATCGGCTTTAGGAACCACAAAACCATTGTTGCCATGGTTGATAAATTCTGGTATCCATCCATCGTCTGTAGAAAAGTTAACAGCGCCATTCATAGCAGCCGTCATACCACTGGTGCCAGATGCTTCGCGCGGAACGCGCGGATTATTAAGCCAAATATCTGAAGCCTGTTTGAGGCGCTTACTTAAACCTAATTCGTAACCAATTAATACCGCTACATTTTTATAATTCTTGCTAATTTGAACGAGGTCGTTAAATTCTGAAATAGCAGGGTAGTCGACAGGGTACGGTTTACCAGCCCAAATAATTTGAATCGGGTATTTGCTATTAGATAATAATTTTTCAAAACGCTCCATGTCGTAAGTGAGCATGCTTGCACGTTTGTATCCGGCAAATCTGCGCGCCCAAACAATGGTTAAAACATTCGGGTCAAACTTTTTACCTGTTTGATCCGCTACAATTTCAAAAGCTCTTTTTTTGAGGTGCTTTTTGCGGTCATCAAAAATAAAATCATCATTGGCGTCCATGGCTTTGTAGAGCTGCTTGTCGGCCCAGTACTGCCAGTTTTGTGCATTGGTGATAGAGATGATTGGACAAATGCCTTCATGGTGTTTCCACATTTCTCTACTCACATGACCATGAAGTGCAGATACACCATTTGCTTTTCTTGCAAATTTTAATGCGGCGAGTGAGTGATTGAATAAATCGTCGGTAATGCCTGTTAATTTGCGCACTTCATCAATGCTAAGGCCACAGAAATAACTCATTCTATGACACAAGTACATGTCATGTTTTTCGTTACCTGCTTCTTCGGGAGTATGGGTTGTAAATACGAGTTTCTCTTTTACTTTTTCTACGCTCTTATATTTGTTGAGTAAATAAAAGGCAGCAGAAATACCATGCGCTTCATTTAAATGATACACATCGGGATTGAAACCTAGTTCATCAATTAATTTAGCGCCACCCACACCTAGTAAAATAAACTGCGCCACTTTTGTTGCAACGTTTGCATCATAAAGGCGGTGTGTAATGGTTTGAGAGATATAATCGTTTTCTGGTAAATCAGTACTTAATAAAAATAGAGGTGCACTTTTAAATGTTTCTGGATTGAGGTAATAGGCCTTAACCCAAACTGGATGTTCGTGAATTAGAATTTGAAATTTGATGCCCGTGTCTTCTAAAAAACTGTACATCTTTTCCATGAAAGTCACCTGCAAGGTTTGGTCTTGGTTACGCGCTTGATCGTAATAGCCATACTTCCACAAAATTCCAATACCAATCATGTTTTGACGAAGTTCGTATGCACTACGAAGGTGCGAGCCTGCTAAAAATCCAAGTCCACCACTGTATATTTTAAGCGGTTGATGAATGGCAAATTCCATCGAAAAATAGGCCGCTTTTTTGCTGTATTCTTCGGCAGGTTGGTAGGGCAATTGAAAATTCGTAAAAGACATAAAGGCAGTTTAAGTGCTTAAATAGGGTCGCAATATAGGGGAAATATTTAAAATGTACTTTGTACACATTAAATTGTGGGTAAACAGCCTTATTTCTGCTTTTTTTTGCTTTTTGAAGGCTTTTTTCGGGTAAAACTATCGTCAAAAAAGCATTTAATGCCCCGGTGATTGCCACAGGTTCCTTGC
The DNA here is from genome assembly GCA_947461125.1 of Bacteroidota bacterium. GTDB lineage: Bacteria > Bacteroidota > Bacteroidia > Chitinophagales > Chitinophagaceae > Sediminibacterium. The sequence goes on along the minus strand of CANHHX010000049.1, from coordinate 10,023 downwards.
TCTTTAACTCTTACAGTATTGCCGGAAAATGAGAAATCAATGATGCAAGGGTCTCCATTTTGGGTGAATTGACCCGCAGTTGGCGAAGACAGGGTTAGGCTACCTTTTAATTCACCAATACAATCGGCGTTGTTTTTTTCAAAATGAATAAAAAACAAATAAGTTTTAGCGTCTTTACCATCCCTGATTGAAATAAAGTTTTTTTCATTTCTTTTATAATCACCACTTAATTTGGCAAGACTTGGTAAGGTATCAAGTGGATTGATGATCTCATTATTTTGTGGTGTTTCGTTGCTATCATTCACTACAATCATAAATCCTGCACCTGCATTAAAGATCCATCCCGACCTAGAAAATTTAAGTTCCTTATCTTTTGAATAGGTTTCTTTGCTAATTACAAAAGTGGGTTCTTTATTAATCGATACAGAGCGTGCATACGCGTCTTTGTTTTCGTTATTGAGTAATTCTTTATTGCCTAAATATTTTAATTTTTCGTCGGTGACATATACAAAAAGCTTGGCCGTTTTTTTACTTTTTACAAGGATTAAAAAATATTTTTCCGTTTCTTTTTCAATCAAACCCACCGGATAAATGGTTTCCTTTTTTTGGTTTGTTACCATCTGCTGCACCGCAGAATCAGGTATAAATTGAAGTAGTGCTTTTACCCCAATTTTTATAGTATCTGCTTTTTTTACAAAATTGGTATCCGACGTGGTGTAGTTTCCTTTAATAGGAGCAAAGGCTTTGATATAATCGCCCGGTTTAATGGTTGTTTCGCCAGAAAGGTCGATGGCTTTATTAGAACAGCCCCATAAAAGGGAGAGGAGGCAAATGGTCAACAACTTCTTCATACCTATAAAATTAGATAAAATAACGGCTTAATGTTCAGGTGGGTATATAACTTTGTGATTAAGAAGCAACTATTGCATAAATTTGTTTTGAAATTTTCAATTAATCAAACAAATAAATGGCCCCTCAAAACCCATCATTAAGTGAAGTGCATGAGTCGATAGACACGACGATTCCTCGCAAAGGTTGGCGCCGAATACTTGCCTATTTTGGGCCAGCCTATTTGGTGAGTGTAGGTTATATGGATCCGGGTAATTGGGCCACCGATTTACAAGGGGGTGCACAGTTTGGTTACCAACTTATTTGGGTGTTACTACTCAGTAATATCATGGCCCTATTACTGCAAAGTTTGAGTGCCCGTTTGGGTATTGTGCGCCGTAGAGATTTAGCGCAGGCCAACAGAGAAACCTATCCAGCTGCCGTTAATTTTTGCTTGTATATTTTAGCGGAAATTGCTATTGCCGCTACTGATTTAGCCGAAGTTGTAGGTATGGCCATTGGGCTTCATTTGTTAACCGGACTTCCGCTCATTTGGGGTGTAGCCATTACCGTTGTGGACACCTTTTTATTTTTATTATTACAGCGTTATGGCATCAGAAAAATGGAAGCCTTTATATTAGCACTCGTTGCAACGATTGGTGTTTCTTTTTTTATTGAAATTTTAATTGCCGATCCTAATTTGGCAGAAGTGGCTACTGGTTTTATTCCAACGCCCTTAACTGATGCCTCTTTATATATTGCCGTTGGTATTATTGGTGCAACGGTAATGCCACATAATTTGTATTTACACTCGGCACTGGTGCAAACCAGAAAAATTGGTGCTGATTCGAAAAGTATCAAGCGCGCACTTAAATATAATTTTATTGATAGTTTAGTAGCGCTCAATGCTGCGTTTTTTGTGAATGCGGCCATACTCGTTTTAGCAGCTACCGTTTTTTTTAAAACAGGTAATACCGAAGTGGCCCGTATTGAAGATGCGCACCGGTTATTGCAACCTTTACTAGGAACTCATTTAGCACCCATTTTATTTGCGGTAGCACTTATTGCGGCCGGACAAAGTTCTACGGTAACAGGTACCCTTGCTGGACAAATTGTAATGGAGGGCTATTTGCAAATTCGTTTAAATCCATGGCTACGCCGCCTGCTTACACGCCTAATTGCTATTGGGCCTGCTGTATTTATCATTGGTATTTATGGGGAAGGGAAAGTAGATGATTTACTCGTATTTAGTCAGGTGCTTTTAAGTGTGCAACTTGGATTTGCGGTGATACCACTTATTCATTTTGTAAGCGACAAAGAAAAAATGGGTGAATATGTAATCAAACGCTGGGTGCAAATAGCCGCATGGTTAATAGCGCTCATTTTAGTAGGACTCAATGGAAGACTAGTATTACATACAGCTATTGATTTTATGAATAGTGATGCAACACTTGGCGCCAAGTTTGCGGTTGGAATTTTATTGATCGGGTTTGTAGTGCTCTTTTTAATCATGACATTTTATCCAGTCTTTAAAAAGAAAAAGCTTCCTGTATCAAGTATGCATGGTGACATCGTAGCGTTACATAATTTAACGGTGAAGCCAACACAAAAAATTGGTATTGCATTAGATTTTACCCTCGCCGACGAAAAATTAATTGCGCATGCACTTGCACAAGGGCAACAGCAGAGTCATTACGTGCTTATTCATGTGGTGGAATCAGTATCGGCACATTATTTGGGTGCTGCCAGCGATGACGAAGAAACAAGGTTGGATCAAGAAAGACTCTCAGAATATCAGCGTCAATTGGAGCAAAAAGGGTATCAGGTTAGCACGGCCCTGGGCTTTAAAAATAGGACAGCAGCTATTGTTAAAATTGTGACAGATAATGAGGTGGATATGCTGGTAATGGGGGCGCACGGGCATAAGGGCATCAAAGACTATTTATTTGGCGAAACCATCGAATCGGTAAGGCATCAATTGAGTATTCCGGTGTTAATTGTAAACGTTTAATGCGCTAGAAATCACTACCTTTGTGGCCTTTTAAATCAAAATTGTAAACCATGGCTCAAAAAATTAAAGTGGCTAATCCAGTTGTTGAATTGGATGGTGATGAGATGACACGTATCATCTGGAAGTTTATCAAAGACAAATTAATTTTACCCTACCTAGAAATCGATATTAAGTATTACGATTTGGGTATGGAATATAGAGATGAAACCAACGATCAGGTTACGATTGATGCAGCCAATGCGATCAAGCAGTATGGTGTGGGTATCAAATGTGCAACCATCACACCCGATGAGCAAAGAGTAGAAGAGTTTAAGTTAAAGCAAATGTGGAAGAGCCCGAACGGAACCATCCGTAACATTTTAGATGGTACTGTTTTTAGAGAGCCAATCGTTTGTAGCAATGTACCCCGCTTAGTTCCAAACTGGACAGCACCTATTTGTATTGGTCGTCACGCATTTGGTGATCAGTACCGTGCTACCGACTTTGTTACAAAAGGTAAAGGTAAATTAACGGTGAAGTTTGAAGGTGAAGATGGAACGGTTCAAGAATTTGAAGTGTTTAACTTTAAAGGTGATGGCGTTGCCATGGCGATGTACAATACCGACGAAAGTATTTTTGGTTTTGCAAGAGCATGTTTTAACCAAGCGCTTGTAAAAAAATGGCCTTTGTATTTATCTACTAAAAATACCATCCTTAAAAAATACGATGGTCGCTTTAAAGATATTTTTGAAGAAGTATATCAAAATGAGTTTAAAGCAAAATACGCCGAAGCTGGTATCACTTATGAACACCGTTTAATTGATGACATGGTAGCGAGTGCATTAAAGTGGAATGGTAATTTTGTGTGGGCTTGTAAGAACTATGATGGTGACGTACAGTCTGATACCGTAGCGCAAGGTTTTGGATCACTTGGGTTAATGACTTCTACGCTTGTAACCCCGGATGGTAAAGTAATGGAGGCAGAAGCGGCACACGGTACTGTTACGCGTCACTACAGAGAGCACCAAAAAGGAAAGCCAACTTCTACAAACCCTATCGCATCTATATTTGCATGGACAAGAGGCTTAGAATTTAGAGGTATGCTTGATAACAACCAGGAGCTTATTAATTTTTGCCATGCACTAGAAGCGGTTTGTGTTGAAACGGTAGAGAGTGGCAAAATGACCAAAGACTTAGCGGTTTGTATTTATGGTAATAAAGTAAAGCACGGCGAACATTATTTATATACCGAAGAGTTTTTAGATGCACTAGATCAAAACTTGAAAGTGAAACTTGGATAATATCTAAGTGGAAGTGCATAAAAAAAAGACGTTGAATTTTCAACGTCTTTTTTATTTTAAAAACCTTTTGATTTCCTTTTCTACATCGCGGGCTTTAATGGTTTCACGTTTGTCATGAATTTTTTTACCTTTTCCAAGTCCTATTTCAACTTTCACTAAATTTTTATCGGTAAAAAAAACGCGCAGTGGTACAATGGTGTATCCTTTTTCTTTTAAGCGTCCTTCAATTTTTTTTAACTCCTTTTTATTGAGTAATAGTTTTCGGTCATGAACGGCAATATGGTTGTTGGCAGTGCCGTGGGTGTAGGAGGCAATAAAAAGTCCGCGCATCCAAAGCTCGCCATCATCAAATAAGCAAAAGGCGTCGTTGAAACTTAACTTACCGTCTCTAATGGATTTTACTTCGGTGCCAAGCAAAACAATGCCAGCCACATATTTATCTTCAATGTGGTAGTTAAAGTAAGCCTGCCGGTTGTTCATTTCGTTTGCCATGGGATGTATATTACCCCTTAAACAGCACCGCTAGTTGAGCTAGTTTTTCTTTTAAATTTTTTCGCTCTACAATGAAGTCTAAAAAGCCGTGTTCCAATAAAAATTCACTTCTTTGGAATCCGGGTGGTAAGTCTTTTTTGATCGTTTCTTTAATAACCCTAGGTCCTGCAAAACCAATCAGTGCGCCTGGTTCAGCGATATTTAAATCGCCAAGCATTCCAAAGCTTGCAGAGATACCTCCAAAAGTAGGATCGGTGAGAAGCGATATAAATGGTAAGCCAGCGTCTGATAGTTGCGAAAGTTTGCCGCTTGTTTTTGCAAGTTGCATTAAGCTGTAAGCACTTTCCATCATGCGGGCACCGCCACTTTTACTTATAACTAAATAGGGGAGTTTGTGATCGATACAATAATCTACTGCTCGGCTAAATTTTTCACCCATCACACTGCCTAACGAGCCGCCAATAAATTCAAAATCCATACAAGCCACTACATAACCTTCCCCTACTAAATTGCCGGTAGCCACGCGCATCGAATCTTTTAGATCGGTAGCGGCATGAATATCATCTAGTCTTTTTTGGTAGGGTTTTAAATCGGTAAAGCCAAGGGCGTCTTTACTTTTGATGTTGTCAAATAATTCGGTGTAGTTGCCATCATCAAAAAGAATATCAAAATATTCTTCACTTCCAATACGGTGGTGGTGGTTACATTTATCACACACGTATAAGTTTTCGGCGAGCTCGGTGGTAGTTGTTATATGATTACACTCGGGACATTTGTTCCAAAGCCCTTCTGGTGTTTCTTTTTTATCTGCGGTTGAGGTTAAAATACCTTTGCGAATACGCTTAAACCAACGTGGTTTAGCATTCTCTTGCTCTTGCAATTCTTCGCCGGTTAAATTGGCCTCAAAATCTTCTTCTCGTTCTTTTTTCATATATGCAACCTTTAAATATGAAGGGAAATAGATTAAGCGTTTCTATTAATACAGTTTAAATCTTCGAAGGCAACTTCTAAGCGTTTGCTAAAGCTTTCTTCACCTTTACGTAACCAAACCCTTGGATCGTAATATTTTTTGTTGGGTTTATCGGCACCTTCTGGATTACCGAGTTGTGCTTGCAGGTAAGGTTCGTTTTTCTTGTAAAATTCGTTGATGCCTTCCCAAAAAGCCCACTGTAAATCGGTGTCGATATTCATTTTGATCGCACCATATCCAATGGCTTCTCTAATTTGATGTTGCGGAGAACCGCTGCCACCATGGAATACAAAGTATACAGGCTTATCGGCAGTGTTAAATTCTTTTTGAATATGCAACTGGCTATTGTGTAAAATGTCTGGACGAAGTTCTACGTTACCTGGGCTATAAACACCGTGTACATTTCCAAAAGCAGCAGCTACAGTAAATAGGTTGCCCACTTTACTCAATTCTTTGTAGGAGTAAGCAACATGTTCTGGTTGTGTATATAATTTATCGTTTTCTACACCGCTGTTGTCTACACCATCTTCTTCACCACCGGTTACACCAAGTTCTATTTCGATACTCATGCCCAGTGGCGCCATACGCTTGTAATAGGCAACTGAGGTTTCAATATTTTCTTCTAATGTTTCTTCAGATAAATCAAGCATGTGTGAACTAAAAAGGGGTTGCCCTTTTTCTTTGTAAAAAGCTTCACCGGCGTCTAATAAACCACTAATCCATGGAAGCCATTTTTTTGAAGCATGATCGGTGTGAAGTACCACAGGTACGCCATAATGTTTAGCTACATTGTGGATGTGTAATGCACCAGAAACAGCACCAGAAATATTGGCTTGTAACTGATCGTTAGGCATACCTTTTCCTGCAATAAACTGAGCGCCACCATTTGAAAATTGAATGATAACAGGTGAGTTTACTTTTGCAGCCGTTTCGAGGGTTGCATTGATATTATTGGTACCAATTGTATTTACGGCAGGAAGTGCGAATTGATTGTTTTTTGCGTCGTTGTATAAGTTTTCTAATTCTTCTCCAAATAAGACGCCAGCTCTGTACTTTTTCATGTGTATTAATTCTATAATGTTTCCTATAATTATGAGGGTGCAAGATACTTTATTGCCCCCAAACACCTGTTAGCTTTTATGCACCAACAACCATTATTTCGTAAGACTTTGAATCACGTCATACTTGGTAACGATGTGGAAATCACCCTTTTCGTCTTTGGCGATAACAGCCCCATTTTTTTGATTGATTAAAGTACCTAGTTTTTCTACCGGTGTTAAAAAATCAACCACCGGGTAGGACGGTTCCATAACACTTTGTACCGACTGATTTTTGATATCGGGGTTGGTAAATATTTGTTGAAAGAGTCCATTTTCACTGAGGGATCCAACAATCGTATGCGCATCCATAACAGGGATATGTTCGATGTCATATTTTTTCATGAGCGCCACAGCTTCTGCAATTAAATGATCTGGCGAAACGGTAATTAATTTTTGTCCAGCTCTACCACTCACAATGTCTTTAAATGTTTTCACATCTAAAAATCCACGCTCCATCATCCACTCATCGTTGTAAATTTTTCCTACATAACGGCTACCATGATCATGAAAAATACACACCACAACATCGGTAGGTTTTAATTCTTGTTTGAGTAGTTGTAAACCTTGGAGGCAACTACCTGCACTGTATCCACAAAAGAGTCCTTCTTCTTTTGCAATACGACGTGCCATTACAGCGCCGTCTTTATCGGTTACTTGAATAAACTTATCAATCACACTCATGTCATAGTTTTGAGGTACAAAGTCTTCCCCAAATCCTTCTGAGATATACGGGTGCACTTCGTTCATGTCTATTTCACCCGTGTTGTAATATTTTGTAAGTAATGAACCGTATACATCAACTGCCCATATTTTAATGTTTGGATTTTTTTCTTTCAAATACTTCGCAGTACCTGTAATGGTTCCACCGGTTCCGGCGGTACATACAAGGTGTGTGATTTTACCTTCTGTTTGTTCCCAAATTTCTGGTCCTGTAGATTCGTAATGCGCTTGACGGTTGGCCAAATTATCGTACTGATTCATGTACATCGAATTTGGAATTTCTTGACCAAGTCTTTTGGCTACACTATAATAACTGCGTGGATCTTCTGGTAAAACATTGGTAGGGCACACGATCACTTCTGCGCCTACTGCTTTTAAGATATCTGCTTTTTCTTTGGATTGTTTGTCGGTGGTTACAAAAATGCATTTGTATCCTTTTACGCATGCTGCTAGTGCAAGTCCCATGCCGGTGTTGCCACTAGTACCTTCAATAATGGTACCACCTGGTTTTAATTTTCCTTCGGCTTCTGCAACTTCTACCATTTTAAGCGCCATACGGTCTTTGATAGAGTTGCCCGGATTAAAATAATCTACTTTGGCAAGTATGGTACCTGGCCAGTTTTTGGTTATTTTATTGAGCTTGATAATAGGGGTGTTGCCAATGGTTTCTAATACATTATTGAGCCACATACAATGCTAACATTTGTTTGCTTACAAAGATAAAGGAAAGGCTTGGTTAATGGAAAGGAGCGCGTACTGCAAAACAGCTTATGCCGTAAAGTTTTCGGCAATTTTATCGCAAAAACCAGTTTCAAGCATTTGAACAGCAAGTGAAATGCTATTATGAAACGCAGTAGCGGTACTAATACCGTGGCTAATGATAATGGGTTTGGCAACGCCAAGGACTGGAAGTCCACCATAGTTTTCGAAATGAAGGCGTTTAAAATACGCGTCTTCACCGTGGCCACGTTCTGCGGCAATGGTATGCAAGGACTCGGCTAATTTAAGGGCGATATTTCCAGTGAATCCATCGCATACGGTAACGTTTGCTTTGGGTGTTAAAATATCACGTCCTTCGATGTTGCCAATGAAATGTATTTGCTTGTTTTGTTGCAGCAGTGGGTAAGTGGCTTGTGCAAGTGCATTGCCTTTACCTTCTTCTTCTCCAATATTTAAAAGTCCAACAGTTGGATTGTTTACGCCAAGCATTATGCTTGCATAGAGGCTTCCTAAAACAGCAAATTGATTGAGCTGTTCTGGTTTACAATCAGCGTTGAGACCAACGTCTACTAATATGCCCGTTGATCCATCCGATTTTGGCATGGTCGCACCAATGGTTGGACGTAAAACACCCGGAATGGCTTTGATCGTAAACATAGCACCTACGAGCATGGCACCGGTATTGCCGGCACTCATAAACGCGTCAATTTTACCTTCGGCTAATAACTGAAAACCAATGGCAATAGAAGACTGCGGTTTTTCTTTGAGGGCCTTGGCTGGATGCTCGTTGTAGCCAATAATTTGTGGGGCATGTACTAAATGCAAATTAGGTGATGTAACCTGGTGTTCCTCAAATAGAGGCTTCACCAAAGCTTCATCACCTATGCAGTATAGGTTGACATTTGTATTGTGTATAGCTAAGAAAGATTTGACTCCTTTAACCGCTTCGAGCGGTGCAAAGTCGCCACCCATCATGTCTATACCAATATTCATGCGCAATATTTTAAGTTCGTGAATTGAACTAAAAGTAAGGCTTAGTTTTGGAACTAGGCTTTAAGTGGTGCTTTTTCAGCAACTAACTTTCCTTTGTAGAACAATTTACCTTCACTCACGTGCGCGCGGTGACGTACATGTGTTTCGCCAGTAGTGCTGTCTTTACTTAGAGTAACTTCTTGCGCTACATAGTGTGTTCTTCTTTTTGCGCTACGTTGTTGCGAATGTCTGCGTTTAGGATTCGGCATATCTCGAAATTTTGAGTATTAATCTATGTTGTTTATTCGTTTAATCTTTTTTGTTGGCGTCTTTTCCCAAGTTTTTAAATTGGTCGAGACCCTTCCATACCGTGGCATGTGTATCGGTGGTTGCGTCCCTATTCATTTGCTCTAACTTTTCTAACACGCTAGGGTTGCATCCGGTGGTTCCGTTTGGTAGGTCTTTGCATTTTTTTTGAAGTGGAATGCTGAGGTTGATAAACTCAAAAATCCAATCACTTACATGCAGGTGGCTTTCTGTTCTGCTGATGTAAAAAACATCAGGATCTTCTTCCATCTCGTTGAGGGTGTCTGGTTCTTCAACAAGTTTAACAATGATTTTAAACTCGTCCCACAACTGAACAGGAAGGTCGTCGCCGCACCTATCACAAGAAGATTCCAATTGGCCGTCAATGTCAAATTTGAGAAGCATAAAACCATTGTTTTTTTCAAGGTCTAATTTGACAGTAGCGACACAATTTTTAAAATCCTGTGCTCCATAGGGTACAAAGAACTGGTCCTTAATTTGGTATTCAAACAAATGATTCCCCGGCTTCAATCCCACAAATGCTATCTCGTATTCCCGCCGATGACTCATAACCGATTTTTAAGGGTTGGCAAAGTTAGGTCAAAATGACGGAAGTCCCAAAGG
>CANHHX010000048.1 GCA_947461125.1 Bacteroidota bacterium | reverse complement strand
GCCACGTTTGCTGATTTGTAACATGTTGCAAATATAAGTTTACAATTTGAGGCAGGGGCAAAAAAAACCGGCCTCCGAAGGAGGCCGGTAAGATCATTATCAGAATCTTAACAATTATTTTTTAGGGGCCACTACTTCGCCGCTGATCGTTAAGATGATTGGCTCGGCAACACCTACTAATTTTACGGTAACACGCTTGGTAAAATTACCCATGCTAGCAGCATTGTATGTTACTTTAACAGTGCTTGATTTACCTGGTAAAATAGGTTCTTTTGTCACTTCAGGAGTGGTACAGCCACATTCTGCTGTGCAATATTCAATAACAGCTGGCTTTGCACCTGCGTTTTTAAAGGTAAAAACGTGGGTTACTGGGTTCCCTTGTGTAATTTTTCCAAAATTAAATGAGCCTTCAGCAAATTTGATGTCTTGTTGCGCAAAAACGCTCATTGAGACAGTAATGGCTAATAAAGTAAGAGCTAAAATCTTTTTCATAAAAGTGCTTTGTTTAAAGTACCCTGTAAAAGTATCATTTATAGTTCAATTTAGTGCCAAAATTGCCTTAAAAAAAGGCTAAATCGTTAAAAAAACGGGGTTGTTAAGGGTGGCTGACATTTATCCCCAAATTGATAAACAAGCCTTTTCTAATGCTTTCCGAATGCTATTTTTGTACCATGGAATTAATTGCTTCGCCAGCCGCTCAAACCGAGATGCTATCCTTTGAAGGATTTCGTAATACGGTGATTCAAGATTATAAAATTTCGCTCATTAGTAGGGAAGTTAGTTTGCTAGGTAGAAGGGAAGTGCTTACAGGTAAAGCCAAGTTTGGCATTTTTGGGGATGGTAAAGAAGTTGCGCAAGTAGCACTCGCAAAATATTTTAAAAACGGCGATTTTAGATCCGGATATTACAGGGATCAAACATTTATGTTTGCCACAGGTATCGCAAGTGTAGAACAATATTTTTCTCAATTATTTGCAGATCCCGACGGCAACCACGATATTTTTTGCGCGGGCAGACAAATGAGTTCTCATTTTGTTACACCCACAGTTGATAGAAATGGCAATTGGTTAGATGTTGTCAATCAAAAAAACTCTTCGGCCGATATGGCGCCTACTGCGGGTCAAATGCCTCGTGCTGTTGGACTTGCGTTTGCCTCTAAATGTTTTAGAGAAGCGCAGCAAAAAAATAGTGCATTACATAAAAATTTGAGCAATAATGGGAACGAAATTTGTTTTTGTACCATTGGAGATGCGAGTACATCGGAAGGTCATTTTTGGGAATCAATGAACGCTGCTGCTGTATTGCAAATTCCATTAGCAGTTTTTGTGTGGGATGATGGGTACGGGATTTCTGTTCCTAAAAATTTGCAAACAACAAAAAATTCAATTTCTGATGCGCTTGCTGGTATGCAAAAATTAGCAGACACCAATGGCATCGAAATATACAAAGCCAAGGCCTGGGATTACGCCGGTATGTGTGAAGTATTTGAAGAAGGCTTACAAAAAATTAGAGATACACACACACCTGCACTTTTTCATATCGAAGAGGTAACACAGCCTCAGGGCCATTCTACAAGTGGTAGCCACGAGCGTTACAAATCTGCTGAGCGTTTAGAGTGGGAAAAAAATTGGGATTGTATTAAAAAAATGCGTGAGTGGATGTTGGCCTCCGGTCTCGCAACTGTTAGCGAATTAAATAGTGTAGAAGTTGAAGCAAAAGAATTTGTGAAAGAAGCAAAAGCCAGTGCTTGGGATAAATTTATTGGACCCATTAAAAAACAAGCTGAACAAGCAGTTCAAATTATGAATGGCTTGCAGGTTATAAATACTGAGGTACATCAAATTGTTGCAGCGTTAGCAAGTAATAAAGAGCCCCTTCGAAGAGATGTTTTAAAAGCACTTGCAAAAGTAAGTGAGTCTGCTGGTGGAGTAAAAGGCGTTGAAAAAGTAATACAGTATGCGGCGGAATTAAAAGCCGAAGCTGCTTCTCTTTTTAATTCTTATTTATACAACGAAGGTCCTAAATCGGCACTTCGAGTGCCTGCGGTTCAGGCCACTTATGCTCCGGATGCACCCACTGAAAATGCCTACGAAGTACTCAATAAATATTTCGATGCATTATTTGCTAGCAATCCTAAGGTATATGCTTTTGGTGAAGACGTTGGATACATTGGTGATGTAAATCAAGGGTTTGCTGGCCTTCAAGAAAAGTATGGGGCAGACCGTATTTCTGATACCGGCATAAGAGAGCTTACCATTGTAGGACAGGCTGTGGGTATGGCTGTTAGAGGGTTGAGACCTATTGCAGAAATTCAATACCTCGACTATTTGCTCTATGGCTTACAGCCACTAAGTGATGATGTTGCCACCACGCATTATAGAACCAATGGTCAACAAAGTTGCCCAGTTATTATTAGAACCAGAGGTCACCGTCTTGAAGGAATTTGGCATAGTGGATCACCCATGGGCATGATTGTAAATGCACTTCGCGGCATGTATGTTTGCGTGCCTCGTAACATGGTTCAAGCAGCAGGTATGTACAATACTCTTTTACAGTCTAACGACCCGGCAATTGTAGTTGAGTGTTTAAATGGGTATAGACTTAAAGAAAAATTACCTAATAATTTACTTGAATTTTCTGTTCCATTAGGTATCCCAGAAATCATCAATGAAGGAAGCGATATTACCATTGTTTCTTATGGTTCTACGCTACGTATTATTGAAGAAGCCATTGTTCGTTTAGCTCAGGAGGGCATTTCGGTAGAACTTATTGACGTGCAAACATTACTTCCATTTGATATCAACCATAGCATTGTAAAATCGTTACAAAAAACCAACCGCATTTTATTTGTCGATGAAGATGTTCCAGGTGGTGCTACCGCCTATATGTTTACGCAGGTCATGGAAGAGCAAGGTGGATACAAATGGTTGGATGCAAGCCCTAGAACCCTTGCTGCAAAAGCACATAGGCCAGGTTATGGTAGTGATGGTGATTACTTTAGTAAGCCCAACACCGAAGATGTGATCGAAGCAGTGAGAGCAGTTATGGCAGAATAAGAAAAGAAAAAAACAACGGTATTATCCCATGTTATGGAACACCTTGTTTACGTCTTCGTCTTCCTCTAAACGGTCAATTAATTTACTAATTTCTTCTGCTTGCTCATCGGTAACAGGAACTGTTGTGCCTGGAATCCATTCAAACTCGGCGCTAATTACATTTAATTTTTTTGCCTCCAATTCTTTTTGCAGGTTACCAAAATCTGTAAAGGCGCATCTTAATACAATAATAGGATTATCGTTGTCGTCGTTACTTTCTCCAAGTTCGTCTAGGCCGTGATCTATAAGTTCTAATTCTAAATCATCCATCACAATACCTTCTGGGTTTAATTTAAAAACCCCCATTTTTTTAAATTGAAAACTTACGCTTCCACTGTTGCCCATGGTTCCACCGCCTTTATTAAAATGACTTTTAACATTGGCAACGGTTCTTACGTGGTTGTCAGTAGCTGTTTCAACTAATATAGCCACCCCATGAGGTGCATATCCTTCGTATAAAATTTCTTCGTAGTTAGAAGTGTCTTTACCCATGGCACGCTTAATAGCCGCTTCTACGCGGTCTTTAGGCATACCCACACTACGGGCATTTTGATAACATCTTCTTAGGGCAGGATTGTCGTCTGGATTGGGGCCTCCTGATTTTACGGCAATTACAATTTCCTTACCAATACGGGTAAATTGTTTTGCCATGCGATCGTATCGCTTGAACATGGTTGCTTTTCTAACTTCAAATATCCTTCCCATAGTGATTGTTTATAAGTTGCAAAAATACGGCAAAAAAAATAGTCCCGAAGGTCGGGACTATTTTTTTTAATATAAGTAAGGGTTAGTTTAACTTACTGTGTTTGCGGCTGTAAACAAAGTATACAACTAGGCCTAAAACCATCCATCCAAATGCCACTTTTAATGTTTGTGCATCAAGTGCAAAAATCATAGCCAAGCAAATGATAGCCCCTAAAATTGGAACTAATGGAACGAGCGGTGTTTTAAATGGTCTTTCCATTTCTGGAGACTTAACACGTAGGATCCAAATACCTGCACTTACGAGTACGAAGGCAAATAAGGTACCAAATGAAGTTAAATCACCGGCAACGCTTCCTGGAACGAAAGCAGCAAAAGCACCTACAAAAACAAATAGGATCCAGTTAGATTTATACGGCGTACGGTATTTAGGATGAAGGTCAGAGAATACCTTAGGAAGTAGTCCATCGTTTGCCATTGAAAAGAACACACGAGATTGCCCCATTAACATTACAAGAATTACCGAGCTAAAGCCCGCTAAAATTGCAACCGTTACAGCAGTAGCCAACCATCCGTATCCAGTCATGTAATTTGAAATTGCATAGGCAACAGAAGCTTCACGACCTTTTAATGGATCCACAAATTCTTTCCAGTTTGCAACGCCCGTTAATACGTGACCAAATAAAATGTATAAGATAGTACAAACTACAAGAGATCCTAAAATACCAATGGGCATATCTCTTTTAGGATTCTTTGCTTCTTGTGCAGCAGTAGATACAGCGTCAAAACCAATGAAGGCAAAAAATACAATTGCAGCGCCGCCTAATACACCACCCCAACCGTGCTTAAACACGCCGGAGTAATCGGCAATGGTATTGCCTGCTGCATCCAATAAAGGAGGCTGATTGGCAGGAATAAAGTAAGGAGTATGGTTTTCAGGCTTAATAAACTGCCATCCTAAAATAATAAATATGATTACAATAGCAACCTTAACAAATACGATAACCGCATTTACAATTGCCGACTCTTGTGTTCCTTTGATAAGTAATAAAGTAAGAAGTAATAAAATAACGAGTGCAGGCGCATTCATGATACCTTGGTGTAAAACGCCGGCCGTATCCGTTACACTTTCAAGGGGGGAGTGGCTCCATTCATAGGGTATACTTCCTCCTAAAAGCTTATTTAAGTATTCACTCCACGCAATAGAAACAGTTGCTGCTCCTAATGCATATTCCATAATTAAAGCCCAACCAATAATCCAGGCAACCGTTTCTCCCATGGTTACATAAGAGTAGGCATAAGCACTACCTGAAATAGGAATCATGGCAGCAAATTCTGCGTAACACAAACCTGCAAAAGCACATCCAATGGCTGCAATGATAAATGATAATGTAACGGCTGGTCCTGCGGCTTGTCCAGCAGCAGCTGCTGTTCTCACAAATAAACCTGCTCCAATAATAGCACCAACGCCTAAGGCAACAAGGTTACCTGCACCTAGTGTGCGTTTAAGGCCCTTACCACCATCTTCTGCTTGCGCTAACATGGCAGATAAATCCTTTTTTCTGAATAAACTCATAATTTTTTGGTTTGATTTCTAATCAATTGATGTCGAAAAATAGTACTTTTTTCTCAAAATCACCCTTGTTTTTTTACAAAAATCACGAACCGGGCACTTGCCTTTTTTTAGGAGTTAAGTCTTATATTGCAACACTTATATACCTTATGAAAAAATCTAATAAATTAACCCTCTACATTATCATTGCAATGATTGCTGGGGTCATTCTTGGTTATTTTGTACATCAAAATAGTGAGCCGGCGTTTATTCAATCTTTCTCAAAAAATTTAAAGCTACTTACGACCATATTTTTAAGGCTGGTTCAAATGATTATTGCGCCACTTGTCTTTTCTACCCTTGTTGTGGGTATTGCCAAACTAGGGGATTTAAAAACGGTGGGACGTGTAGGTGGAAAAGCATTATTGTGGTTCTTGACAGCTTCACTTGTTAGTTTGCTTATTGGACTTGTGCTTGTAAATATATTTAAGCCAGGCGCTGGGATTAATTTAAGCAATGCAGATATGAGTGGTGCACAAGACCTAGTGGGTAAAACACAGGAGTTTAGCATACAAAAATTTATAGAACACGTATTTCCAAAAAGCGTTATTGACGCCATGGCCAATAACGAAATTTTACAACTTGTTATTTTCAGTATCTTTTTTGGGGTAGCCACTGCTTCTATGGGTGAAAAAGCAAACGTTGTTGTTAAAGCACTTGACGCTGTTGCGCATGTGATTTTAAAGATGGTTGGCTATGTTATGAATTTTGCGCCACTGGGTGTGTTTGGTGCTATTGCCGCAGTGATTGCTACCAAAGGACTTGACGTATTTGTTTTTTACGGAAAATATTTACTCTATTTTATTATGGGTATTGCTACATTATGGGCGGTGCTTTTATTGGTTGGCTTTTTAATTTTAGGCAAGCGGTTACCCGGACTTTTAAAAGCTATTTTCCCGCCACTTATTATTGCGTTTAGTACCACAAGTAGCGAAGCGGTGTTTCCTAAACTTACCGAAGAGCTTGAAAAATTTGGTTGCAAAGACAAAATTGTTTCTTTCATATTACCACTTGGTTATTCCTTTAATTTAGATGGCAGTATGATGTATATGACATTTGCAAGTTTGGCCATCGCGCAGGCATATGGCATTCATATTGATATTGGCACGCAGCTTACGATGCTTTTGGTGCTCATGCTTACAAGTAAGGGTATTGCAGGGGTGCCGCGCGCATCACTCGTGGTCGTAACTGCTACTTGTGCGATGTTTAATATTCCGCCGGAAGGCATTGCGCTTATTTTGCCAATCGATCATTTTTGTGATATGTTTAGAACCGCTACTAATGTACTTGGCAATGCACTTGCAACAAGTGCGGTTAGTAAGTGGGAGGGTTCGTTAGAAAATCCAACAGAAGTTGCCGTGTAATTAAAAGATTAAAATATTACCATGTTCTTATTAGAAGCTTTTCATTGGAGCCAATTATTGCAACCACAGTTTTATATCGAACATGGTGGTCTTTGGCTTATACTATTTGTTGTATTTGCAGAAACTGGACTCTTTGCTGGCTTTTTTTTACCTGGCGATAGTTTGCTTTTTGTAGCTGGAATTTATAGCACCAATTTAGCTGCTGAACTTTGGTCGACAGGCAATGAATTTACTGATTTGTTTTTACTCATGGGCCTTATTGCAGCTGCCGGTATTGCAGGTAATGCAACGGGATATTGGTTTGGTAAAAAAGTAGGTCCTGCCATGTTTAATTGGAAAGAAAATTTATTGTTTAAAAGAAAATATTTAATTCAAGCCCAAGATTTTTACAATAAGCATGGTGGCGGTGCCATTATTGTAGCTAGGTTTATCCCTATCATAAGAACTTTTGCGCCCATTGTTGCAGGCATTGTTGGGATGGATCAAAAAAAGTTTGTGAGCTTTAATATTATTGGATCTTTTGCATGGGTATTTAGCATGTTGTTTGCGGGCCACTTCTTACAAAAATGGATTTTAAGTGAATTTGGTTTTGATTTAAAAAATCATTTAGAAATTATTGTACTGGGCATTGTGTTTTTTACAACAGCACCTGTGATCATTAAACTCTTTTTTGGAAAATCAAAGAAGGCATAATTATGAATGCAACTGATAAAAAAATATCAATTTTCTCTTTACCTGTTATTGTAGCAGCGCTAGGGTATTTTGTTGACATTTATGACCTGCTGCTATTTACGATAGTTAAAAAAACAAGTATGCTTGGTGTTGGTTCCACAGAAGCCACACTTTTAGTAGATAGCACACGGGTCATTAACTGGCAAATGACCGGCCTTTTATTAGGCGGCATTATTTGGGGAGTACTTGCCGATAAAAAAGGAAGATTGAGTGTTCTTTTTGGATCTATCATTTTATATTCTACTGCTAATTTCGCAACAGGTTTTGTAACAAGTGTAGACCAGTATGCTTGGGCCCGATTTATTGGTGGCCTTGGGCTAGCAGGTGAGCTTGGCGCTGGTATCACCCTCGTTAGTGAACTCCTTCCTAAAAATAAAAGAGGTATAGGTACTTCGCTTGTGGCGGGTATTGGGCTCTTTGGTGCAGTAGCCGCTTACTTTACGTATCAATACACGCAGGATTGGCGCCTTTGTTATAAAATTGGTGGCGTACTTGGCATATGCCTTTTACTGTTGCGTGTTAAAGTAGCAGAGTCAGGTATGTTTGCTGCTGCAAAAGCTTCGGAAGTAGTAAAGGGGAATTTTTTCATGCTTGTTAATAATGGTAAGCGCTTTAAAAAATATTTTGTTGCTATTTTAATTGGGTTACCTACCTGGTATGTGATTGGAATATTACTCAACCAAAGTGATCGTTTTGGTAAAGCCATGTTTAATAGCACTACTATCGATTCTGGAAGAGCCATCATGTTTGGGTATGTAGGTATTGCGGTTGGTGATATTTTAATTGGACTGGTAAGTCAGTATTTTAAGAGTCGTAAAAAAGCACTTCTT
The DNA here is from genome assembly GCA_947461125.1 of Bacteroidota bacterium. GTDB lineage: Bacteria > Bacteroidota > Bacteroidia > Chitinophagales > Chitinophagaceae > Sediminibacterium. Next base: position 7,038 of record CANHHX010000048.1, on the reverse strand, counting down.
TTATTTTATGGATTTACCCTTGTAGGGCTGATCTTTTATTTTAGTGGATTTAATAGTTCAGATACCAGCATGTATTTAATTGCTTTGTGGCTTGGATTTAGTACAGGATTTTGGGCCATTTTTGTTACCATGGGTGCCGAGCAGTTTGGAACCAATTTGCGTGCAACGGCTGCTACCACTATTCCTAATATGGTGCGTGGCGCGCTTCCTTTAATTAATATGCTCTTTTTAGATTTGTTTCAAAAATCTTGGCAGTGGTCCATTGTATATAGTGGGATAATCACGGGTATCATTGTTATGTGCGTAGCATTTACTGCATATGCATTTACCGAAGAAACCTTCCATAAAGATTTGGATTATATGGAACTAGACTAATTCAATATTTCCCAATGAAATTTTTAGTAATCCGCTTTTCTTCTATTGGTGATATCGTTTTAACAACGGCTGCTATTCGTTGTTTAAAAGAGCAAGTGCCGGATGCTGAAATACATTTTTTGACCAAAGAAAGTTTTAAAGCTGTTACAATTCATAATCCATACATTTCACAGTTTCATTATTTTAAGGATGATTTAAATGAAACCATTACCGCTTTAAAAGCCCAAAATTTTGATTGGATTATTGACCTCCATAAAAATTTTAGGACCTGGCGTATTAAAACAGCGCTTAAAGTGCCTGCTTTAACTTATAAAAAATTAAGTCTTCATAAGTTCTTTTTAACAAAGCTTGGTATCAAAAATAAAATCCCTTCGCGTCATATTGTAGACCGGTGCATCGATACACTTGCGCCACTGGGTGTCCAAAATGATGGCAAAGGCCTCGATTATTTTATTGCCCCTGAGGATCATATTAAAGCAGAGGATTTACCTACGGCTCATAGCGCCGGTTATGTAGCGCTTGTTATTGGTGCGTCTTATGCCACCAAAAAACTGCCGCTTCTAAAACTACAGCAGCTTTGTAAAAAAATTAATTTCCCAATCGTGCTAGTGGGTGGTGAGGAAGACGCCAAAGAAGGTGATGCGGTGGCTGCTATTGATCCTATAAAAATTTACAATGCCTGCGGTAAGTTTAGTTTAAATGAATCGGCTAGTATTATTCAAAAATCTAGGCTTGTTATTTCTCATGATACAGGTCTGCAATACACCGCTTGTGCCTTTAACAAGCCCGTGCTAGCCATTTGGGGCTCTACGTCTCCTATGTTACAGGTAGAGCCTTATTATGGCGAGGCTACGCTTGCTGCAATGGGTTTAAGTAAGCCGCCTTATCAAAACTTTATCGTGCCACATTTGACTTGTCAACCTTGTTCCAATTACGGCACAAAAAAATGCCCCAAAGGGCATTTTAATTGTATGATGCTACAAGACACTACTGCGATTGCAGCAGCCGTAGAAAAATATTTATAAGGTTTTTAAAACGTCGTTCATGCTTCTAACGGCATCGGCACTTTTGTTAAACGCTGCTTGCTCGTCTGCAGAAAGGTTCATGTCAACAATTTTTTCCCAACCATTCTTGCCAATTACAACAGGAACGCCTAAGCAAATGTCGTTTTGACCATATTCGCCATTAAGGCTTACGCAACAAGTAAATAATTTTTTCTCATCACGCACAATGCTTTCGACAAGTGCAGCGCCAGCAGCGCCTGGTGCATACCATGCAGATGTGCCTAATAGTTTAGTGAGCGTTGCGCCCCCAACCATGGTGTCTGCAACAATTTTTTCTTGCTGCTCATCAGATAAAAACTGAATTACTGGAATACTATTCCATGTAGCATGCTTGATCAAAGGAATCATGGTTGTATCGCCATGACCACCCACAACAAGTGCATTTAAATCTGCGGGGCTACAATCAAGTGCTGCGCTTAATTGATATTTAAAACGAGCGCTATCAAGTGTACCACCCATTCCAATGATTCTATTTTTTGGTAAACCGGTAGATTGTAATGCCAAGTATGTCATCGTATCCATTGGGTTACTGATCACAATAATGATGGCGTTAGGAGAGTGTTTTAATACATTTTCACAAACGCCTTTTACGATACCTGCGTTGGTGCCAATTAATTCTTCACGGGTCATACCAGGTTTACGTGGTAAGCCAGAAGTGATCACTACTACATCAGAGTTTGCAGTTTTAGTGTAATCATTGGTGCTACCAGAAATTCTAGTATCAAAACCAAGCAACGCAGCTGTTTGCATCATGTCTTGCGCTTTACCTTCTGCAAAACCTTCTTTGATGTCTAATAAAACAAGTTCGCTTGCTAATTCTTTGCGCGCAATATTGTCTGCACAGGTTGCACCTACTGCTCCAGCGCCCACTACCGTAATTTTCATATAAAATGTATTAAAAGGTGAATGTTATTTTCAGGCGCAAAGGTACGTATGAAATACCATTATAATACCTTAATGCGTCCCAATTAATTTGAGTAATTCAGGGATTTCGACCCCCATTTCATAAGCTTTAACAAACTGTTTGCGATTGTCGTACACCGCCACAAACGGGGTATATTTTACCTGGTAATAAGAGGGAATACTATACTGCTGGTCTTGGCCACACACTACATTGGGGAGGGCATTAAAACCGTATTTTTCGGAAAAGGCTTTGAGTTCTGGTATACTTCTGCTGCCGGCCCATACAAAATAAACATGTTTAAGGCTGTCTATGTTTTTTACCATTTCTGTGGCCTCATGTTGGCAGTGTCCGCAGTCGGGGCTAAAGTAAATGATGATGGTGTATTTTGAAGTAGGAATATTGTTTTGCGTAAAATTTTTTCCATCAATAAGTAACAGGTTGAATGCCGGAATATTTTTGTTGGTTAAAAAAGGGGCATCAGGTCTTATTGGGGTATTGTCTTGTGCAGCTATCTGCGTAAAGGCACTTAAAAAAAGAATGGCAAGAAAAAGAGGGGTCAATTTTTTCATTGGGGGTTATTTTTTTGCTTGCTCATCTTCTAACATGCGCATTTGTTTGGCGTCTTGTAAAAAAGAAGAAGCGAATATGAATTTATTGAGTAGCTCATCTTTCGAATAAATAATATCCTGATTGGAGCCTTCCCACTGTTTTTTTCCTTGGTGTAAATACATGATATGCTCTCCAATTTCCATTACACTATTCATATCGTGGGTTACCACAATGGTGGTAATGTTAAATTCTGCAGTAATTTCTTGAATGAGCCTATCAATCACCATGGATGTTTGCGGATCGAGGCCTGAATTGGGCTCATCGCAAAAAAGATATTTAGGATTGAGTACAATGGCGCGCGCAATTCCTACTCTTTTTTTCATACCGCCACTAATTTCAGAAGGGTATTTATGATGTGCATCTACTAAATTAACACGTGCTAGTACTTCATCCACTCTTTTTTTCTTTTCGGCCAGGGTCCAGTTAGTAAACATGTTAAGCGGGAATAATACATTTTCTTCTACTGTCATAGAATCAAAAAGTGCAGTGCCCTGAAATAGCATACCAATTTGCTGCCTTAATTCTTTGCGCTCATTGCTATCCATGAGCAGCATGTCTTTGCCGCCAAATAATATTTGACCAATTTCTGGTTTGAATAAACCCACCATGCATTTTGTAAGCACGGTTTTGCCGCTACCACTGGTTCCAATAATCAAATTACATTTACCAGCAATCATTGTAGCACTGATATCTTCAATGATGCGTCTTTCTCCAAAACTTTTGCTGATATTTTTTAATTCAATCATAGTTATTTCTGGTAACGCTTTTATAAAACTTCAATCTGATTTCTTGTAAGGTCTTCAAAGGTATCTCTTTGTCTGATCAGTTTGGCTTCGCCTTTTATGATCATCACCTCAGCTGGCTTATAGCGCGAGTTAAAATTGCTGGCCATTTCAAAGCCGTAGGCGCCCGCATTTTCAAAAACCAATAAATCGCCTTCGCTGATTGTTGGAATTTGTCTGTCAGAAGCAAATGTATCTGTCTCGCAAATATTGCCCACTACATCATAGGTTGCAAGAGGGGCGTTAGGGTTAGAGAGATTTTTTATTTCGTGGTAAGCCTCGTATAACATAGGTCTAATGAGGTGATTAAAGCCACTGTTAATGCCAGCAAAAGTGATGGTTGGGGTTTGTTTGATTACGTTTACTTCTGTTATAAAATAACCGGCCTTGCTCACCATATATTTACCAGGCTCAAACCAGAGTTCAAAACTACGTGCATAGGTGCTTTGTAGCTTTTCTTGAAACTTTTTAATTTCAGAGGCTAGTTCAGAAATATTGGTAGAAGGATCGCCTGCTTTGTAAGGCACTTTGAATCCACCCCCTAAATCTAAAAATTGCAACTGCGGAAATTTAGGCACTAAATCAAAAAACACATCTGTTACTTTCATGAACACAGCCACGTCTTTAATTTCACTACCGGTATGAATATGTAATCCAGCAATATTAATTTGATAGGCATGGGTGATGGCAAGTAATTCCTCTAGTTGTTCTAGCGGCACACCAAACTTGCTTTTATCATGACCGGTAGAGATTTTTAAATTACCCCCCGCCATAATATTTGGACGCAGTCTAATACCAACTGGGTAGCTACTGCCATATTTTTTTCCAAACTTTTCTAAATTGGATAAACTATCAATGTTTACATGAATACCCAGCGAAACAGCTGTTTCAATTTCACTAAAATGAATACCATTGCTCGTGTATAAAATATTTTTAGGTGCATGGCCTGCTTTAATGGCAAGGTGTGCTTCATTGATAGAGCTACAATCAACAGCGCAGCCCATGTTAAGCATGAGCTTTAAAATATTGATATTGGTAAGTGCTTTACTCGCATAAAAAAACTTGACAGGTTGCCCTTCAAAAGCAGTGGTTAAAGCACTGTATTGCGCCTCAATATTGGCAGCATCATACACATACAGCGGTGTACCAAAACTATGGGCTGCTGCAATAAGTTGTTCGTTGGAAAGTGAATGTGACATAGGTCCACGAAGATAACACTTCGGGGCATTTGTTAGGCAGGATCCTGATCTGAATTCTTGTCGTCTTCAGAAGCCTCATCGTTAGAAGTTTCGTCACCCTCTTCAAAATTATCAGACTCGCTAAAATTGCCATCATCTTCTGTGTCAAAAGCCTCGTTTTCTAGCGCAGCCAAATCATCGATAGGGTCTTCGTTAGAAGGGGTTTCGGTTTCAATAATGGAGCTTTCTTCTTCAAACTCAGTGGCATTAGCTACGTTTTGATCTGTAAAGTCGTCCGGATTTACAATGGTGCCTTCAATTAACTGTTCGGCTAGTACTTCTTTAATTTTAGGAAGATCTTCTGGGCTGTTAATACCAAAATAATCCATGAATGTTTTAGAGGTAACATATAAAAGTGGTTTACCTGGCATGTTTTCACTGCGACCACTTATTAAAATGAGTTCTTTTTCTAATAATTTTTGAATGCTATAATCGGTGTTAACACCTCTAATAGATTCAATTTCACCTTTGGTAATAGGTTGCTTATAAGCAATGATGGCAAGGGTTTCGAGTGCAGCGTTAGAAAGGCGCTTTAAAAATTTGTCGCCGTTAAGTTGCGCAATGGTTTGGTGGTAATCTTTTTTGGTTAAAAACTGCCAGCCACCGCCGCTCTCTCTTACTTCAAATGGATAAAATTCGGAGTCATACTTTTCTTTAATTCCATTTACAGCAGCATCCACTTGATCGATACTAATGCGCTCTTCTAAAAAGCCAAAAGTATTGTTGATGAGTTCAACAATATCAGGGGATGTAAGTGGTTTTTCACTTGCAAAAATGAGAACTTCTATATGTGGTATGATTTCGCTAATCTCCATAAACAGGTATTAAAAATTATCCTTGAAGTGCCGCTGCGCCACTTACAATTTCTGTAAGTTCCGTGGTAATGGCTGCCTGACGTGCTCTGTTGTAGCTGATTTTAAGCGACTTTAAGAGTTCGTTGGCGTTTTCGCTCGCTTTGTCCATTGCGGTCATGCGCGCACCATGCTCGCTTGCATTACAATCAAGCACTGCTTTAAATAATTGTGTGTTTAATATTTTTGGCATAAGCTCAGCTATCAATGCTTCTTTCGCTGGCTCAAAAATAAAGTCTGATTTTTTTGTCGCGCCACTGTTTTTTACTTTTGGAATAGGTAAAAATGCTTCTGCTTTATATTCTTGTGAAGCGGCGTTTTTAAATTCAGAATAAATAACCTCTACCGCATCAAAAGTTTTGTCTTCAAAAGCTTTCATTGCAGCCGCAGCAGCAGCTTGTACGTTTTCGAAACTTAATTGTAAAAAGATATCTTTAAAAGTAGCATCGGTATTGTAACCTGCTTTGGTTAAACTCTCGTATCCTTTTTTACCAATGTTCCAAATGGTTACTTTTCCATTTTTATATTGGCTGCTGTATTTTTCGTCGATGGTACTTTTTGCAAGTTTAATAAGGTTGGCATTGTAACCACCACATAAACCTCTATCAGAAGTGATAACGATTAATAAAACGTTTTCTACCGTTCTGGTTTCTGCTAGTTTAATAGACAAATCACCTTCGGAAGCACTCACAATATTGCTTAGCATTTCCTGCAATTTTTGCGCATAAGGGCGCATTTGGGTAATGGCGTCTTGGGCACGGCGTAATTTGGCCGCACTCACCATTTTCATTGCCTTGGTAATTTGCTGCGTACTTTGTACACTTTTAATCCTATTTCTAACCTCTTTTAATTGACCTGCCATGGTATTAAATATTACTCGTTTTCGGGGGCAAAAGTAGCAGAAAGACGCTGAAATTCCATAAAGAAGTTTTCAAGAAAGAATGAACCACGCTTTTGGGCCTAAAAACGGTAGGCAAGCCCTATGCCCGTAGTTGTTGGGCCAAGGGTCCAAATTCCAAATTTTTGACCCAATCTTTTGCCGTTTTTGCGGTGAGCTCCAAATTGTAAGAGGTCGTAGGCCAGTAAAAAAGCCCCTTGTAGCATAATACTGCCCCCGTATCCCTGTATTTTGGCGTTTTGGTTGCGGATGCCACTATTTCGCATAAGTAGGCCAATGCCAAAGTAACCTATGTCTAATGCGCTGTTAATGAGGAG
>CANHHX010000047.1 GCA_947461125.1 Bacteroidota bacterium | reverse complement strand
TTTTATCTCCTAGCGGCTGCATGAGTTTAGCAGGAAAGCGCGTAGCAGCATATCTAGCAGGAATAAAAGCACAAATTTTCATGAACATCAAATTGTGATGCAAAGAAACGGCATATTTAATAATCTGTCTTCACCGATTTGTCAAAAGGGACCTTTAATTGATAGGCCAAACTTTGATCGGTACTATCATCGAGTACATCAAGGCCATATCGAAGGTTTTCCATGGGCGTTGCATCAAAAGTTCCAAATAAGCGGTCCCAGATAGAAAATATATTGCCGTAGTTAGAATCGGTTTGTGGACGAACGTAATGATGGTGGACCTTATGCATATTTGGCGACACAATTACATAGCTAATGGCAGTGTCTAACCACAATGGAAGTCTAATATTAGCGTGGTTAAATTGAGAAAACACCGCACTTAAACTTTGGTATAGCATTACAAGCCACATAGGGGCGCCGCAAACAACAACACCAATGATTGTAAATACAACCCTAAAAACACTTTCTCCTGGATGATGACGGTTAGCAGTGGTGGTATCTACATGGGTATCTGCGTGATGCACCATGTGAAATTTCCACAAAATTTTTATTTTATGTTCTATAAAATGAATGAACCAGGCACCTACTAAATCAAGTAGCATGAGTCCGCCAATGATAAACACCCAGGTAGGCATTTGAACAAGTTGTAAGAGTCCAAATTTTTGTGCCACAGCCCAGTCCGATGCTTTTACAATGACTAGTGCAAAAGCAAAATTGATAACAACGGTTGTGAGTGTAAAAAATATATTAACAGCAGCGTGTTTCCACTTATGGTACGAAAATGAAAATAGAGGAACGAGTCCCTCTATGATCCAAAAAAATGTGATTCCACCAGCTAAAATAAGTGCGCGGTGCGTACTTGGTATCTGATTAAAATATTCAATTAAATTTTCTAGCATCTGCTATTAATTATTTAACATGAGCGGCATCACTAGCATCAGTAACTCTTCACCAGCACCTTGTTCGGTTGGTTTGATGAGGCCTGCTTTTGTAGAAGTAGACAATTCCATTTTTACATCATCGGTGTCTGCAGCGTTTAACATTTCAATTAAAAACTTTGCATTAAAAGCGATTTGTAAATCTTCGCCATCATACATACAATTCATGCGCTCGTTACCTTCAAAACTAAAATCAACATCTTGCGCAGCCATCTGTAATTCGCTGCCCGTAATGTTTAGCGCCACTTGATTGGTGCTCTTGTTACTAAATACATTTACACGACGTAGTGCATTTTGGAAATCATGTTTGTTAACAATTAGCTTGTACGGATTGTCTGCGGGAATCACCACTTTATAGTCTGGAAAACGTGCATCAATAAGTCTACAAATCATTTGTGTAGAACCATGGTTCACAAATAAATGATTGCTATTATAGCTAATGGTAATTGGATCTTCGTTATCTGGTAATGCATTTTTTAATAAGTTAAGCGGCTTGCGCGGCACAATAAACGAATCTGTTTTTGGCGCTTTTGCGTCCGTTCTTTTATAACGCACGAGTCTATGCGCATCGGTCGCAACAAATTGAACACCGCTTGTAGATAATTCAAAAAATACACCCGTCATTGCCGGACGTAAATCATCGTTACTAACAGCAAATAATGTTTTGTTGATCGCCGTTAATAAAGCACCGCTTGTCATATCAAAACTATTGGTGTCATCTGCAGAAGGTTCTTTTGGAAAATTATCAGGATTTTCACCCATCACTTTATACTTCCCATTATCGCTGGTAATTTCTACTGCAAAGTTTTTATCGATATTAAAAGTGAGTGGTTGATCTGCAATATTTTTTAATGAATCCAACAGGATTTTAGCAGGAATACAAACACGACCATTGGCCTTGCTTTCAACATCCATTTCTACACGCATTACTGTTTCTAAATCAGTTGCTACAATACTTAATTTTTTGTCGGTAATTTCAAATAAAAAGTCTTCTAAAATAGGCAATACCGTGTTTGCATTAATAACGCCACCAATTTGTTGAAGGTGTTTTAGAAGCGAGGAAGAAGAAACAATAAATTTCATGCTACATGAGTTATGGGTACCCTGCAAACCTAATCCAAAATTCCAATACTTTGGCGGTCTAAATAGGGCTATTAGACAACAAAGTGTTTTATGTGAATCAGTTGTGGATTTGCGGTCTAAAACATGGCTTAATTTCAGCAAGTCTGTATATTTATCGCTCATGATAAAAAAACACCTCACTCCCGATCAGGCTTGGCAAAAAATTAAGCACTACTGTGCCTACCAAGAGCGAAGCCACCAAGAAACCAAAGACCGGTTGTATGGGTATGGCTTATCTACAAAAGATGTAGAGGTACTACTTTCAAAACTCATTGAAGAAGACTATTTAAACGAAACCCGTTTTGCTACTTTATTTGCCGGCGGTCATTTTAGAACCAAGAAATGGGGTCGGGTAAAAATCGCTTATGAACTCAAGCAAAAAAGAGTGAGCGCGTATAATATTAAAGCAGGGCTTGCCACCATTGAAGAGGAAGCTTACGAACAAACCATTCATCAATTAACCCTAGCTAAATGGGAAAAATGTAAAGGACAGGTGGGCTATGCCAGACAAGCCAAAGTAATGCAGTACTTAGTGAGCCGTGGTTTTGAGTCCGGACTGGTGCAAGCGGCCATTGCCAAAATAAAAGCAGGCCTATCATAAAATTCTTAAATTGCAGCATGGGTAATTTACACATCAGCCTCATACAAACCGATCTTTTTTGGGAAGACAAGTTTCGTAATCTTGAGATGCTCGAAAAAAAAATAGCAGCTGTTGAAGCAGCTACACAAATTGTGGTATTACCCGAAATGTTTACCACTGGATTTAGCATGCAACCCAAACTATTTGCCGAAAGCATGGAAGGCCCTACCGTTGAGTGGATGGTAGAACAGGCGGCCCTTCATAAAATTATTTTAACGGGTAGCATTATTATAGAAGAAGACAATAAATTTTACAACCGCTTACTCTGGGTATTACCAAATGGGCAAGTTGCGTATTACAACAAAAGACACCTCTTTGCCTATGCGGGTGAAGACAAAGAATATACCCCTGGTAACAAAAGACTCATTGCACAAGTAAACGGATGGAAAATTTGTTTGCAAGTATGTTACGACCTACGTTTTCCAGTATGGGCGCGCAAACAAACACCCGACGAATATGACCTACTCCTCTATGTAGCCAATTGGCCCGAAAGGCGCAACCACGCCTGGAAAACCTTACTATGTGCGCGTGCCATAGAAAATCAAACCTATGTGGTAGGCGTAAACAGAGTTGGCAAAGATGGAAATCAAATAAACCATAGTGGCGATAGTATGATTGTGGATCCACTTGGTCAAGTACTCTATTACAAAGCCGATGACGAAGACACCGTGTATATGGAATTAGAAAAAGATGTAGTACTTGGGGTTAGAGAAAAATTTCCATTTAGTCGTGACGCCGATTCGTTTTCTATTTCGCTTTAATACTTGTTTATTTTTTAATTCAATACAGTTTCATGTCCGAATTTTTTTCTGCAAGGTCACTATTTACTGGAAGCGAGTGGATAAACGAAACTGCTGTAGAAATTAAGGATGGAAAAATAGTTTCCATATCAAAGGGTCATTACAATGCTAGTGCGGCCTTCCCTTACATTGTTCCTGCATTTATTGATTTACAAATTTATGGTGCCGATCAAAAATTATTATCTGAATTTCCGGACACGGATTGTATCCAAAAAATATACGCATACTGTTTAGCGGGCGGTGCTGCTTATTTTCAACCCACCATTGCTTCACAATCTGTGGAGGTTATTTACAAAGCCATTGACGCCGTAAGGGCCTACACAACCAGTGGTGGCAAGGGTTGTATTGGACTTCACATAGAAGGGCCATGGATTAATGCTTATAAAAAAGGAGCACATAACGAGGATGTTATTCATAGTCCAACCGTAAAAGAAGTAGAAGAAATAATAGCGTATGGATCTGGATGTATTAGCATGATTACACTAGCCCCAGAAATTTGTGAACCTGCAATTATTGATCTCATACAATCACATGGCATTGTTGTATCGGCGGGTCATAGCAATGCTAACTATGAAACAGCAACACAGTTTTTTGACAACAATATTAAAGTAGCTACGCATTTATTTAATGCCATGAGTTCTTTTTTACACAGAGAGCCAGGCATGGTGGGTGCGCTTTTTAATCATCCACGCGCCATGAGTAGTATTATTGTAGATGGCCATCATGTAAATTATAATGCAGTTAAAACAGCTAAAAAAATAATGGGCGACCGCCTCTTTTGCATTACAGATGCTGTAACGAGTACAAGTACTGGTTTTTATAAACACGCACTGGTGGGAGATAAATATGAATCGGACGGAACGCTGAGTGGATCAGCACTTACGCAACTAAAATCGGTTCAAAATTTAATGGAACATGTGGGTGTAGATTTTACCGAAGCCCTAAAAATGTGCAGCTTGTATCCGGCGCGCGTGATGCAAAAAAAAGAAATGAGCGGATCTATACAAATGGGTGAAACCGCTGCCTTTATTTGCTTAAATGATAGCAAGGAGCTCCTTAAAATAGTAGCGTCTTAGTTTTTTTGCTGAATCAATTTTTTTACGGCTTCTAACTTATTGTCAATACCCAGTTTAATAGCATAGGAATTGGGTTCTACTAAAATATCTGGAACAACGCCTCGTCCTTTGGGTCTTGTTTTATCCATCACCATACGGTATAATGGAAGTCTAAATAATAGTTTTGAGTTTGGAAGTTTAATGGTTGGAATTAAAATGGCAGAATTACCATAAAAACCACCGCCCGTTTCTTCACCAATAATGGTAACATTATTTTGGTTGATGAGCGGTGAAGTAAATAAGGTAGATGCAGAAAACGTATAGCCACCCTGTAAAATATATACGTTTCCATCAAAATGATTTTTTGTAAAGGGCTGGTAATAATGCGTTTCATACCTTTTTAAATGATAGCCACCGCCATCCATTTTTTTAGAAATCATTAGTTTGGCGATTGCGTGCCCCATCACCGTAAGGTAACTGCCAAACGGAATTTTTCGAACGCCTCTATTATTTGCAAACACACTGTCAGCTATTTTAAACGAATGATCCGAAACATATTTAGTAAGAAGTGTAGAATTTTTTATTTCACCACCTCCGTTGCTGCGAAGATCAATGACCAAATTTTTTACACCAGCTACTTTAATATTTCTAAAACTTTTTGTGATAAACTTTTTAAAACCCTTACCCGAAAAACTACTCAGGTTCATAAATGCAGTATTTGAAGTACTATCAATAAGGAGCGTCCACTTTTTGGGTGTAACAGGTTTTATTGATTTTGATTTACTAGCGGTGTCGGTTGTTGTTTTAAGGCTGTCTTTTTTGGGCTTGGGTGGCGCATAGGCGGCAATTTGTGTGGTTTGCTTATTACCCAGGCTATCTATGTATGATATCTGATACACGCTATCCTGATTACCAAACCTGGCTTTATACCAACTAGAAAAACCATTGGTGAGTACCTGACTTTTAAAATTAATGCTATTACCATCGGTACTAATGATACGATACATACTATCTACAAGTACGCTAACGGGTAACTGATTGATGCCGGTAACAATGGTGCCTCTTTTTAATAGGCTGTCTTTGGTATACAAGTTTCCAATAACAACGGCCGAGTCTTTCCATACTTTTAGTTGAAGTGGAAACTGCGGAAACCGATACCTGGTATACTGCTTTGTAAGTTTTGGCGAAAAATAGACCGACGTATGACCACACTTAATGTTTGCTAAATAAGTAGCTACAACATTTCTAAATTGCCACGCCGACATAGAATCTTTAACAGAAGCTAGGGCGCGAGAAAAATGTAAATCCATACTGTCTTTTGGCGTATACCAATAAACACTTGGATGATTCTCGTGTAGTACTTTATGAAGGGTTTGTAAATCCTTGATGAGTAATGCTGGCGCAATTTTTGGCGCATTGACAAGTTTTTGTTGCGCCATCGTTGACACACCAAAAAGTAAGCAACAAAAAAATAAAAGGAGCTTATAAAAACGACAGCCACGCATACTTTTCAATTATAATTAGGCGCTTTTAAATGCGGTCCAACCCTGTGCTGTGATGTCAAAAGTATTACCGCCCTTGGTTAATAGTTTTGATCCTTCATTAACATCAACCACATAGCCAATCACACTAATATCTTCGTTTAATGTAATTTTTTCGTGGTCTTCTTGTTTAAGTGTAAAGAGTAGTTCATAATCTTCGCCACCATTAAGCGCACATACCGTAGGATCTAAGCCAAACTTAAACGCAGCTTTTCTAGATTCGTCTGATATTGGAAGTTTTTCTTCGTAAATTCTACAACCTACAACGCTTTGTTTACATAAGTGGAGCACGTCGCTACTAATACCATCGCTCACATCCATCATAGCAGTGGGTACAATATTGTTTTCTGCAAAAAATGAAATAAGTTCTTTGCGCGCCTCAGGTTTTAGAAGCCTTCCAACAATATAACTTTCGTTTTCTAAATCAGGTTGTACGCCTGGGTTTTCGAGATAAATCTTTTTTTCTCTTTCCATCAGCGTTAATCCTAAAAAGGCTCCACCCAAATCGCCAGACACACAAATTAAATCACCCACACCTGCGGTACTTCTTTTTACAAATGTATCAGGTGCTACTTCACCAATGGCTGTTACCGAAATCACAAATCCTTTTTGTGAAGAAGAGGTGTCGCCTCCTACTAAATCTACGCCATGTTTTTCGCAAGCAATATGCACACCCTCATAAAATTCGGTAATGGCTTCTACGCTAAAACGGTTGCTAATACCAATGCTAATCGTGATTTGTGTAGGCTGCGCATTCATGGCATACACGTCCGAAAGGTTTACCATCACTGCTTTATAGCCCAGGTGCTTTAATGGCGTATACATGAGGTCAAAGTGAATGCCCTCTAATAATAAATCGGTAGTAACTACGGTTTGCTTTCCAAAATGATCGATTACCGCCGCGTCATCGCCCACCGATAAAACAGTAGTAGCGTTATGCGTTTCAAAATTTTTAGTCAAGTGTTCTATCAATCCAAATTCACCTAGGGTGGTGATTTCTGTTCTTTGTTCGCTCATGTTTTATTTTTTATTGTACGGGTCCGCCATTGATAATAGCGAGTAACTCGTCATGAATATGTCCATTGGTGGCCAATAAATGTGGTTGATATACGGAGTAATCATTGCCTGCATAATCGGTTACTTTTCCACCTGCTTCCCTTACCATTAAAAAACCTGCTGCACTATCCCAGGCCTGTAATTTATGTTCATAAAACCCATCAAATTTGCCGGCCGCTACCCAGCACAAATCAATGGCGGCGCTACCTAACCTGCGCACAGGTATACCTTTTCGAATTAATTTTTCAAAAACCTGTAACGGTCCGTTTGGCGTATCCAAATACGTGTACGGAAAACCAGTTACGAGGCAGGATTCAATAACCTTGGTTTTTTTACTGACACTAATTTTTTTATCGTTTACAAAAGCGCCCTTTCCTTTTTCGGCAAAATAAAACTCATGCATAATGGGGTTGTAAACAGCGCCCATAATCACTTGACCATCTTTTTCAAGTCCCACACTTACGCAACAAATAGGAATACCGTTGGCAAAATTTACCGTACCATCGATCGGGTCAATAATCCATTTGTATTCCGAACTGGTGATAATTTCTCCGGTTTCTTCACTTAAAATAAAATGATCCGGATACGCAGCCTGTATCACACCAATTATAGCGCGCTCTGCGGCATGATCGGCCTCGGTTACCAAGTTATTGACACCCTCTTTGTGGCTAATTTCAAAGGCGCCATTAAAAAACCGCTGCAACTCGGCAGCGCCCGCTTTTGTAGCCGCTATCAGTGTTTCTGTTAACATTACGCAAAAGTAACGAAGAAGCAGCCACTATTCAAGTTTTGTGTCATTTTGCTTTAGCTTTGTAGTATGGCCCTATTTGAACTCTCCCTATCCCCAAAAAACACAAAAAAGGAACAGGACCGTGTTTTAAAAAAATTACTGCGTCGTGCAAAAAACACGGCCTTTGGAAATACATTTCAATTTGATATGCTGCTAAAAAGCAAAACGGTTGCAAAAGATTTTCAAAAAGCGGTACCCATTTACAATTACAATAAAATATACAAAGAGTGGTGGCACAAATGTATTGAGGGTGAATCTGATGTTTGTTGGCCTGGTAAAATAAAATATTACGCATTAAGTAGTGGAACATCAGAAGCGTCTAGCAAGTATATACCTGTTACACGTCAGCTATTGTCGGGTAACAAAGCCATTATGGTGAAGCAACTCTTAAGCCTACGACACTATAAAAATATTCCATACGCATCTATCGCAAAGGGCTGGCTTGCTATTGGTGGTAGCACAGAACTTCAAAAAGGAACCGGATTTTACGCTGGCGATTTAAGTGGTATCACTGCTAAAAAATTACCCTCTTGGTTTCAGCCTTTTTACAAACCCGGTAAAAAAATTGCTAAAGAAAAAGATTGGAATAAAAAATTAGAAGAGATTGTTGCAGAAGCACCTAAATGGGATATTGGTTTTTTAGTGGGTGTGCCCGCATGGATTCAGCTCTGTCTTGAAATGATTGTAAAAAAATATGAGCTCAATAATATACACGAGCTCTGGCCCAACTTATCTTTTTTTGGTCATGGCGGTGTAAGTTTTGAACCCTATAAAAAGGGGTTTGAAAAATTATTAGGAAAACCCATTACCTACATCGAAACCTATTTAGCAAGCGAGGGTTTTATTGCCTACCAAGACCATCAAAACGCAGCAGGGATGCGGCTTGTAACGGGTCAGCACTTATTTTTAGAATTCGTTCCTTTCAACGAAAATAATTTTGACGAAGAAGGAGAAATAAAAGATAACGCAACGGCACTTCTTATAGATGAAGTAGAAGAAGGAACCGATTACGCCGTTTTAATTAGTACGGCTGCGGGTGCATGGCGTTATTTAATTGGAGATACGTTGAAGTTTATTGACAAGCAAAACGCACAAATTATCATTACCGGCAGAACCAAACACTTTTTGAGTTTAGTGGGGGAGCATTTAAGTGTAGACAACATGAATAAAGCGGTTGAAAATGTTAGCCGCGCATTTAATATTAGTATTCCAGAATATACAGTTACCGGTGTGCCTCATGGAAATTTATTTGCACACAAATGGTACGTAGCCTGTAACGACGCGGTTAACGAAACTAAATTAGCTGCTGCCATTGATCAGTACCTATGTACCATCAATGATGATTATGCCACCGAACGAAAAAGCGCCTTACAAAACGTTTCCGTAACGGTCATCAAAGAAGAAGTGTTGATGGGTTTTATGGAGTCGCAAGGAAAATTGGGGGGACAACACAAATTTCCGAGGGTTTTAAAAGGCAAACAATTAGAAGCATTTGAATCATTCATTCGTAATACCTAAAAAATGATAGCACCGCTAATTAAAGGTTTAGTGCTGGGGTTGATTTTGAGCATTTCGGTGGGGCCTATCATATTTGCGATCATCAAACATAGCATCAACAGCGGACGTAAAGCGGGATTAAGCTTTGTGGCAGGGGTTTCTACCTCCGATATTTCATTGGTTTTATTTTGCAATTTTTTTACGGGACTTTTTGCAACGGCACTTGAACACAAAAATAAAATTGCAATTGCTGGAAGTATTTTTTTAATAGGCCTGGGTATTTATACACTTCTGTTTAAAAAAGTAAGTATTGCTGAAAACACAAATGGTGCGCAAGAAAAATTAACCTGGCAAAAATATGTGGGTCTTTATTTATCCGGTTTTTTTATGAATACATTAAACCCGGGTGTGTTTTTATTTTGGTTTGCTTGGACCGCAGCGATTGTTGCAGATGCAGCAGCAGCAAGCAATCCAGCCAATTACAAAGCCATTGTATTTATAACTTGTCTAGTATTTGTGCTCGCTTCCGATATTGTTAAAGTTGTTTTATCAGAAAAATTACGACCTAAACTCAACACAAAAAACTTACATTTAATCAATCAAATTGCTGGCGTAATACTCATTGGATTTGGTGTGTTTCTTTTCTATGGCGCATTAAAATAAAAACATGTTATTAGTAAAATATGTGATGGGGATATTTGCAGCAGTTTTATTAACTGTTACAGTGTCTAATGCGCAGGTTGGTAACACGCTCGTGTTAAAAGAAAAAGGTCGAACCATTCAAAGTTGGATTGAAAAAGATTGTATTACATTTAGATTTAGCAACACACAGTGGATAGAAGGAAAAATAAAAACCATTTTAAAAGACTCCTTGCTCATTAATATGTACCGTGCGCAGCAATCGCCTACCGCGTTTGGCGGTTTTAGGGTGGATACAACCTGGCTTGGTTTTTTAAAAATAAGCATCAACGAAATTTCCGGTATGCCACAGTCGCGGTATAAATCTGGCCTATTTACAAACGGGGCACTTTTTAGGCTAGGGAGTGGGGCTTATCTGTTTTTGAACATCGTCAACAGTATCATTAAAGGATATCCACTATTTGATGGAGCCAATACCACCAGACTCCTTGTTGCTGCTGGCGTTTATGGCATAGGAACCCTTCAAAAACAAAAACACAAAGATTATTTGCCCATTGGCAAAAAATATACGGTAGCTATTTATTAGCGCGCTAGAACAGCGTCTATCGCAGCTACTGCTTTTTGATTACGTTTCTCAAAACCGCCACTAATTTCAACCCATGGCGTTTGTTGGTTGATTAAAATATCTTTATAAATCTGAAACAATTCTTGACGTGGTTTTTCGTCGGGGTATTCCCTTAATTCATCTTGTACCCAGGGTATATCTGGTTTGCAAAGCAAATACAAATCAAAGTGTTGCTTATTTATTTCATCCAATATAAATGTAGGGCAAGTGCCAAATACATATTCGGCCCATACTTTCATCACATACATGTCGGTATCAATGATAAGTGGTTTTACAATACCCGTTTGATCTATTTGTGATTGTACTGCCTTTGTGTGTGTTTGCACTGCGGCTAATTGTCCTTTTGCAATCGTAATTAAATCTTCAATAGTATAAGTAGTTCCGTTTTCTAACAAATAGGTTCTTGCAAACTCAGGGCACCAAAGGGTCTTGTAATAGTCCGCTAGATACGCGCAAAGCGTAGATTTACCGGTACTTTCAGGACCTATCACTACAATTTTTTTTAGGGGCATTGTTGTACTCATACGGCTTGTGCTTTTTTACGCCATGCAATGAGTCCTGCTACTGCAAGTGCCAATAAAACAGCAAATTGAACACTCGTAAATACATAGCCCTTCACAAAATAAAGTGGGATCGAAAAAATATTTGTAGCGATCCAATAATACCAGCTTTCTACTTTTTTCTTGGCCATCAGCCACATGCCCGTATAGGCTGCGGCGCTTGATAGTGCGTCGGCCCAAGGGATGGCGCCCGGCGCAAAAGAAGTTTTAGAAAAATACACCGCCGTGTACAACACAACATAGAATGCTGCAAAAAATAATAGTTGCTGTAAAAGTTCTTTTTGCGTAGAAAACTGAATGTGTAAAACGCTTTCCTGCTGCTCATTTTTGCGCGTCCACAACCACCATCCATACACACTCATGACAGTATAATAAATATTGACACTCGCTTCCCCTAGTAAGTGACCTTTAAAGCTTAAATAAACAAAAATGGTAGTATTGATCAGACCCACAGGATACACGAGTACCTGCTCTTTTTTGCTAAACCATACACTTGCAATACCTGCAAGTACAGCAATAAATTCTAATGCGGATGTTTGTAGTAAACCATCTATAAAAGATTGGTATAAAGTGGCAGGGCTCATTTTATTCGGCCTCTGCAACCACTTCTTTCACTTCCGGAATCATGCGTTTCATCATGCCTTCGATACCAGCTTTTAGTGTTACCATAGAAGAAGGGCAACCACTACAACTACCTTGTAACATTAAATTTACAACGCCATCATTGTAGCTTTTAAATTGTATCGCACCGCCATCCATTTCTACGGCTGGCTTCACGTAATTTTCTAATAATTCTTTAACGCGCTTTACGATGTCATCATCATCGGCGCTAACGGTATTGGTTGCTTCTTGTTTCATTTTTGCAACCTCTTCTTCATTCACTACTACACCACCATTTTCGAGATACTCTTGTAAAAAAGTTTTGATGGTTGGAATTACATCCTGCCAATCATCGGTGTCAGGCGTTTTTGTAAGTGTCACAAAATTAGAAGCAATAAATACTGCTTTGATAAATGGAAAACTAAACAACTCTTTTGCAAGCGGAGATGCGGCCGCAAGTGATTCGTCGGCAACGTCTAAACTTTTACCTGGATACAATAATTTGTTTGCCACAAATTTCATGGTTTCCGGATTGGGTGTCATCTCGGTATAAATGCTAATGATAGCGTTTCCTGTAGTAATCATAGTATCAAATTGAAGAACAAAAATAAACAATTTTATTGGGGGAGTAGCGGAGACGCCCGATTTTTCGGATATCGAAAAAGCAGATTATTTTTTGGGGGCTGGTTTAGGCACAAAATCCAACACCACACCATTGATACAATACCTAAGACCCGTTGGTGGTGGACCGTCTTCAAACACATGACCCAAATGAGATTCGCACCTACCACACTGAACCTCTGTTCTTTTCATTCCAAGCGTGTTGTCCTCTAAATAAATGATAGACGTTTTTGTAAGTGGCTCAAAAAAACTAGGCCATCCACAACCACTATCAAATTTAGTGTTGCTTTTAAAAAGTGCGTTGCCACAAACCGCGCAATAATATGTGCCGGCTTCTTTAAAGTCTTCAAACTTACTGGTCCATGGTCTTTCGGTTCCTTTTTGACGGGCGATATAATACACTTCTGGTGATAGTATTTTTTTCCATGCTTCTTCGGGCACCGTAATTTTAGTCGTATCGGTTCTAGAAAAATGTGGATTGTTGTTTTTGGTAGTGTCTTCCATGGTTGTTTGCGTTTGTTGTAACGTAGATCCATTGCAGCTTTGCACGGTTATCAAGCATAATAAATAGAGGATCATCTTTTTCATATTCTGCCAAGATCTGGTAATTAAAGGTATAACAAAAGGGCTGCGGGTTTAGTTGTGTATTAAGCCAAATTCGTATATTTGTTGCAAGCAAGAATCCCAATCAACATGTTTAATATTATTTTATTTGGACCTCCCGGCAGTGGCAAAGGAACGCAGAGCGAAAACCTAATTGCTTCTTATGGATTAAAACACCTATCTACCGGCGATTTATTAAGAAGTGAAATTGCCAATCAAACGCCTCTTGGACTCGAAGCCAAGCGTTTTATGGATCAGGGTCAATTGGTTCCAGATGAAGTAGTTATTGGCATGATTAGCTCGGCACTGGACAACAATCCGGCCGCAAAGGGATTTTTATTTGATGGATTTCCGCGTACAGAGGCACAAAGTGTTGCCCTTGATAAGCTTTTGGCCTTAAAAGAAACTGAAATTAGTCTGGTACTTGCCCTTGAAGTGAGTCAAGAAGAGCTTGTTAAACGCTTATTAAACAGGGGTTTAACTTCTGGAAGATCTGATGATACCAATGAAACGGTGATTCGCGCGCGCATTAGCGAGTATGAACAAAAAACCACGGTAGTGGCCAACTACTATGCTGGATTTGATAAAGTGGTGAAAATCAAGGGAGAAGGTACCGTAGAAGAAATATTTTCATCTCTATGCAGCGAAATTGATAAAAGGTTGTCTTAGTTATATAGCTAGTTTAACCAACAGCTAACTGCTTTCCCGCCATAGTTAAACCCTAAGGCGGGATTTTTTTTGTTTTAACAGGTCGTTGGGTATTTAAAGCGGTACCTTTGCAGCTTGACCAAGATTCAATTCATAGCATTTATTGTAAAAAACAGGGCCCAAATGGCGTTTTTATGCCTATTTATGGCCTTATCAACGGCTGCCCTAGCGGAGCCGCTCCCCAAAGAACAACTTTACCAAAAATTGGAGCTTGGACAGCGCGGCTTATCCAAAAAAGCTTTTGATTTAGCCCTTAGGGGATTCGATAAACTATTGGCACATGGAAAATTAATGAACAGTGCCGTCTTATCAATTGTAGACTTCAGCCTGCCTTCTACACAAAAAAGACTCTTTGTCATAAATATGATTACGCAGGAATTAATTTTTTTCGATTATGTAGCGCACGGAAAAAATTCCGGAGCAACTATTGCAAAAAGTTTTTCCAACACCATCAATAGTTTAAAAAGCAGTCTTGGTTTTTTTGTTACACAAAACACTTACACTGGACGAAATGGTTTATCGTTGGCGCTTGATGGAAAAGAAAAAGGAAGGAATGATCATGCACTAGAAAGATCGATTGTGATTCATGGCGCACCTTATGTGAATGAAAATTTTGCTGCACAAAAAAATGGAATCGGAAGAAGTTGGGGTTGCCCTGCTGTTCCAGAAAAAATAACCAAAGATTTAATTGAAACGATTAAAGACGGTTCTTGTTTTTTTATTTACGCACCTGTCTATAAAAAAGAAAGCGCCTCCTTATAGGAAGCGCTCTCAAATATAGGATTGGGTTAGTAAAGACTATTTTCTTTCTAATAATTTAAAGAACTGATCTAATTGAGGTAATACCACAATTCTTGTTCTTCTATTGGTTGCTCTACCTGCCGCGGTGCTATTATCTGTAAGTGGCAAGTATTCGCTACGACCCGCTGCTGTCATGCGTTTTGGATCAAGGCCATATGATTTTTGAAGGATACGAACAATGGATGTTGCACGCTTAACACTCAAATCCCAGTTGTCATTTAATTCGTCGGTGCTGATCGCTACATTGTCTGTGTGACCTTCTACCATGAATTCAATTTCTGGTTGTGCAGCTAAAACTTTTGCTACTTTACCTAACACAACTTTTGCACGCTCCGTAACATCGTAGCTTCCTGTTTTAAACAATAATTTATCAGAAATATCTACATAAACAACACCTTTGTCAACCTTCACATTGATATCTTGATCTTCTAAATTTCCTAAGGCGCCTTTTAAGTTCATTACAAGCGCCATATTTAAAGAATCTTTACGTGCAATAGAACCTTGTAAGTCTTTGATGTAAATATCTTTTGCGCCAATATTTTCTAAAGATTTTTTAATGCTCTCTGCTTGTGCACCAGTGATAACTGATAAATCTTTTAACTGCTCCATCGCAGTGTTGCTATTTTTACGTAAATATTCTACTTGATCATTAAGGCCAGCAATTTGCTCCTCTAATGCCTTTTTTCTAGCCGTTAATTCAGCGTTTGCAGATTTAGACTTATCTAACTGTGCTTGGATGGCTTTAACTTCATCTTGAAGGGCACGGTATTTTTCTTGCATGTCTAAGTAAGAACCACTTAGTTGAACATACTTAGCTTCACTTTCTTTAAACTTCTTTGTGCTCACACAA
>CANHHX010000046.1 GCA_947461125.1 Bacteroidota bacterium | reverse complement strand
TGAAAATTAATGAAATCGATCTTTTTTTTGAATAAAATTTCAAACTTTCAGGTCTAGGCCTTACCTTTGCCGTCCTGAAAAAAATTAGAACATGGCAAACCATTCAGCTACTAAAAAAGATGTGAGACAAGCCGCTAAGCGCCGCGAACGTAACCGTTACTATGGTAAAACTACCCGTAATGCAGTTCGTGAACTAAAAGCTGGCACAGATACCAAAGCTTATACAGAAGGATTACCAAACGTCATTTCGATGATTGATAAACTTGCTAAGCGTGGTATTATCCACAAAAATAAAGCTGCTAACTTAAAGAGCAAATTAGCTAAAAAGGCTGTTGCTGCTGCATAAGTTACACTGCACAAGAGATACTTATCAACTTTGATAGATATTATTAAAACCAACCCTGCGGGTTGGTTTTTTTTGTGCTCCCAATTTCAATTAACTTCGCTGCTATGACAGAGAAAATTCTTATCCTAGATTTTGGTAGCCAGTATACGCAGTTAATTGCTAGAGCCGTTAGAGAGGCCAATGTGTATTGCGAAATCATTCCCTTTCATAAGTCATTTACTTTTGAACCAGGATTAAAAGGTATCATATTAAGTGGCTCGCCATTTAGTGTGAACGAAGAAAATGCTCCTGTTGTAGACATTGCAAACTTCATTCAAAAAGTTCCGGTACTTGGCGTTTGTTATGGCGCACAATTAACAGCGAAAACATTTGGTGGCACTGTCAATAAATCAAATAAAAGAGAATACGGCCGCGCGCATTTACAAATACAAGAAGGGGATACTTTACTTGCAGGTGTTGATCATGGATCTCAAGTATGGATGAGCCACTCCGATTCAATTGTGGCATTACCCGAAGGATTTCAAATTACTGCAACTACCGAAAGTATTCCGATTGCAGCATTTAAAAAAACAACCACAGATACGCATCCATTATTTGGATTACAATTTCATCCAGAAGTTTACCACTCAACGCAGGGTAAATTAATTATCAAAAACTTTTTAGTAAACACTTGTGGGTGCAGCCAAAACTGGACCCCTGCATCCTTTGTAACTGAAACCGTTGCTGCATTAAAAGAGCAAATCGGAGACCGTCAAGTAATTATGGCGCTTAGTGGTGGTGTGGACAGTACTGTTGCTGCAACCCTTATTAGCAAGGCAATTGGTAGCAGGCTTCACGGCATTTTTGTGGACAACGGTGTATTACGTCAAGGCGAGTTTGAACAAGTACTAGCCATGTACAAAGAGCTAGGACTTAACGTAACGGGCATTGATGCGAAAGATAGATTCTATGCTGGCCTTAAAGATCAATCAGATCCTGAGGCTAAAAGAAAAGTAATTGGTAAATTATTTATAGATGTTTTTCAAGAAGAAGCTGCTAAAGTAAAAGACGTAAGCTTTTTAGGACAGGGTACAATTTATCCTGACGTTATTGAAAGTGTAAGCGTTCATGGACCTTCACAAACCATTAAGTCACATCATAATGTGGGTGGTCTTCCAGACACCATGCATTTATCGTTAGTTGAACCACTCCGCTATTTATTTAAAGATGAAGTCCGCAGAGTAGGCTTAGAACTTGGCATTCCTGCCGACATGATTAACAGACATCCTTTTCCTGGACCAGGATTGGCCATTAGAATTTTAGGCGAAGTAAATGCCGAAAAAGTGGCTTTACTACAAGCTGCCGATGCCATTTATATCAATGCCTTAAAATCACATAATTTATACACCGAGGTTTGGCAAGCTGGCACTATTTTACTTCCAGTAAAAAGTGTGGGCGTAATGGGTGACGAAAGAACCTACGAGTTTACCGTTGCGCTAAGAGCGGTAACCTCCGTGGATGGCATGACTGCAGATTGGGCTCATTTACCCTATTCGTTTTTGGCACATGTTTCCAATGAAATCATCAATCAGGTAAGAGGAATCAACCGGGTTGTATATGACATTAGCAGTAAACCTCCTGCTACCATTGAGTGGGAATAAAATAATATGTTATGAAAAGCAGCCTTCTGCATACTACATTGCTTGTGCTATTTTTAAGCTGCTTTGCCAACACTCATGCGCAAAATACCAGGGCAGTTCAAGACCGTAAAACAATTGCTGTATTTATTCCATTGGAAATTGACGCTGCCTTTAATGGTACCGATTATATTTTGGGTAACAATAATTTACCTAAAACCATGCTACCAGGGCTTGATTTTTACAACGGCGTTTTAATGGCTATCGACTCCTTAGAAAAAACAAGTGCCGTTTTTGACATACGTATCATCGATACCAAACAAAAAAACAATTCCTTAGCGACCCTACTTGCTGATACTAGTTTACAAAAAACTGCACTTATAATCAGTGCAGTTACTAGCAGAGCTGACACTAAACTTATTGCCGACTTTGCGCTAGCACACCAAACGCCCTTGGTATCAGCTGTTTTCCCTAACGATGCAGGCGTTACCAATAACCCGTTTTTTACCGTTTTAAATCCTACCCTTAAAACACAGTGTGAAGCAATTAGCAATTACTTACAAAATAACTTTGCCAAAAACACCATTTTGTATTGCAAGAAAAAAGGAGCCACCGAAGATTTTATCCAAAGCATCATCGTAGACAGTAATCGTAAACCCGCAAAAGCCTTTTTGACTATCGAAGTTCAGGATAGTCTTGTTTTTTCTGACCTTGCCCCCTACCTAGATTCTACCCAACAAAATATTTTACTATGTGGGAGTTTAAAAGAAAATTTTGGGACCGCACTTGTGAAAATACTCAATGAAAATCCGGCCTATAAATCTACCGTTATTGGCATGCCAACTTGGGATGGCGATAAATCACTCAACACTCCTAATGTTGAAATTATTTACGCAAGCCCTTATTTTTTTAATGGTAACGAAAAGTTATTAAAACAATTGACAGCTGCGTATAAAGCCAAATACCTTGGCCGCCCTAGTGATCAGTTTTTTAAAGGCTACGAGAGCATGCTTTATTTTACAAATGCAATATTTGGCAAACCAACAACCGTTTTTAATAGCTTTAGAGTAATGCCCGTTTATAACAGCAGCATTAAAAATCAAATAGACTACCAAGAAAATAAAAATCTATACTTTTTTAGAAAACAAAATGGTCAAATCAAATCTGCCAAACCTAACTCTTACTAGGCTTTAAAGGATTTTTAGCCTTCAATTTCACATAATCCAAAAAATAAATAAGCCTACACGTAACTTCATTACCAAGTGGCTGTTGAAAAACAGCCCTTGCATTACGCAAGTAATTTTTATGTGACTCCATTGGTATATTAAAATCGGAACCTAACCAGCTTTTCCAACCAATAATAAATCGGCTGCCGTATGCAAAGTCCCAAGTGTAAAACATATCAATATTAAAGACATTGAAATTTTGATTTCTCCCTGGCACAAAAGGGATTTCAGTGATACCGCCACCAGGCGTAACATTAAAAAAGTTTTCATATTCTACCTTACTCCAATAATGCCTAGCGCGCGCAGACAAATTCATACGCGCATTAAAATTATAAATTCCATTTACAATACTGGTATGCGTTGTAACCTTACGCCGGCCTGCAATAGGCACACCCGCTGCATTTCTAAAAGCATACCCATACTGTCCATTGTCTTCATCACGCCTTACATCGATATCTAAACTAAAATGATCATTGAACCTGTAACGGGGCGCAATGGTTAAACTAATATAGGGGTCATCATAAATAGGAGACTCGGCAAAACCTACGTTATATCTGAAAAAAAACTGTTTTCTACTATCGGAACTACCCGATAAGCCAGCATACCAATATCCTGTTCTTTTTATCATAACTCCAGGAGTGCGCATTTCAAAATAATCATGCGTCCACTGAGGTTGAACGTTTAAAGTTAAAGAGGCATCCCAAAAATTCTTAAAAAACCAAAAAGCCCTTGATTGAATTTCAAAATTGGTAAACACATTGGGCTTGTACAAGTAGGATGGACGAAGGGTTAAGGTGTAACTAGATTGCAAAAACTTTTTTGTAGGTTTAAACTGGTTGTAACTAATTCTGGCAATACCAGAAAATTCGTTAGGTGCCAATAAAAAACCCATATCATTGGGGTCATATCTATCTGACTCAATATTGGTATGCAATAAATACTGAATCTTACCACTCACTTTCGCAAATGCCAATAAACTTTTAAATCCCGTATAACTTTCAACCCCAGAAATAGCACTCACTCTTCCATTCCAGATAAGTTGATGGGTATTGGTTTTATCAAATAAACTCGCATCAAAACCGGTGACATTGGCATTGCGGGCTCCTCCACTCCTCCAAACATTACTATTGGTTAAAGTGATAGATGATCTACCCGCCAGCGCTTGATCTAGTACTAAAATGTTATAATTGGTTAATGGACTGGTTTCGTAATTTGTTTTTACACCCGTTGATTTATCTAAAACTGTTGCTGTTGTGGGTGCTACAAGCGCATTAAAAACACCAATACCTAGTTTCTTTTTATTTCTTCCAGAAAACTTGGTGGCATTGTATAATTGAGAGATACCCGGATTTGAAACAATCGACAAATTGCTATTGTTAGTCACTTTACGATTAACCGCATAATAACCATCAGGGGTTGCACCAATTCGCCTAGAATATAAAAGATTGGCTTTATTAAAAAGCTCAATTCCTTCTGTAAAAAAGGGGCGATTTTCTTGAAATTGAATTTCAAACGGCGACAGGTTTAATACAACATTATCAGAAACTACTTGGCCAAAATCCGGTATTAGTGTTGCATCTAAAGTAAAACTTTCATTGACACCATATTTAACATCCATTCCGCCACTGCGTAAAAAAGTATTACTGGTGGGCCTATTGGCATAGGGCACCGTTCTTGACCCAGCAGAGATATAAGGTAACAACGATAGTCTTAAAGGTGGAATTATATTTTTAAGCCCCGTGATATCACCAAACTGATTGACATATCCATTTTGATTGGGATCAATTTTATTCCAATACGCATTTTCATTACTTCCTCTATCATAGCGTTCAAAATTTACACCCCAATCCTGTATTTCTTTTTTTGAAAAGCGAAGCGCTGCATATGGAATTTTCATTTCTACCGACCAACCATTTGGGTGCATCTGAACCTTACTTTCCCAAACAGCGTCCCAAGAATAATCTGAAGGTGGACCAAACTGGCTGCTCAAATTAGGAAGCAGTCTTGCATCGGATTGAACATTGCGGGTAGTAACTAAAAACTGAACCGCATTTTGATCATCATTATAAGTATCAAAAAAAACAGCAAAATAATCTACGTCTTTGCGCTGCTCACCGTCTCTCGCTGTTAATTGCTTTCTTATATTTTGAGGCTTGTTGTATAAAAAAGCGCCAACATAAATAGCCTGATCGTCATATAAAATTGAAACCTTACTCTTATTGGTTGCAGGAGCACCCAATTGAGGACTTATTTGAATAAAATTAACACCAGTATCTGACTGTGCCCATATAAGCTCATCAAGTGTGCCATCAATTTTAATGGCTGTATTTATTTTAAGGGCTGCAATTTTTTTAGGTTGCGCAAAGCCAGCGATCACTACTACCAACAAAAGAAGAACTATAATTATTTTGCGCATATATATATAAAATGGGGCAAAAATAGACGAATCTACCTTTGCCCCATTAAAAAAAGGACCAATGGTTAAAATAAAGAAACAAAAGGACCTACCTTAATTGAGTTTACTTTTAAGCGTACTCACCTGCTCTTGTAAATTATTAACCATACCGGCTAATTGGTTTACATCCCACCTAGGCACTGCACTAGCTTTTTGCAAAATATAGACCGCTTTCCATACTTCTAGTACATCCTCGGCATTTACATGGTATGGTTCGTACTGCGGATTATCACTAATAAGTGTTAGGTTGTTCTTTTTTTCGTTGTCGCGCACAATACGCTTATACACCACGCCTTCGCTTTTTGAAAGTACTACGTAGGTGTTACTATTTTTAACCTCATCAAAATTTTCTACTTTTTCGCCTACAATAACACTACCACTTGGGGTTGGCAACATACTATCACCCACTATTTCAAAGGCACGGTACTGACCCGGCGCTAACATTGGGAGGGTAAAAGTATTAAGCTCGTCTACAAATTCAGGATCGGCGTAGCCTGCTAGGTATCCAGCAGCGGCTTTTACCGGTACAAAACTAATTTGAGCAGACTCAGCAATCATTTTTAATTGCCTGCGACTTTCGAGGTATGAAACACCCTTTGGCGTACTACCCGTTAGGTCTTGAAATAAGAAATCCTCTAAACTGAGCTTAAACAAAGAACAAATGGCTTCCATTACCTCTAAACGAGGCTCGGCACGCTCTTCTTCGTAGGCCCCAACAAGGCTTCTTTTAATGTTTAGCTTATTTGCAAATTCTTCCTGGGTCCAACCACGCTGCTTGCGCAAGTGACGTAAATTTTTTCCGGCGTTTGACATAACTAATTGATTTAGCTGCAAATTACTAATATTTTTAGTATTACCAAATTTATTTTTAGTATTTTTCTATTTGTATCTTGCACCCATGGCAAAATCAGCAAAAACCAAGGAAATCCCTACCATATTAATAACAAATGATGATAGTGTATCGGCACCAGGCATAAAAGCCCTAGTTGAAGCCGTAAAAGGCCTAGGACGCATTGTGGTAGTGGCCCCCGATAAGCCCCAAAGTGGCATGGGACACGCCATCACCATTGGCCACCCATTGCGCCTCCAAAAAGTACACCTGTTTGAAGGGGTAGAAACCTACAGCTGCAGTGGCACGCCGGTAGATTGCGTAAAACTTGCGGTAGATGTTGTTTTGCATAAAAAGCCAACCATTTGCCTTAGTGGCATTAACCATGGCGCCAACCACTCTATCAATGTTATTTATTCTGGAACCATGTCGGCAGCCCTAGAAGCGTCTATTGAAAGTATTCCTAGCATTGGATTTTCATTACTTGATTATAGTATCGACGCAGATTTTTCAGGGGCAAAAAAATATGTGCGCATCATTGTAGAAAAAATGCTTGCTGGAAAACCACTTGATAAACATTTATGTCTCAATGTAAATATCCCAGCGGTAGATGAAAAATTAATTAAAGGGATAAAAATTTGCAGGCAGGCCTACGCCAAATACGAAGAAAAGTTTGACCAAAGAAAAGATCCACACGGGAAAAAATATTACTGGCTAACCGGCGAATTTAAAAATCTAGAATCAGGTAAAGACACCGATTCATGGGCGCTCAAACACAATTATGTAAGTGTAGTACCGGTACAATTTGACCTTACACACTATGGCCTTAAAAAGGCACTGGAAACAAAATGGAAATTATGATATTTAAAAGAGACGAACTAAAACTTGGCATACTCCTTGGCTGTATCACACCTATTGTAGGACTTTTTGGCTATTACTTTTTTAAATTTAGCCGTTTTACCTTAGCCGAATTTTTTGAAGTGCTTATTTTACAAAAGTCATTACTAACAGCAATAGTAAGCCTTTGCCTAATTTGTAACGCAGTTGTTTTTACGCTTTATATTAATGCGCAAAAAGACAAAACGGCTAAGGGCGTATTTATTGCAACTTGTTTGTATGCATTAGCGTCCTTAGCCGTTAAGTGGTTTTTATAGATCTGCTTTTTTCTTGGTACTAATTTTCATAACACCATTTTTTGCGTCGGGACCATATTCCTTAATCAACGCATCCCCTTTCAAAATTTGAACCGATTTAATTTGATCTGGAGAAAGCGCATCTAGTTCTTTCTTTGTTTTTTTCTCGCCGTCAATTAAAATTAGAGAAACGCCAGAAAATGTAACGCCAGATTTTTTATCAGATTCAGAAAGACCCTTTGCCATAAATTCGACATCTTTCAAATTATTTGACTTCAATAAAATAGTTTTACCTTTTAATTCAACGGCATCAGCAGCCACATTATCAGACTTTAACAAAACGGTTCCCCCATGAGATACAATTGTATCAGCTGAAATAATGATACGCTTTTCTTCAAATGTCCTTGAATTATCCAATGGCACACCCCTAACAACAATTCTACCTGTTGCAGAAGCATCGTTGGTTTTACCTTCTTTTGTTGTGATTTGCACCACACCGCCTTTACCTTTTTCTCCAAAAACTGCAACAGCAGAAGCGTCTTTTAAAATATTAATGGATTCAATTTTAGTTGGATCAATCACTTTCATTACAGATTCAGAAATAACTTCTCCATCTAAAATAAAGAGTGGCTTTTGCGCAATACCTGCGCCACCAGCAGCATCCATTTTAATAACAACAGAAGATTTATTATTTCCTTTTGATGCAATTAAAGTGTCTTCTGGTGAAATTTTATAACCTTGAACAATCATCACTTTTTTAGTGGTGTCCATCATAGAAACAGGTGCTATCATTTTTTCTTCTTTTGTTCTAAAAGAAAATAATAAAACAACAATTGATAACAGAGGAAGTACAACTATTCTTCTAGCATAGCTGAAACTTGGGTTTTTGACATTGGTAAGCATTTTTAATCTTCGTTTAATGGGTGAAAAAAAGAATGGATTGGTGAGTGGAAATTGCTGACCCGGATAAGCCGTTGTCAACAACATTTGAGCCAAGCTGGCGGCATCTCCATTTTCTACTGATTTTTTATCGGCAATAAATTCATGGATCATGTCCAGCTCTTTTTTGAGTAGCCAAAAGAAAGGATTGAACCAACCCGCAATCAAATTTAACTGTATCACTATTTTATCAATAGAATGATACTGTGTAACATGCGTTAACTCATGTTGCAAAATTTGCTTGCCAGCAGGTGTTTGAATATCAATTTCGGCATTCCAAAAAATATAACTAAAAAATGAAAAGGGCGTCCCCTTTTCACGGGTCATTACTAAATAAAATTGTTGGAGGTTATTGCATTCATAGGATTTATACATTTTATAAATCCTAAAAAGCGCAACCACCATTGCTGTTGCTAAAAAAAGCGAAACCGCCACATAAATATTGGACAAAATTGACAACCAGTTAAAAGATGCTTGTTTACTAGCAAGTAGCGCTTCAACATTTGTATTTCCAGCTGCCACAACATGCAATAAATCTATTTGTTGTATACCCGCATGCTGCTGCTCCCAAACAATTTTAATAAGCGGCACCATCCATGAAACTAATGCAACGCCCAGTAAATAAAACCTGTTGTATTGATGAAATTTTTTATTACGCAGTACCAGTAAATAATACACCATCAAAACAGCACTACATACAAGTACTTGTAAAAGATAATAGAGTGTAGGATACATGACTTAGTTTTTTGATTGTTTTAACTGATCCAATAAAAGTTCCAATTCACTAACACTGATTTCCTTTTGCTGTAACATACAAGAAACGGCTTCACTAAATGAACCTTCAAAATAAGCGTCCACTAGTGATTTTATAGAGTTGGTAGAATACGCTTCTTTGCTCACGAGTGGAAAATATCGGTGCACACGGCCCATGGCCTCAACACCAATATATCCTTTATCAACGAGTATTTTTACAAGCGTTGCCACCGTATTGGTATGCGGGCGAGGCATTGGATACGACTCCACAATATCTTTTAAATAGGCACTGGACAATTTCCACACCTGCTGCATCACTTGCTCTTCTGCTTTTGTTAATGGTTTCATGCGACATTTACATTTGAAACACAATGCTAAAACTATTTTTTTAGTTTAACAACTAAATTTTTAGTTTTTTAACTATTTTTTTAGTTTTCTTAACATTTTGGGCCATCTAACGTAAATTGCAAGGAGCCTATGAAGTACTATATTATTGCAGGAGAAGCGAGCGGAGACCTACACGGCAGCAACCTAATTAAAGAAATTAAGCATTTAGATCCTGCGGCCAGCATTAGAGCATGGGGCGGAGACCTCATGAAAGACGCAGGTGCCTCACTTGTAAAGCATTATAGAGACCTCGCTTTTATGGGATTTTTGGAGGTGATCAAAAACCTACCCACCATTTTACAAAATATCAGATTTTGCAAACAAGACATTGAGGCTTGGCAACCCGATGTACTGGTATTAATTGATTATCCAGGTTTTAATTTACGCATTGCAGAATGGGCTAAAAAAAATGGATTTAAAGTAGTCTATTACATTGCACCACAGGTTTGGGCATGGAAAGAAAATAGGGTTAAAAAAATGAAAGTGTGCATCGATAAAATGTTTTGCATACTTCCTTTCGAAAAAGAATATTTTAAAAATAAATGGAATTGGGATGTTACCTATGTAGGCCATCCACTCTTACGCGTAATCGAATCCTTTAAAAGCACTACCCCACTTGCCACAGACAATAAAAAAGTAATTGCACTATTACCTGGTAGCAGAAAGCAAGAAATCATTAAAATGCTCCCAATCATGTTAAGTGTAACGCCGCATTTTCCTGCGTATACATTTATGGTGGCACAGGCACCTGGGCAAGACGCCCCTTTTTATAACCGTTTTTTAATGGGCTATGCCAATGTAACACTTATAAAAAATAGCACCTACGATTTACTTAGTATTGCAGATGCAGCGCTCGTTACAAGCGGCACCGCAACACTTGAAACCGCCTTATTTAAAGTACCAGAAGTGGTATGCTATAAAACCAGCAAGTTCTCTTACCAAATTGCAAAGAGGCTGGTAAAAATAAAGTTCATCTCGCTCGTGAACCTAATTATGGACAAAGAAATTGTTCAAGAAATTATTCAAGAAAATTTAACGGAGCAGCATTTGACATCTGCACTGCGAAATATCACAGAAAACGAGGAGAATAGAAAGGCGGTTATGAACAACTACGCGTCATTACATGCACTACTCGCTGCTGGTGGCGGGGACGCTTCTGCAAAAGTCGCCAAAGAAGTTGTGGCGTATGCAGGACCAAAATTATTTATTGATGAGGGGTAAAATCAGTGTCTTAAATAAAATAATAAGGACAGCTACCAAAAACATAAGAAGTGATATACGGTTCATACCATGCATGTATTTCATCCACTGAGTGCGGGGCTCGTTAGGGTCTCTTTTTGAAATAAAGAGATACTCTTTTAATTGCTTAAAAATTGACATGGTACTTAATTTTTATAAAAATAACATAAATTTTGGAAACCATTAACAGATTACAACAAACCCAACACTATTAGCCTTAGAAGATATTTAAGTACATTTACACAGATTCAAAAAAGCCGGATTATTACCTAAATCAATAAAAAATGGAACTAGAAAAAATTCAAATTTTAGAAAGCCTAATTGCTGTTACCATTTATTTTGTATTGTATTTAATTATAAAAACAACCATCAATAATACCCTTAAACACACCCCACTGCAAAGAGATCGAAGAAAAATTATTATCAAGGGATTGCATTTGTTTACAACCATTGTTCTAGCTATTTTACTTTCGGGAATTTGGGGATTCAAACAAAATGAAATAGCCGCATTTGCAAGCACCATCTTAACGGCACTTGGTATTGCCTTTTTTGCACAATGGTCGCTATTATCAAATATTACGTCAAGTCTGATCCTATTTTTCAATCATCCTCTAAAACTGGGTGATACCATTAAAGTGCTCGACAAAGACTGCCCTTTTGAAGGCGAAATTACAGAGCTAACCTACTTTTTTGTGCACTTAAAAACAACAAGTGGAGAAATTATCACGATTCCCAATGCCCAGATTTTACAAAAATCAATAGCAATAATACCAAAGCACTCTTAGTTATGCGCAAAAATATCCTATTGTTTTTTTTGCTATTTCTTTCTCATTATAGTTTTTCACAAAAATTTGATTTAGGTAGTTGGAATATCGTAAACCTCAAATACACCATGTCCAATAAATGGAGTGCCTTTGGAGAGGCACAACTTCGCTCCTTAAAATTTTACAATCATTTTCACTATTACGAATACAAAGGTGGCGTCAATTATAAAATCAATAACCAACTTAAAGTATCACTTGGCGCAGGAAGCTATCAAACCTTTCGAGAAGGGGGCAACTTTATTACACCTAAAAATAACAACGAATTTAGATTGTGGCCGCAGCTTATTTTGTTCCAATCGATAGGCAAAATAAAAATAGAGCAGCGTTACAGAACCGAATTAAGATTTACAAGCAATGGATTCAGGGATAGACACAGGTATAGGCTAGGCGTTTCATATCCCTTTGGTCAGGAAAGAAAAGGATACCAGCCCTTTCAAGCCAGTATAAGTAACGAACTATTTTTTACGAGCAAAGAGCCTTACTTCGAAAGAAATAGACTTCAACATGCATTTAGCTTCAAGCCCAATAAAGAAACTACTTTACAAATAGGCTACCTTCATCAATTCGACTATAAAATTAATGATGAAATTGGCCGAGATTTTTTGGTGCTCGGTTTTTTTCATGAAATATTTCGAAAACAAAATATGGACAGGTCTTCAAATACCGAATTGAAAGACTATTAAGCATTCTTTTTATGAAATTACTTACTTTACTATTTACATGTTTACTAGCTTTTCAATTACACGCGCAAATAAATCCTGCCAAAATTGATATTATTAGAGACAGCTTTGGGGTGCCACATATTTTTGGCAAAACAGATCCAGATGTAGCATATGGCCTTGCCTGGGCTCATGCCGAAGATGATTTTGGCACCATTCAACAATCATTAATGGCAGGCAAATCTATGCTAGCGCAGTATCAAGGTAAAAAAGGTGCATCCATAGATTATATCATTCACTTATTACGCATTCCAGAACTTGTAGAAGCAAAATACGAATCTGATTTAAGTCCAGCATTTAAAAAATTACTAGAAGGCTACGCGGCCGGACTCAATGCATATGCGGCTGCGCACCCCAAAGAAGTACTGCTTAAAAAAATATTTCCGGTAACGCCAAAAGATATGGTGCAATATTCGGTACTACAACTTTGTGTGTTATCTGGCGCAGATAAAGCACTCAGTTCTATTTTTGGTGGTACGGTTCCATTATTAGAAAATTATAAAACAGCAGGCAGTAACGCTTTTGCATTTAATAGTGCAAAAACCACCGACGGTCAAGTATATCTAGACATCAATGCACACCAACCCCTCGAAGGGCCCGTTGCATTTTATGAAGCGCATTTAAATAGCGAAGACGGCTGGAATATTATTGGCGCTAATTTTCCGGGTGCGCCATGTATTTTACATGGCTGTAACGAATATTTAGGCTGGGCACACACGGTTAATGCACCAGACAAACTAGACGTGTACCAATTAGAAATAAACCCCAAAAACAAATTACAATACAAATTTGATGGCAAATGGGAAACCCTTGAAGTAAAAACGGCGCCCCTTAAAGTAAAGGTAGCAGGCGTTATTGCACCCCTAAGTAAAAAAGCATATTGGAGTAAATACGGCCCTACTATTATCACGCCAAGAGGTGTTTTTTCGATTCGTATGCCTGCGCAAATGGACATTAGAGGACTTGAACAGTGGTATGCTTTTAACAAGGCAAAAAACTTTACGGAGTTTAAAAGCGCGTTAAATATGTTGGCCATTCCAGGTTACAATATTGTGTACGCAGACCGTTACGATACTATTTTTTATATTAGTAACGGACGCATTCCGGTAAGAGATAAAAGTTATAACTGGAAAGCAACATTACCTGGCAACACGAGCAAAACACTTTGGACAGACCTTCATCCGTTATCCAATTTACCCCAGGTGCTGCAACCAAAAGCTGGATACGTTTACAATACCAACCACTCTCCTTTCCATAGCACAGAAGGCATAGACAATCCATTAGTAAAAGATATTACCATGGGTTACGAAACCCTGGAAAACAACAGGAGTATGCGTTTTGACGAACTCATACAACCTTTAAACAAAGTGAGTTACGAAGATTTTAAACGTATCAAATTTGACAGACAATACCCTTCTTCATTTTATTTTCCTAGCAAAATAGACAGCGTGTTTTTATTAAACAGCACCGAGTTTCCAGACATTGCAGATATAATTACCCAACTAAATAACTGGAATAAAAATTCAGATGCAGAAAGTATCGGCGCAGGCACATTCTTTTTTGTACAAGCTGCTGCTAATAAAAACAAAGCACTTTATTTACAAAACAAGTCTATTAGTAAACAACTTGCTGTGCAACTTTTAAGAGAAGCCAAACAAACCATGTTAAAAGATTTTGGCAAAACAAATATTGCACTTGGAGAAGTCCAAAAATTAGTACGTGGCACTAAAGAAATTCCGCTACCCGGTTTGCCGGATGTACTTGCCCCTATGTACTCCGTTCCTTACAAAGACGGTAAATGGAAAGGTAATCAAGGAGACGCTTACATAGAGCTAGTAAGGTTTACAAAGGATGGCCCACAAATAGAATCACTTAATGTATACGGTGCTTCTGCCAAAAAAGATTCGCCACACTACACCGATCAAATGGAAATGTTTACGCGTCAGCAAACAAAAAAGATGACGCTCAATAAAGCAGAAGTATACAAAAATGCGAAAAGCATATATCATCCGCAGTAAAGACCTACTGCAAAAAAGGCGCTAGATGTGATGTGATTTGTTTGGTTTCAATAATAAAACCATCATGCCCATAATTAGAATCAATTTCTACCAAAGCTGCTGCCGGTAAATGAGCTGCCATAAATCGCTGCTCTTCTAATGGACATAAAATATCACTTTTAATTCCAATAATAAGTGTTGGAATTGTAATGTTATTTAGAACTTGGGCTACATCCATACCTCTTCCTCTAGATACATTATGGCTATCCATAGTTTTAGTGAGCAACCAATAAGAATGAGCATTAAATCTTTGAACAAGCTTGTCACCTTGGTAATTGATATACGAAGCCGCTTTATAGCCATCTATTTTTTCTGAATCAGGATCAGTTTGTGACTCCTTAAAAATTTGATAATTACGGTAGGTTAACATACCAATGGCACGCGCCGCTTTTAACCCGGCATTACCAGCATTTGCATCCATGTTTTTCCATGTTGCATCTGCTTCAATCGCTAAACGCTGTGCGGTATGAATGGCAACACCCCATGCACTCTCCGAAGGCGAAGTTGCAATCAAAAATAATTTTTGAATAATTGCTGGTTCAAGTAGCGCCCATTCAAGCACTTGATATCCACCCATACTTCCACCCATTAAAAGTGCAATAGACCTAATACCGAGGGCTTCTCTTAAAATAACATGCGCCTTTACCATATCCCTAATGGTTACAGCAGGAAAACTTGAATAGTAGGGAGCACCCGTATTTGGATTTTCGGTTAATGGCCCAGTAGAGCCATAACATGAGCCAATAATATTTGCGCAAACAATAAAATAATCCTGCTCATTAATGAGCCCATCATTTCCTATTAAACCCTTCCACCAATCCCGCGCGTCCGCATTGGCCGTTAATGCATGGCACACCCATACTACATTGGTACCAGCTGCATTAAGCGTTCCATAGGTATGGTAGGCAATGGTTAAGCTTGGCAAGACCTCGCCACATTCTAAAACGAACGGCTGTTTGTATTTTAGGTATTGGATTTGAGACTGCATGTGACACAAAATAACTACAAGTTCATCACTAGACATAAAATATTTTAGAAAGCGAGTGGTGGTAGCTAG
>CANHHX010000045.1 GCA_947461125.1 Bacteroidota bacterium | reverse complement strand
TGAAGCTCAAAAAGCCACCATTCCGTCAGTTGGAATGCATGTTTCTAGGACCATTTTGGTGGCACCGGGTCATTATTCCCTTCCTACCTCAGATACCAATACCATTCAAAAACAGGGCGGGGTTATTATAATTGAAGGGAAAAATATAGTGCTTGACCTAGCCGGTGTAGTATTAGACGGGGCTGGCAAGAAGCCCTCTTTTGCCCCAGATCAATTTGATGGTATTGCCATCGAAATTAAACCAGGATCTAGTCATATCACCATCAAAAATGCCACGATTAAAGGGTATAAAATTGGTATAAAAGCAGATAGCGTAGAAGCGCTTACGATAGACAATTGCGATCTCAGTTATAATTACAGAGACACTTTAAAAAGTAGTATTGAAAAAGAAGACGAAGACGACTGGATGAGTTTTCATAACAATGAAAAAAACGAATGGATGCGCTATGGCGCTGGCATTTATGCTACCAATTGCCAAAATGCTGTTATTACAGAAAATACAGTCACCAACGGACAGTGCGGTCTCATGCTTACGAGCTGCAACAATGCACTTGTTACAGACAATAATTTTTCATTTAATTCAGGGATTGGCATAGGACTTTATAAAAGCTCTTACAATAATATCAACCACAATAAGCTCGATTTTAATGTACGTGGTTACAGTTATAAAAAATACAGAAGAGGACAAGACAGCGCTGCCATACTTGTTTTTGAGCAGTGCAACCATAACATTTTTGCTTTTAACAGTGCCACTCATTCTGGTGATGGATTTTTTTTATGGGCCGGCCAAACTACTATGGATACTGGTGTTGGCGGCTGCAACGATAATTTTATTTATGGCAACGATTTTTCATATGCGCCTACCAATGGTGTAGAAGTTACGTTTAGTAGTAATTTAATTATGAAAAATACCATCAAAGATTGTGACCATGGCGTATGGGGTGGATATAGTTTTGAAACAGATATTACAGATAATATTTTTGAGGGCAACAGAATTGCCGTTGCCATTGAGCACGGACAAAATATAAATATTGCACTCAATCGTTTTAGAAATGATAAAACCGGTATTAAACTATGGTCGCGAGAAACGCAACCCTCCGATTGGAAATACCCTCAATTAAAAAACACAGACAGTAAAAACTATTATATCGCCACCAATAGTTTTGACAACAACAATACGGTATATGATATCACGGGTACCGATAGTATTTATTTAAGTGGCAATACCAAAACCAATACCGGACAGCATTATAAATTAGGAGCACGGATTCATACACTTGATTCCACCAAAGAAAACGAGGAAGTAGGACTCGATTACGCTATTGACAAACGCTTACAAAAAGTAAAAGCGACCAGTACCCCACTGATAAGTTTTAGACATGGTTTAGAAGAAATACGCATTACAAAATGGGGTCCCTATAATTTCGAATACCCGCTTTTATGGCTTACAAACATTGATAGCACTGGACTTTATCATTTTGAAGTACTTGGCAACCTAACAGCAAGCTGGCGTTTACATAGCATCAGTGTCTTTACAATTGTAGATAGTTTAACGGGCGTATTTCCTGCAACGTTTACAGCTAGGGCAACAAGCAATACTGGCAATGTTATAGCAAACAAAAACATTGTGCTAGAATATACAGGACCGGATTACAAAAATGCATTTGGGGTGACTCAGAAAACTGGAAGCCTTTTTAATTGCACTAATTTACCTTGATAAAACTAGGGTTAAATTAATCCGCTCCTGCCTCAACGGCTTTAAACGTAAAGTATTTTTGCATGTAATAACTAAAAGCAACTACAAAAACGGTGGTGGCTAATTTTGATGGCGTGGCATACCATCCAAAAACTTCTACAAAGAGTTTTAGAAAAATATAATTCAAAATCAGACAGCCTAATACCACAATAAAATACCTGAACAATTGTACCTTTTTTGCCACCGAGGTTTCCTGAAAAACCACGTAACGGCTCAGGTAAAACCCTATTGGAAACGTAACCAAAAAAGCAGATAAAAAGGAGGCAATATGGGGGCTAATTGTAATCCAGCCAAAATGCTGGGGCTCTTTGAGGAACAAATAATTATAACTCACAAAAAAAAGCCCAATATCGAGTACGGTATTAAAGCCACCACAAGCCGCATACCTAAAAGTTTGGTGGGGCATCAGGCGTCTAAATAGCGGATAAAACAAATCTACTAGCTGTAAGATCCCTCCGCGGATATGTTCGTGCAGCTTTTGCATACTATTGGACGAAGGTAGCCCTTAATTAATTACTTTTGCAACGGCCTAACAAATAGATTATTCATGCATCTTGTAGATCAACTCAAAAAAGCAGCGTCAGAAGCCCTTTTTAGCTTATACCAGGTATCAGTACCTCCTAGTGCTATTTTAGTAAATGCCACAAAGCCAGAATTTGAAGGCAATTATACCGTTGTACTCTTTGCATTTGTAAAAGAACTAAAATTGTCGCCAGATGCACTTGGCGAAGCCCTCGGTAATTATTTGGTAAATACACACCCGCATTTATTTATAGCGCACAATACCATTAAAGGGTTTTTAAATATTACCATTTCAGATACTTTTTGGCATGGCTTTATACAAAACGAAACTGCTGGTCAAACAACCACAGCCCCTACTGGCAAAACAGTGATGGTTGAATACTCTTCACCGAATACCAATAAACCACTTCATCTCGGTCATTTACGGAACAATTTTTTAGGGTGGAGTATTGCAGCCATTTTAGAAGCTGCTGGAAATAAAGTCGTAAAAACATGTATCGTAAACGATAGAGGTATTCATATTTGTAAGAGTATGATTGCTTGGCAAATGTTTGCAAATGGAGCAACACCAAGTTCGACAGGTAAAAAAGGGGATCATTTTGTGGGCGATTATTATGTAAAATTTAATGACGCTTATAAAACTGAGGTTGCTGGTTTAGTAGCTTCTGGTATGACTACCGAGCTTGCAGAAAAAGAAGCCCCCATCATGAAAGCAACCCAAAAAATGCTACTAGACTGGGAAGCCGGAGACCCTGCTGTGCTTGAACTCTGGCGTAATATGAATGGATGGGTATATGAAGGATTTGATGTGACGTATAAAAGTATTGGAAGCGATTTTGATAAAACATATTATGAAAGTGAAACCTATTTATTAGGTAAAGACCTTGTAGAATATGGCCTCACTAAAAATGTATTTTACAAAAAAGAAGACGGTAGTGTTTGGATAGATTTAACCACCGACGGCCTCGATGAAAAATTAGTGCAACGTAAAGATGGTACATCGGTGTATATCACACAAGACATTGGACTTGCGCAAACAAAGCAAAAAGAGTTTAATGCCGATCAAAGTATTTATGTAGTAGGTGACGAACAAAACTATCATTTTAAAGTACTTAAATTAATTTGTCAAAAGCTTGAACTACCGTCGGCCGATGGTATTTATCATTTAAGTTATGGCATGGTGGAATTACCTACCGGTAAAATGAAAAGTAGAGAAGGCACGGTGGTAGACGCCGATGATTTAGTGGCTGCCATGATTGATATTGCCAAACAAAAAACAGAAGAGCTTGGTAAGGTTAAAGATTTTACAGAATCAGAATTAGAAACGCTCTACCATACCATTGGACTGGGTGCACTTAAATTTTTCTTACTCAGGGTAGATCCTAAAAAGAAAATGATTTTTAATCCAGAAGAGAGTATCGATTTTCATGGATTTACCGGCCCCTTTATTCAGTATACACACGCAAGGATTAAAAGTATTTTAAGAAAGGCGGAAAGCGCCACTAAGGCCGCGCATTCAGGACCCGCTACCCCACTATTACCACTTGAAAAAGAAGTAATCATTCAGTTGGAGCAGTTTACGAGCATGCTTGAAGACGCCGCTACTGCCATGGACCCTTCAAAAGTGGCCATTTTTATATTTAACCTAGCCAAAACATTTAACGCATTATACGCGGAGCATTCTATTACCAATGCCGAAACAGACGAGAAGAAAATTCTCAGGTTACAACTGGCGGCACTAACAGCCCAAACCCTTAAAAAAGGTATGGCGGTATTAGGTATTCCAGTTCCTGAGAGAATGTAACCAATCAAGTAACTGTAAATTTTAGCGTGAAATTTTGCGCTTTTACTTTACATTTGCATCCCCAAAAAGCCTGCGGAGGTGGCGAAATTGGTAGACGCACTACCTTGAGGTGGTAGCGCCTTTTACCGGGCGTGGGAGTTCGAATCTCCTCTTCCGCACAAACCCAGACATGTTCTGGGTTTTTTGTTTTAGGATGTAAGTGCCTATTTTTTACTTGTAAAATATTGGCCCCTACATATTATGGCAATGTCTACTTATTGACACAGATAAGTAAACCCTATTCTGCCGTAAAAGAATCCAAAACCTTGTTGTAGATCACCAGATTGTACACCCTGACTGACATAGTTTTCAGGTGTAAATGTGTAAGAACCATATGAGCTAGTCCAAGTATCCAATACACTATTATTATTAGGGTCATATATTTTTGTTACCATTGTTTTTACTGGATACTTCATCTTTTTACCGTAATTAAAAATGGGTGAAAATTTGAAACTTTCAAACCCGTCAGGAAAAGTATAAATAAAACTTTTAATTATCCTAGTAGTTTCATAGGTAATAGTAGATTCTAATACCTTTTTGTTTGTCGATGACAACACCATGGTACAACCAATGAGCAAATTATTATTGTCATAATTGTAATTGGTAGTATAAATCGGTTTTGAAGATCCATTAATAAATTGATTTTTTACAATCAAATAACCAGAATCATTGTAAGTATATGTATACAAATAAGTATCAGAATTTGAGTTACTCAAATTTTCTTTTGTAGTATAACTTCGAATCTGTTGAGTATTTGGATCAATTTTAAATGATTGTTGCTGATCAATAACTATCGCATCAGATTGATAGACAAAACTTGCTTCATACTCCTTGATTTTACGTAAACTATCATACATAACCATCCTAGTAGGTCTATTGACAAAATCGTAAAAAACAGTTAAGGCATAATCACTTTTAGCGCCATTATTGTACCTACTAATACTCATAACTGAACATACCTTATTCATTGCGGCAGCAGAAATAGGTACTACTGCGTTTGATGAAACACTTTCTTCCCCAATACCACGGCTATTAACAGCTACAACCTTAAATTGATAAGATGTGCCATTTGTGAGTCCGATGACCGTTATTGGGCTTTTAATACCAGATGCTGTTATGTTGCCCGGTACTGATGTTACAGTATATCCAATAATATTAGCACTAGCAGCATTTAAAGGGGCTGCAAATTGAATAGTTGCTTGACCATCACCAGGCGTCGCTACAATATTTGTAGGCGCAGTTGGCTTAGCAATTGGCTGAACTTCTTCATTTTTTGTACAACTAACTATAAACAGCAAGGTTGTCAAAAAAAATGTTTGAATTATAATTCCTTTTTTCATTTCATGTCATTTTTATAAAGTCAATTTCATCAATTAACTACAACTACTATTGATTTGACTTTCCCATTTATATCCATATGCACTCCAAATACCCCTTTTCTTGTTCCTAAATTTACAGGCAACATAATTTTCTTACTGAAGAAGAGTAAGCGTTGAGATTGATATACAAGTACTCCATTAATATCTACAACTGTCACCTTAGTAACCACATTAGTAACTTTCTCAAAATCTGCCACAACGTTAAAAATACCAGAAGAAGGATTAGGAAAAACTGTTAACTGCACTGTATCTGTTACTAACGGCTGATTGTTGGTAATAACCATAAAATCGCGCGAAGCATCCCAACAAAATTGATCTAAACTCGTCTCTACTCGATAAACGCCAACGGTAGGATTAAAAAGAACGTTTGCTGTTATGCCAGGTACAATTAAATTGTTTTTAAACCACTTGTAGTTATTAGAACTTGTTGAGACTAATGAATTTAATTGTGAAGAGATTTCTGGAATAGCATTAGAATTTTTAACTGCGGTAGCAGTAGCAGAGGGCAATGAAAAACATGTAGACCCATTTAATCGCCCACGCAAACTAACTTTCGCAGAATTTCTAATTACTGTTGTAGATGTTGTATCTCCATTACTCCACAAGTATTTATCATAAAAAGTAGAACTTTTTAGTACGAGTGAATCCTTAAAACAAATAGTAGAATCGGATGTGAAATTATTTACTATTGGAATAGCTAAAGAAGTAGATACATCACTTAAAACTTGAATTTCATCAGAAGCAACAATACATCCACCGGAGTGAAGTACTCTTACACTATACTTTCCGGATGCTGATGCAGTATATGAGGCTAATGTTGCATTACTAATCATTAACCCATCTTTATACCACTGATTTCCTGAATTTGAAGAAGAATTCAATACCACATTTCCCCCTGTACAAAAAGAAGTAGAACCAGCAGCTGTTATAGTTGGTTTTGCTGGCGGATTTTTATTAACCATCACCAATTGCAAATCAGAGGTTCCTGAACAACCAAAATTATTAATAACAGTCAAACTGTATGCACCCGCTAGGTTAGTTTTAAAAACCTTAGATTTCTGATTTGTAATAGGAGCACCAGCATAATTCCATTGATACTTAGCTGCATCAATTGAGGATGATAAAATAATACTATCACCTTCACAAATTATACCTGTTGCATTGCTGGTTACAATTTCGGGTTTTGAGATATTAGAGTTAGGTGTAAAAGTAGGGTCACCAGATAGAACTTCACAACCAATACTATTAAATGCCATCAACTTAAATTTGTCTGAAGTTTTTACTACAATTGAATTTGAAGTGACATTCGTTAACTTAACATCGTTTACAATCCA
This sequence comes from Bacteroidota bacterium, assembly GCA_947461125.1. Classification (GTDB taxonomy): domain Bacteria; phylum Bacteroidota; class Bacteroidia; order Chitinophagales; family Chitinophagaceae; genus Sediminibacterium. The sequence continues at coordinate 9,026 of CANHHX010000045.1, read as the reverse complement.
ATACCTATTCGTCATGGTATTGGTTGAAATTCTAATACTATCAGAAGGAGTTACACAATTAGGCACTTGAATGACAGGAGTTTCTGGGCACTCGAACTTCTTACTTCCAGTCCTACGAAAATTTCCTTGGAAAGTTCCCCAAACTGGCTCTTTCGATTTTACTGTATCAATGAAAACAAGGTTGAATTTACCTTGCTTAAATGCTTCGTAATAATAATCATAATTTTTATCGAAATTTATAGGGTTAGCACTCGCTAAACTACCGTAACTATATGTTTTTAAGCGATTTTTATCTACGTTCATCGACAAATTAGTGTTCACTGTGTTTGTAGATGGATTATCATAAATTGCTAAAAACTTACCCCTTTCTGTACCTACATAAAGCATATTATTTATATACAACATATTTGCAGAAATTGGACCATCAGCTTGATATGTCCATTTTAAAATTCTATTGGTTGTGATCGCTGTCACAAGACCGTTGGTATTAGATATATATATATTACCAAATTCAGAAATAGAAGGTGTTGATTTTATTGCTCCACCTGTTTCATATTTCCATACAATAGCACCATTATCAGCATTTAATTTATAAAAGTCCCCTATCGCATTACCAACATAAATGAATCCATCACCATCAATTACTGGAGATGACTGAATAGAAGCATTGACACTAACAGACCATGCTCTTGTAATTGTTCCATCCTCATTTAATGTAACCTTTAAAACTTTACCTGTTTCAGTACCAATAATCAAATTATTATTTGCATCAACAGCAGGAGATTTTGTTATAATTTCACCAAAATTAGTAGTCCATTTTGGAGCTGTTTGCACAACATTGGTTCGAATATCAAAGCCGTACAGGGTGCCTGTTTGACTTGTAAACACCAATTTACGATCACCAGTAATTATTGCAGAGGCATTAACTGGGGCGTCCCCAATTAGATTCCAAACAACTTTACCAGTTTTATAATCGATAGCGAAGAAGTTTTTATTTGATACGCCTACGTAAATTCTATTAAATAAAGAATCAATTGTTGGGGTAACATAAGATAATCCCCCCAATGGTATAGTTGACCAAAGTGGAGCACCTGATTTATTGAAGCCATTCAAAGAGCTTCCACTTGTAATGAAAACTGATGAATCTGAGGAAACAGATGGGGTAGTAAAGATTTTTGAGCTTACAACAAGTGGATATACTGTATTTCCACTCCTGTCTAAACGACTTATCGAAGCACCATTAATTGGACTGTATGTTGAATCGGCAGTATAAATTATGTTGGGACTCAAAGCAGCAATACCGCCAAGGAATCCACCTTGGAAAGATTTTACAAATGAACTTAAAGTTACATTAGCAGAGGATGAATCTTTTCCACCATCATTATCTGTAACTATAAGTTTGACTTTATTTGTTCCTTGATTAAAGAAATTAATCAGGATAGAATCTTTATCATTAATTAAACTATCATTTACAAACCACTTATAAGAGGTGATCTGTCCATCTGGATCTACACTACCAACTGCAGAATAATTTGTTCTAACATAGTTAAATTCACCAACATTATTAAATGTTTTGTTGGATAATGAAACTGCTTTAGGCAATCTATTAAAAGGTGTTGCAGATAGCTCATTACTATAATCACTTTCTATATTTTGATTATTACCTGACACAATTCTATAATAATATTTTACATTTAACCTTAAGCCATTAGTATCAATATAAGTTCGAACTGAACCTGCTATTGAATCAAGTAGCATTATAGGGTTTCTTATAGTATCACGGTAAATTTTAAAATATTTTATATTATTTGGAGATTGAACAGACCATGCCAAGGTATCTATTTTATTAGCCGGAGAAATTCTTAATAGTGAAGGCGGCAATACAAATGTTTGGAAAAAATTAAATTTAGTCCAATTACTATACCCCTTATCATCCCCTGCCCTAACTCTCCAATAAAATGTTGTATTATCTGCCAAACCCTTTGTATAAAACAGGGATGTGCCAGTAATTGCAGTATCTACAATATTCGAATTGCCAAATAAAGAATCAGTAGATATCTGTAAATTATATTTTGTTGCATCCTGAACACTACGCCACTTAAATGTTGGCTTCAATTGTTCTTTAATTTTATTATTTACAGGGGTGTCAAGTGCCGTCCCGTTAAAAGAATTTGCAAATAATTCATTACTATAATCACTCTCCACATCATCAGTATTAATGGCAGTTATTCGATAAAAATATTTGATGCCATTTGCAACAGAATCGTTATACGAAAATATACTTGAGCTAATACTGTCGATTTTAACAGTAGGATTTGTGCTTGTAGCTCTGTAAATTTTAAATGCTTTAAGATTTCTTGAACTAGTAACTGCCCATGTGAGATTGATCCTATTATTCGAAGTAACAATTTTGCTTAAAATAGGCCTGCGGATAAATGTCTGAAAACGATATGGATTCGACCATTTACTAAAATGCACAGAGTCATTTGTTTGTACCCTCCAAAAATAGGTGGTATTATCTACAAGGCTGTTTCTTAAAATAAAAGTATCGGCTTTACTTAATTCAATTACCCCAGTCAGAAAATTAGAATCGGTTGAAATTTGGATTTTATAATTAGTAGCATTATCAATCTTCTCCCACTGAAAATTAATAGCCGTATCTGACTTAACCAACTTGTCTGATGGAAAAGTTAATGATGGAGGCGTAAATGCTATAGTCCTAATCTCATTACCAAAACCACTTTCTATGTTATTAGATCCAGTAGAAGTTAATCGATAGTATAAAACTTTATTGAAAATAGAATTTAAACTATCAGGATATCTTGAAACTAAAGTTGTATCTGAATACTTTGTAGTTGGCGATGGAGCAACTCCCTTATACACACTAATTTTATTAACAGTTCCGGCGGGAGTTTGCGTCATTTTTAATAAAATAATGCCATTTCTAGAACTATCAGTATCAATGTAAGGAGCTGGGTGATTGAAAATATTTTCAAAAGCGCCCGCATCAGGGTTACTTCCTGCGGGATTTGGCCTAGATTGGCCAGCATAGTCAATTGTATTAGATAGTAATCTATTTCCGTATCCAATTGCAGGAGATGTGTTTTCTAAACTAAAATCTTTGGATGCCAAATTTTTGAATCTCATTGATTCGGCATTATCCACTATGAGGCGAGTTGAGCCATCTTGTGGATTATAATTGGCAAATGTTTTATCTAAAATAACATTATATAGGAATGGCCTTGGTCCATTAAAAGGGTTTGGTGATTGAAAAGGTTTAGACTTTTCATTTGTTATAATAAGATTGTAATATCTATGTGTAGAACTTGTACTTGCCTCATAAACAGACCATGAAGTATTAACAATTGTAGAATTTCGAACAATATTAAATTTATCTGAATCACCTGCATCACCTAGTGCGAATATTCTACTTCCATAAAATATTGAATTATTAACATTATAATGACCGTAATAGGTACTTAAATTAACATCATATCCATCCATAAAGACATTGTCTAATGTAGCATATGCTTTTTGTTCTACCCGTAATCCTGTACTATTGTTTGAGTTTCCATTACCATTCATATAAAATCCATCAATCCGTGTTGTGGTATAAGGATCACTAAATGCAGGATTAAACACTTTAATTGAATATCCAATTCCTGATTCTTGAATTAATTTAGTTTTATCGGGTCCTTCGGTAGATTTTACTAAAATAGATTTATTAATTAGAATACTCTCGTTATAAGTACCGGGTCTTACATAAACAGTATCACCAGTACTTGATTGATCAATTGCTTTTTGAATTTTCAAATATGGAGCAGCAGCACTACCTATGCCTGTGGTATTATTACCAGAAGGAGAAACATAAGTAATTCGATCAGGTCTTGCTTCAACTATTGCAGTAGCTTGACTTTCTAACCCATAATTATCATAACTTAAGTCTAAACTATCAAATGCAGTTACTCTATAAAAGTACTTTACATTTGGTGTTAAAGCTTCTTCAATTAAATTAGTATTTTTTGTAGACTGCGAAAATGTAAAATTAATTCCATCAACGGACCTATAAATATTGTATTTATCTATACCCGTTGAAGGGCTAGCGGTCCATGAAAGCTTAACTTTTCTTGCCCCAGCATCAACTACTAAATTTGAAGGGGCCGCAGGCGCAATATTAGCGGGCGAATACCAAGATTCATTTCCGTCATATTGATCATCCGTCCCGTCCTTACTAGCATCATATGCAGTTACTGCAATGTCCTCTGTAATTGCAACTCCTACTGGCAAAGTATAAGTTAATACGTTTCCAGCGTCAGCAGAAGTTGTATAGGAATAACCAGTAAAGCCTCCGTAGTATATTTTGTACCCGGCAATGTCTGATTCTGCGTTTGCGGTCCAAGTTAAAACTACACGACCTGATGATAAAGTTTTCGTAACATTCTTTACAATAGAAATAGGTATTGTAGTAATCATTGATGTCAAAATTGGTGTTATATCCACCGAAGATTTATTTGCATTTTGATTAAAATCATAAACCGAGTTCTGAACATCTGCAGAAATAGTAGTTCCCCAAAAATTATTTTTTGCATCTATATTATTACTTGTAACATTTCTTGCATTAAAAATTAAATATGTATAATTATTGTAAATTATACTATTGTTATTTACTTTATAAGCAGGAGTACCGCTTTCAGGCTGGAATGTAGTTATTAAATTTTCAGATGTTGAAGAATTTTTTGCAATCATATTGTTATAAATATTCACACTAGAACTCCAGGAACTATTAGATTTTACAAAATAATTATTATTAATAAACATGTTATTATTAACTGTATAATCACCACCTTGACTAAACAACAAACCTCCTTTGTTATTAACAACTATATTTTTATTGATTAGATGAGTTGTATAAATACAATTAAGACCGTAACCTAGATTAGATATAATTTGATTTTTAATTATCGAATAAGTACCATTACCGCGAGAATAAATACCATTCAGGTTACCATAAATTAAATTATAACTAATTGTTTGTGTACCATTTGCATTTGCAATAATGCCAGTACCTCCATTATTTTTGATAGTATTATTTGTAAAAAAATTTATATGACTACCTCCGCCATCTCCTGCACCTGTGGTTATACCATTCAAGCTATTATTTGAAATAATATTATTTATTAATTTAAATGTACCGTTCATTCGATAGCCATCATAAAAAATACCATTACCAATATTTGCAAAAATTTTGGAGTCTTTTACAATTATTTTATTAAAACTAAAACTACCATCATAACTGAAATTTATACCATTTGCTGAATTGTTAAATATTGATGAGTTCTTTACCAACAAAGCATTATTTACAGTATAAATGGCACCACTAACTGATGAAACTGAACTAATAGAAGTGTAACTAATTAATGACCCACCTATGTAATCATCTGAAATATCAACATTACTAGATATTGAACTTGATGTAAAAGTAATTCCCTTCCATTTTTGTGAAGCACTATTACTAATAAAGTAAACAGAGTCAGAGCTATTCCCGTTTGCAATTAATTCACCATTTACAGTTAAACCATAGTTCTCATTGAATTTTACAATAGTACCAGGCTGTAAAGTCAAAGTTGCACCTGAACTAATTAAAAGGTTTGATGATATTATATACGGACTAGCTGCCTTTGTCCAAGTTGTATTTGAAGTTATATTTCCACTCACATTTGTCTGCGCTTGTAAATAGTTAATTGAAAATAAAAAACAGAAGAAAAAAATAAATTGATATCTGTTTTTACAATTGATACTAAACATATGAGAAAGTTTTTTTTTGCAATTAAAATAAATTATAAGTTCCTTCTATATTTATTGTAGAAGGTGATATATTATTGTCCAAAAAGGGGGTTGGGGAGATTAATACAAATGTATTTATTATTGTTTAAATTAATACATAATTGTGTAAAAATTAGAATGACAAAATCTTCCCATCAGATAGTATAATGCATGCTATATATTATAATAAATTTATATCTATTACAGGATTGCACAAACCCAGACATGTTCTGGGTTTTTTGTTTTCGTAAAGTAATATTATTCGCTACACACCCATACCAAACACAATTGATCCATCACTTTGTAATGGACTAAAAGTGCATGTTCAGTTCCAGATTTTTCTATAAATCGTGCAGGTAAAATTCCGTCTTGTGCTAATGGCATTTGTTCCAATATCATTTGCGCACTAAAATCGATATTGCCAGTTCCCCACCATTTAAAAATAGCTTCTTTGCAAGACCATAAAATGGTGAGTTGTGTGGTTAGGTTTAATGTATCAGAAATGTTTGTTTGTAATGCAGCCTGCTCCTGTGGATGCAAAAATTTATGCTGGATTTTATGGACCCTTTCTGTAATTGCTTCAATGTCGATGCCTACCCGACTGCTGGTACTTACCAGCGCCGCCGCATACTGGGTACAATGTGAAATAGAAAACTGATGCGACCCATCAGGTAAAAATGGCTTTTTTGAAGCCGCAATGGCAATGGCCGCTTTATCAAAACTTGGAAACAAATAACCGAGCAAATAGCGGCCACCAAGGTGTTGCAGCCGTTTTTGCGGATGCACAATATCTGTAAAACCACCAAAAAACGACTCCTCCTCAGCTAATTGCCAAACGGCAAGCCTAGTGGTGTCGTTAATATTTTGTTGATAAAAGAGTGGCATCTTACAATAATAGCGGTTTAGTTTGCAGATTTAAGATTTATTTGCATTCCAACCATAAATAAACACAAAAATGATTCTGACAGACAAGCGTATTTTAGAAGAAATGGAGAAAGGGACGATCAAAGTTGAGCCTTATAACCGCGCAGATTTAGGTAGTAATAGTTATGATGTTCACCTTGGCAGCACCATGGCGCTTTATGTAGATGAAGTACTCGATGCTAAAAAGCACAATACCATAGATTATTTTGAAATCCCCGACGAAGGCATTGTTCTTGAGCCTAGTAAATTTTATTTAGGGGTTACACTTGAATACACAGAAACACATGCACACGTTCCGTTTTTAGAAGGTAAATCTTCTACCGGTCGTTTGGGTATCGACATCCACGCAACAGCCGGTAAAGGTGACGTTGGATTTTGTGGTAACTGGACGCTAGAAATTTCTTGTAAGCAACCCGTGCGTGTATACAAGGGCATGCCAATTGGGCAACTCATTTATTTCCCGGTGGATGGCGAAATTGAAGTGAAGTACAACCAAAAGTCTAACGCAAAATACTCAGGTCAGCCCAACAAGCCTATCGAAAGTATGATGTGGAAGAACAAGTTTTAATGAGCGGTTTAATGCGTGTTTAATTTATTATTGGTTCAGCCACCAGATCGCTGCATTTAATAGTGTTGCAAAACTTACCCAGCTAATATAAGGCACGAGCAACCACGACGCTGTTTTTGAAAACGGAGCGAATAGGAAAATCGTGCGCAGTATTGCAAGCCACATGAGTACTATTACAACAAGGGCTGCACCAAGTTGATGCATCGCAAAAAAGACTGGTGTCCAGGCGCAGTTCAGTGCAAACTGAACCAAAAAAGCGCTGAGCGCTTTTTTGCGAGCCGCCGAAGGCGGGTTGCGCCACACCAAATAAAAAGCCACACCCATCATAATATAGAGCGCCGTCCATACCGGACCAAAAAGCCAGTTGGGTGGATTAAAGGTTGGCTTTTGTAGCGTCGCATACCAGCCCGGTATTTCGTTAATGGTGATCAGTCCCCCACTAGATCCTAACACAAAACATAGTGAAATGGAGAGCACTGCTTTTAGCGTATTATTCATTTTTTATTTTTTAAAGCAATTAGCCAGCCTATTACTTCGTCATAACTTTTAAGTCCTGCATTTTGTTTGTTTAAAAACAAATACTGTTCATACACACCCGACATGATGGGCGCCACACTGCTGCGGTGTCTATTAAAAAAGTTGCGCACCGCTTTACGGTCCTGCTTTACAAGTGTGTCAAGGCGCGCTTTATTGTGCGCCACCGCACCCATAAACCTCACCGAATCTTTTTGTTGCGCCAATAACACAAACTGCTCCCGCTGGGCATAGGAAAATATTTCGTTGTAAGCACTATACCTAACATAAGGGTTGGCACTTTTTGTAGCCACCATGTATCCCATTAAGTTGGCTTCCGACTCACTGGCAAACCCAAGCATATGCGCCGTTTCGTGACAGGCCACAAAAGGTAACTCTAATCCGGGCATATCGGTGCGCACCTGACCTTCTGCGGTAAATGGGTTAAAATATCCAGTAAAGCCCACATAATCGGCGAGCGGGTTAAAAAAGGTTGCTTTTACCCTTGGGGCCTGTTTTGGTAAAAAAGGATAGGAAGTTTTTGCTCTTTGGTAAGCCTCCTGTGCCATCGTAAAATATGGCGCTGGGTTACCAACGGGGAGGGTATCTACCTGTATTTTTGCCTCAGCTATTTGTTTTCTGGTGCTATTGAGGCTATCAATAAGCTCGTTTACGAGACTATCTACCGCTGCGCCCGAATAGGCTTTTTGCTCAATATCAAGCAGGTGCCCCGCTCCCAGGCGGTCATAATTAAGCCCCCACAACAGTTTAAACGATATCCAAACAAGTAGGATTATGGCGCTAACGCGCCAAATCTTTCCTCTATTTACAACTTCTTTTTTAATATGAATTAAACTTCTTATTAACTTGTAAATCAAGTATATAAATACAATTATATAAAGCAAATCTCCAATACTAAATGGTACCCAGGCCGTAAGCCAAAGCCTTAGGGCTAGGAGCACCGGATATAGCCCACTGCTGTAATACTGCTCCACAGTAGCTGGGAAATAACCAAAGCCCATGAGTAGCAGCGCCAAAGCCAGACAAACAAAAAATATTTTCATGTCTACAAATATCCCATTTTCCTTTGGGACTTCCGTCATTTTGACCTAACTTTGCCAACCCTTAAAAATCGGTTATGAGTCATCGGCGGGAATACGAGATAGCATTTGTGGGATTGAAGCCGGGGAATCATTTG